>JBKJIT010000003.1:0-341701 GCA_046598345.1 Minisyncoccia bacterium | reverse complement strand
AATTACGACGTTCGTCATGATCCCTTTTCCCTTCTCCACCTTACCCATGTCTCCCGCAGACATAGCCATGAGCATACCGCCATAGGCGAACATGACTGCCCCTCCGAATGCGAGGATGGTTACAAGAAACTTAATGATGTTATTACCAAGCTTAACGAGCTCACACGCACCGCATGCCTTTCCTAGAATGCCAGGCGTCGCACCATCGCACGGTACTATAGGTATTACACCAGAGCCCAATACCAAAACTGGCACCGAGAAAAGAAAGGCCAAAAGTAGGATTCTCACCCCAGCATTTTAGCACACGACCTTTTGACACTTTCATCATCCTGTGACTTATGGTACCGTAGAGCCTGTCTGAAATTCAGAAATTCCAGGCAACAATTCGCGTCGGTGGCAGAGCGGTCAATTGCATCAGACTGTACTCCCGTCGCTTCGCGAACCCGGCGGTCGTTCTAGCTAAGGAGTTGCCCGCCGGCAACACAATAACTAAGTCGCAATGGCGACAGAGCTAGTAAATCTTTCAGATTTCCAGTCTGTATAGATGGGGCTCGAAGTAGATCAATGTCCAAATACATACATGCGTCGGTGGCAGAGTGGTCAATTGCATCAGACTGTAAATCTGACGGGCATCGCCCTACGGTGGTTCGAACCCACCCCGACGCACCAATTAAAAACATCTGGTTTTATGCCAGGTGTTTTTAATTGGTCTTGGTGGGTTCGAAAGACGGAGCGAGCTTGCGAGTGAGTCCGGGTAGGAGCCACTTAGGATTTTCTGAGTGAAGCGAAAGAAAATGCTTAGTGAGCTGACACCGAACCCACCCCGACGCACTTTTGAAAATAACCCCATTTATCGGGGTTATTTTTGTTAGGCTTGGCTTAAGTTCGACAATTTTTATTGATCGTACCACTCCGTATACCACTCTTGCATGTCCTGTATTTCTTTTGACTGTGACACCGTAATGTTCTTTGCGAGTTGTATCATTTCAGGACGATTAGTTCCTGCTTCAAGCATTCGCACCATCATAAGTGCCATCTGATGGTGCGGGATCATTGCTTCAAGAAACGCCCTATCAAAATCAGTTGCATTTTCGAGTGCCTCCATGTCTTCTTGTCCTCCCATATGCATCCCGCTGCCTGACATCATTCCTCCTCCCATCATTCCTGTACTTCCTTTAGGAACGTCTTTCCCGAACCATTCCTTATACCAACCCTGCATATCCGTAATTTCCTTAGTCTGGCTATCGATGATAGCAGTAGCGAGCGTTTTGATTTCAAGACGATTTGACTTTTCGAGTGCCATTTTTGCCATTGCTACTGCACCTTCATGATGTGGAATCATTTGTTCAATGAAATGCTTGTCGATATTTCCCATCATTTGGGTATTCTCTGTATTCTGAACATTTCGATTGCTATTCATCATTCCAACATTTCCACCCATTGGTCCCAAAAACATTCTTGGTCCAAATACACTGGCCAATACTAAACCAACTACAATTCCTCCGACTCCAAATATTATTTTATTATTCATTTGTTAATTGTTTTGGATACTAAATGCTTTTAGTGGCTTCGATTTTATAATGTTCTCTGCCTCTTCATATCCTTCGCTGTAGTCAAAATTCCAGCGGGGAGGAAGAGCGAATACGTAGAGGTTATTTCTTCCAAGTTCAGTTGCTCTAACAGGAGCAGCTGATACCGCGAAATCCTCAGCTACATATGAATTCCATTGTTCAAGAGTAAAAACCATTACTGGAATATCCTCATACGGCAATGCTGAGGTCCAGTTTGGGTTCCGAATTAATAACTTGGGTCCCGTTTGAGCAGTACCCGTAGATACTAGGGGATTCCCTTCCCAGGTATCCTGAACAATTGAATATACTCGCCAGCTATCAGGTAATGAAAAATTAAATCCAAAATCAGAATTACTATATATTACTGATGCGGTAACCAATGTGGTGGTAGTAGCAACAGGCTCAGTCACCGGGGACAGATCTTTGTTTTTGAAGCGGACGACTAAATATATAACTAAACCCAAGACTAATAGCATAATTAGAATTAGACCAAGTCCCAGGTTCTTTTGGTTATTTTCCACGAAAATAATAATTTTATAAAATCAGTAACGATCTTTTGATTAATGAGGTTTCATCCCTTCTCACAACAGATACTATCCTCTTCTACGTGGTATTAACGTGAAGCCAGGCAAAAGGTTCGAACCGCCTCCAATTCGGCGCACCAATTTAAAAGAAGTTACTTTCAATATAGGAGTTTTATGAAATTTATCCTTCCAAAGCAAGTAACGCCACCATTGACGCCACACCAACCAAGATAGCTACAACTTGAAACGCTCCTTGATCGAGACGACGATCCTTATGGAGTTCAGGGATTAAGTCTGAAAGGGCTATGTAGATGAAACCACCGGCAGTAATAGGCAACAACCACAGAGCAAATCCTTCAGTAATGCTCCCGAATACAAGTGCTACCCCAGCTCCAACTATTGCGGCAAGGGCTGAGAGAAAGTTGTACCAAAGCGCTTTTGCTGTTTTATACCCAGAATGAATGAGCACACCGAAATTCCCAATCTCTTGAGGAATCTCATGGAGAATTACTGCAACGGTTGTAGCAATTCCAACTTCAACAGAAATCATGTAGCTCGAAGCAACCAAGAGTCCATCGATAAAATTATGGACTCCATCTCCAAGGAGCACCATCTTCCCAATTGGATGGGCGTGTTCTTCGGCGTGCTCCAACGTGTGGTGATGCCAGTGCAGAACTTTCTCGAGTATAAAAAAAATGAGAATACCTCCGATGATCAAAAAGGAAATGACTGTTGGATCACTCATTTGCTCATATGTTTCGGGAATTATATGAACGAACACATCTCCGAGTAGGGCGCCCACCGCTAAGCTCACCAGTATGAAAATACTTTTGCTTAGTAACTCTTTTCTAAGTACGAGTGCCACAACCCCAACAAACGAAATCAGACTAATGATGAAAACACTTATGAGTGCATATGCGGTAATCATGAAATTCTAATTAAGCTGGTACACACGTAATGCATTCTCCATAGAATTCAAGATTGTGGGTATTTATTTTTGTAAATTGGGTTGATTCGCGAACGATCTTCTTCTGCAAAAAATCCACCGAACATTCCTCAATTTCTTCAATGCGTCCGCATCCCGTACATACCACATGATGGTGATGTGGACGCTCTGGCGTGTATTCAAAGTGGGCTACACCGGTGTTGAGGTCAATGCGCCGTACAATTCCTGCTGCACTGAGATCAGTAAGAGAGCGGTAGAGAGTGGCTGTATCTGGGATCTTTCCTTTCCAGCTTGATACGATATTTTGAATTGAAAGCGGCTTTCCTGAACGTTCCAAAAGGGAGAGTAGTTTAAGGCGTCCTACTGTTAGACGAAATCCCTTTTCACGAAGAATCTCACTTACGTCTATTACTTTGTGTGTATGCGTCATTATTTTTGATAATACACTAACGCAAATTATTTGCAATAGTGCATTCCCTCCAGTGTATATTGTTCGTCATGCATACTTTTTTGTGACTCGCGCCTTCATCATGGTGACTGTGTCGGGTACTAATTCTGCCTCTGCGAGAGAACGTGATACGTTCTTCTTCAACAATATGTAAGATACTGATTTACACCATGCACAAGGTTCGAACCTCCTCCAGTTCGGCGCACATATACAAAAACTGCTGATTCTTATCAGCAGTTTTTGTATATTGCTCAAGGTCTTCTATTGCGAGAGATTACTTTGCTTTAATAGCTCCAGTCATCACCCTGATCTTCTAAGTCGCCATTCATCCCTGCCTCTACCCCGCCTTCCATCATGCCACCAAACATTGCACCCATTGCCCCAAACATATCAGTAAATACTACATCCTTTGGTGGCTCAAAACTGTCACGTCGAACTGACCAGCCCTTACATTCATACTTAACGTTTGATTCCGGATCTTTGAGCCAATCAATTGGCGATTCAGGCTTCTCCTCACTTTCCATATCCTCAAACATACTCAAATCAAGTTTGATCCCTGCCTGTTCTTCATCGTCGGAGGACCACATGTACATTACCTTTTCATGCGTAATAATGTTGACTTCCGTTTCTACGCCATCCGCGTTTGTATTTGCTTCCATACGGAAACTTTCCCCGTCAATAAAAATAGTTCCTTCTCCATATTCCTTTGTTTCAGGATCAGTACCCGAAAAACGACACTCCTGTGCAGCGCCTCCCTTGAGAATATCTCCAAAACTCTCTGAGCCGCTTTTAATGGCACCGAAGATGCCACCGCTCTCTTCTTCAGCCTCAACTCGAGTGCTGTTTTTTACCCCCGTAGCATCACTCTTTTCCGCTATATTTGTTTGATAATACCAAACACCGCCTCCAGCAAGGATAACTGCGCCCAGTATGCCAATAATTAGTTTTTGTGACATGTAAAAATTTATCTACTATAGAGTTCTTCATAAGTATATCAGCTCAAATATTCAATCTTGGGCGTTTTTCCTCCCCCTCTCAATATACCTATTTCGACTGCTGTATTACCCACTGTGAGCATTTTTTGATGAGGGCATCTTGTATACTGAATTAGATTCTTATTAATTCACTAACATATTAGCGTTAATTGGGTATGCAAAATTCGAGCACTGGTGGGCGTAAGAAAATCTTTATAGGAATTGGAGTCATACTCGTAGTCGGAGCTGTGTGGTTTTTGTATCAAAGCTACTCGTCTGGCGCCTTACAATCACCCTCGAAAGCTATTTCTAAAATCTCGGAGCCAGCTTTACATGAAGGCCTTGCACAATCAGCGCGTATCACAGCCACAGAAGGTGGCATCGTGCGAGCAGTTGACGAAAACGGCATCGTTACTGTTTTGAAAGTCCCTGCTGGCGCCCTAGCAGTTGATACGGAAATTACCCTTACACCACTCAAACCGAGCACAACAGGCCTACGGTCGGGTGTAAAAGTTGAACCTGAGAATATTGCGTTTACCAAACCGGTTACCCTCTCATTTAACTGGCGCTTAGCTGAAAGCAAGGCGTACAAAACAAGACCATATGTGCTCAGCTATCACAGCGACACGGGTGAAATAGGACTTGCCGCCACACAACGTGCACTCGTTGTGAAAAACTATATGCCTGGTTTGATTACTACCGGCGGTTGGTACGGAGTGAGTGATGACGCAACACTCGGAACTGCCGCTGCAAAAGAAACTCTTTCGCAAGGAGATGACAGACTCACTACGCTCGACGCTGGACTTACTAATCTTACAGATTTAACTGCAAAAGAAACAAAACTACTAAAAGAAGAAGTTGCCCTAGTTTTGAATCAAGAAGAACCTGAGTTAAATGAACTCTATTTGGCTATTAAGCTTGAAGAGAGTCTCAGTGATAGCGTAAGTCTGATTTCTAAAGCGCATGCCTATGAACTTTTCGATGGATATTTGCAATTTCGCTGCAACCTTCCTCAAACAACCTATGAAGACGCCATGATTGCTATGCAAGCTGCTGCCGCAGGCGGGTATACCGCTGTGGAGGAGACATGCAGAATTCGAGCAGAGAAGCTCCTCCTTGAACGCGCTCGGTTGGTGGACAGGGAGGCAGATCGTCCGCTTATTGATGCAGTTGAAGTATTGCAGCAAATGCAAGCACTCGGACTTGACGATACTGGGAGCGCAGGAGCAGAAATCGCAAGTCGACTTTCCGATGATATTATTGCGAGTTTAACACTCGATGATTCCACTGGACGCGTTCGTGAAGACACCGCAAGTACAGATCCCCTCTTACGACACAATTCAACAGTTATCATGGAAATGCTTGGGGTTGGTGTAACGAGCATGGTTGGTATCGAGTCCTTCGATGAAGCAGGCTTGAAAAAATTTGGTGACACCATGGGTGGAAATATGGACAAGATGGTTCAGTTTGGCGATGGACTCTGTGACTTGCTCGACGATCCCCTGTTTGCAAGTGCTAGAAGCCAGCCGGAAGTCGTAGAAAATTGTGAAAAGATTAAAAGCGGCAGAGTACAGAAAGGTGTTGACCAATGGAGAATAGAGGTTGATGAATACGCGGAAGGGATTGATGCTATACAACGAGGCGGTGAGGCGGAAGAAGGATGGGATGATTTTTCTGAAGCAGACCGCTATCTGGAATAGAACCCAGGGTTTCGGGTGAGTTAAACCCCGTCTTCTTATAGACCTCTTTTCGTTTTAAATTAACATGAGGTTTAAACCGTCTCCAGTTCGGCGCACACTTGGAAAAGTCTTGTTTTACAAGGCTTTTTTAGTGAGACGGGATTTGAGGTTCAACGTTATTGACTTTTATAAAAAAAAAATGATTTAATACTAAGAGCAAGGTAGCTTTTTGAATTCTACGACTCACCCCACAACCCTGAACAGGAGAAAAAATGTTTTTCTTTGTCTGCTTCTTTGCAAGTCTATATTCCGTAGTTACTGCAGCTCTTCTGATTTTCTATGTTTATCTCAAACGTACACACGGGATTGAGAGATCCACAGCTATCATAAACAGACTAGCAGGCAGCCGAGAAATCATTGCGTTTGAGATCTTCTCGTATGCCTCTGGTGGCGCCTGGTTTTTGCTTGCCTTCCCGGTGATCGATCTATTTACCTTGCAGTGGTTTACTACTCTCGTTGATGACGGTTTCCAAACATACTTTGGGTGGATGAGTTTCGATACCTTCGGTGTGCTATTTGCATTAGCATTTTTCAACATCCTAGGTGCTCGGGGAGCCATGAAATTTACCAGTCTATCGGCCATGCTCAGAAAAGGACGGGTAATGATGGTTCCGGTAGGTTTGTTCTGGGTTTGGATGCCCGCGAAGTAAGGTACAGCTTCAGTGTACGGAAACAGTTCCGTCGCTGGAGCTGTTTTTCGTTTATGTGCGATTATCCTGCCAATAAAACCTACTGCAGATTCTCACCAGCAGGTTTTTCCTCATTGTCTACTTTCTTAAATGGTTTTTCGAAGAGCGCAGTAAGAATGAACAGGAACCCTACTCCGAGGAAGGTCACAATTCGGCCGAGCATCTCCATATTCCAGACATCAATAATGAGAAGGCGTGCGACCACTCCCCCTAGTAACAAGACCCCCGCATACCGAATATGTTCCATGTGGTGCGATTTTCCCAAAGAATAGAGTGCGAGGCCCGTAACGGTGTACACGAAGAGTGCCACTGAAACAGCGACGTCCGGCGAAAGAAAAACAGCATGCGCAATACGCCATACGAGTGCGATGAGGTATAACCCGGTGAGTACCCAAAGTGGCGGAATTGAAGCCGTGAGAAGTACCTGATCTCCATGATACGCCACACGATTGCGAGAAAGAGAAAGTGCGGTAAGCAGCAAGAGTGTAGTGAGGGTATAGAGACCAATTGCTGCTGCATGCGTGAAGGAACCAGCCCACGCGTAGCTCGTAAATGACGACAATGATGCAAGGACCGGCAGCGTGAACGAGAGAAGTGCAGTGACGAGCCAAGTGGTCGGTACACGGAAATGCAGCGCGCCTTGAACGAGTGCATAACTCACAAGACCCCACGACACATAGCGAAGGACATTGGCGATTTCCAGATCCTGAAATATTGCACTCCACAGAAGTGAAAGTGTCGTGAGTGCATACAACCAAAATATAATCATCCATCCACCTCCCATGAGGAGCGTGTCTTTTTCAGTAGCACGAAGTCCCCTCCCGATTCCCCACAATGCAAGACCTAGGGTGAGAAGTGTCATGAAGTACAACCCGAACGCCGCTGGGTGGCTCGCCGACGTTTTCCAGGACACATCCCAGATTGAATTGATAGAGACAAGGAGCGGTAGAACAAAACTGACTAACACTAAGCTCTGCCATGCGGACGGGAGTCGCATTCCAACCACGTACGTGAGCATGAGTACACTTATGACCGCCCACGAAACGTATTGCAGCGTGAGCGCTGCCCCTCCCGAGAAAAGACTGCCCCAGACGAGCCAAGCACAGAGACATGCGTACAGCCAGAATACAAATCCGAATACTCCACCAATCGCTTGGTACAGTGATTCGTTTGTCTTCCTTGATTGGGAAATTGCGTACATGCTCACCAGAGCGGTCGCGAGGACGATCGTGTATATCGCTATTGCTGAACCATGAGTGACACCTACATTCCACTCGGGCGCAATAATATCGTACGTGGATGTAAGCAGCGGTAATGCAAAAGCACATGCGGTAAGAATGGTGGCTTTTTGAGGAAGTCGCAAATGCATTGAGAGCATGAGTGCCACAGCCACCTCAAGCGTATACACCATGGTGAGCGTGTATCCTTCGAAGGTGAACGCGGTCGCAACAAGAAGAAGGATCGTGGACATGCCAGCATACACACTGACTAATTTCTCTGACTTCCCTGCTGCATAGAGCATGTATCCGGTCAGACAGGTAATGAGAGCAGCGACAAATGTTGCAAGCCCATCAATGACGACAAGCGCGTGGGTCCACCCCACAAAGGCAACGATTGAAATACCCAGGGTAAGAATGTCTACGCTCGCGACTTTATTATTCCGATACATACTCACCGAACTTGCTACGTAAAACACAAGCGTAAATACAATTACGAAGAGCCAGAGCATTCCGGGTTGCATTCTTTCCTGTAGAAATACTGCCCAGAGAAAGAAACTGGTACCTACGAGTAGTGCCAGGGTCACCGTTCGCCAGTTTGTGAGAAAAACCACACCGAGGAATGCGCACGTTACCGCGAGTAGGTACAAAAGGAAGAGCGACGGAACTGTTATGGAAGCGTTTACAAGAATTGGCGCAGTGAGTGCAGCGACGGCTGCGAGTACGCAGAGCCACTCACGCTTTGCCTGCACACTCACCCACACGGCATAGGCAATCGTCAGAATGACAAGAGAAAGCGCAAATGAGATCGGAAACAGCTTGTACAAGAATTGCCCAGCGTAGATGCTCGCAATGATAATCCCCACTCCAAGAGTTGTGAGAACAAGATACTGCTCTTCCTCCACGTTCCTTCGCCACCACCCCACAGCCAATACTCCGATACCGAGCGAGATGCCAAGAAGAATACGCATGAGTAGGCTAATCCACCCCTCCGAAATAGCATAGCTCACAAACCATACCGCTCCGAGGAAAAACAAGAGTGCCCCAATTTTGATGAGTGTATTTTCAGAAAGCCACTCAATGAGGGGATTTGGTGGAGTAGGAACGTGAGGCTGAGGCACAGCTTGAGGTGTCTGTAGAGGTATAATAGGGTCGAGCCGAGTTGGAGCGGAGGTAGGCGCCACACTAGGAGACACCGACGCTGATTGCGCTACTTGTATAGGTGGTATCCCGCTCTGCTGTACCGCTTGTGGCGCCACACTTCGCTTTTCTCGAGCAATCTTTTCTTCAAGCTCTCGAACTTTTGTACTTAAATTGGTGTGCGAGAAAAAGAGATATAAGAAACCAATAGTTAGTAGCAACAGCATATTAAATTAGTATAGGGTTATAGTAATAAGCCTAAAACTATTATGACATACGAATGAAGGTATTTTTTCGGCTCATCCACGGCACGCACAGCTGTATTACATATAAAGAGGAATATCCATCAGTCCGAATTCCTTAGACACACGTGGTTTTTCTATCAAAATTGGATCTAAGGTCTATTGAACTCAGAACCAAAGATGCTAAAGTGGTAACGGACAATCCACTACAGAACAGGAGGAATTTCATGGATGCTGAAACACTTCAGAGAACGCATCATGCAGTAGGTGCAGATCACATTGGAGCACTCCGTGCACACACTTCAATGCACCCCGAGACGGTCTGGGTTTGTGAGAACAAGACAAAGCGGTACTACGCACTCATGTGGGAACTCCAGGGACCGTTCACCATGACGGAAGGCGAGTACGGCACCTACATGCTCCACGGCTACCAAAAAGATACCGGGGAAGACGTGTCGCTCAACTTTGTTGTGCACGTGGCCGAAATCCAAAGCTGTCGCTTCCGCGCTTGCAGTGAGGACAAAGTGACGATCTACATTCCGCTCTTTGTGCACTGAAGGGTAAGTCATCAGAGCCGCCCGAGAATACGGGCGGCATTTTTTATCTTCATAATCTGTGCACAGGACAAAAACAGAGAGGTGCGTCCCGTATACTATAAGAGCGATTTACTTATAATGTATTTGTCATGAAGGATTCAGACTTACAACCAAAACCACGGCACACCCCCTACTGCAAATATCACCGCGATCCGCGACGGAGCTTCCACCATGTGCTTGCGCTCATTGTAGTCGGTGTCCTTGTTACAACCGCGGTCGTGAGCATCATTTCTGATATTTCGACTGAGGATATGTCCTTTTCGATCTTTCCTGTAACAATACAGCAGGCATCCACACTTGAATCCCTCACGAACGAGCTCCTCGTCACAGTGGGAGAGTACAGTATCGCGACAGGCTCTGAACGAGAGATGCTACTTGCAAAAGCCACGCGCATTGCTGAAGAGCGTAAAGCACTACTTCTTGCGGAGATTACGATATTTGATTCAACCGATATCCTCGAGGATGAAACTCAGCACGCAAGTGCAATCACCGCACAAGGACTTCCAAAACCAAATCTCTCTCCACTCCTTAGCATCCTCCCCGCTTCAGTTGCTGCACAGATGCCCTCAGAAATCCAAGCATTTCTTGAAATAGAGGAAGAAATTGAAGGAACAGTTGAGGTTTTCCATGTAGATGGGATTGATGGAATGGGACCGCAGCATGAAAAAGTACATGAAAAGAAATCACAATTTCTCTACAACCTTACTGACACGAATGGAAAAAAAGTTGCTGTATATTTTGGAGAGAAAGCTCCTGCGCTCACTACAGGAGACCATGTGCGCATTAAAGGAGTGCGCATTGATGACACCTTTGCTGCGCTCGGGGAATCACAAGTTTCTCTCCTCGGGAGCACACCAACAGTCCTTGCGAATACGACGGGTCAACTTAAAACACTTGTCATTTTGGTGAACTTTAGTGATGCTCCTTCGTCACAGCCATTTACACAAGCAGAAGCACAGACTGCAATGAAAACGACCAGTGACTTTGATTTTGAAAATTCGTACGGTCAAACGTCCCTCCTGGCCACTACTCCAGTTGGAAATGCAGCCGATGTAACGGGTTGGCACACGATTCCACTTCAAAGTTCTGTGTGTGATTATGCTGCAATTAGGACATACGCAAAACAGGAAGCTACAAAAGCCGGGTACTCCCTTTCAAACTACAGTCGCTTTGTGTATGCGTTCCCTCAAAACACGTGTTCGTGGTGGGGTATGGGAATGGTAGGGGGTACTCCTTCGGATTCATGGATTCATGCAAAATGGGGCTTCACACTTCCAGTCATTGGCCACGAAATGGGACACAACTTTGGTCTCTATCACTCACGCGCCCTTCCTTGTGATGGTCAGACATGTAGTGATTGGGAGTACGGAGATGGGTTCGACATCATGGGTCGAGGAAGCGCCCACTTTAATGCATTTCAAAAGGAGCGTTTGGGTTGGTTGAATTATCGTATATCTCCCCCTCTCCAAACCGTGACCGAGAGTGGCGCATACACCCTCTCACCCTATGAAACTGCAGACGGCTCTGTCAAAGGATTTAAAGTGCTTAAAGATTCGCTCACCAATACGTATTACTATCTTGAGTACCGTGCGGGTCTTGGGTTTGATGGTAGTGTAGCGAAAGCAGTCATCCTCCACACAGCGCGCCCAACATCCCCCTCATCAGTATCTCTCGTCGAACTTGATCAGAGTTCTGCCTCTGACTGGATTCTTGACGTCGGACAAACATATAGTGATCCACTCGCAGGACTTACATTCACCACAATCTCAGAAGGTGCGTCTGGTGCGACTGTGGAAGTTGCCTTTGGTACACCTGCCTGCACCCAACGAAGTCCCCTCGTCACCATTACACCAGGAAGTCAAAGTGGTCAGGGAAGCGGGAACGCAACGTACAGTGTAAGTGTAGAGAACACCAATTCTGCTAGTTGCGAACCAGCAATGATAGCCCTCTCATCTATATTGCCTATAGGATGGAATGGCGTCTTTTCTCCCAATTCTGCAACTTTGCAGTCGGGTGCTACGGCAACCACCTCGCTCGTGGTTTCTCCCCTCAGTGGCACAGGAGATGGTTCGTACCCATTCACCGTAAAAGGAACGTGGAACGGCCTCGAGGGTTCTGCAGGAGCTACTTACATCGTATACAGTGCGGATATTACAGCACCCGTTGTGCAGATAGCACAACCACTTGATGGAGCGATACTCACTGGTCAAAGCTACACACTCTCTGCAACTGCCTCAGATAATGTAGGCGTTAAGAAAGTAGAGTTTTATCTTGATGATGCACTGATAGGGTCTGATACTTCAGCTCCGTATAGCTACCGCTTCCAGCACAGAAAGATTACAGGAGGCTCTCATACCATTACTGCAAAAGCATATGATGCGCGAGGAAATAGTGGAACTGCATCAGTGAGTGTAATGAAGTAATAAGAAAGTATACATAAAGAAAACCCCCGGGCTGCGCCCGGGGGTTTTCTTTATGCCACTACCGTCTTTTTTGCCGCCTGCTTCTTCTGAGTCCCTTTACCCTTTCGTTTTACATCGAAATACGGCTCATCTTTTTTCATTGAGACTGAAACAATACCTCCTTGAAGGATTCCCTCACCCACCATCATAGAGGCAACGGGTGTAAGAATTTTCGACTGAATGACACGCTTTAGGGGACGCGCGCCAAACTTTGGATCATACCCTTCCTTAGCAATATAATCGATAACTTCAGGGGTAACTGTTAACTCAATCTCCTTTGCAGCGAGGCGCTCCCATACCATCTTAATTTGCATCTCGACAATACTTCGAATAGTCTCTGCAGAAAGAATGTCGAAGATAATAACTTCATCAAGGCGATTGAGAAATTCCGGACGGAAGAAGTTTTTAAGGCTCTCCTGCACCTTCGTCTTCGCCTGTTCATACTGACTCGCATCGTCGCTCTTCTTGGTGAATCCAAATTTCGACATCCGGTCAATGTGTTCGGCACCGATGTTTGACGTCATGATAATGACTGTATTTTTGAAGTTCACCTTGCGACCCTTTGCATCAGTGAGGTGTCCTGAATCAAGCACCTGAAGCAAAATGTTGAAGACTTCTGGATGGGCTTTCTCAATCTCGTCAAAAAGAATGACCGAGTACGGTCGGTGACGAACTCGTTCCGTAATTGCTCCACCCTCCTCATGACCGACGTATCCAGGCGGCGAACCAATAATCTTCGAAACGGAATGCTTCTCCATGTATTCACTCATGTCTATGCGCACAAGCGCTGATTCATCATCAAAGAGGAATTCAGCAAGGACTTTAGATAGTTCAGTCTTACCAACTCCCGTAGGGCCAAGGAAAAGGAATGAACCGATAGGACGGTTCGGGTCAGCAATACCTGCCCGTGAGCGCTTAATCGCATCACTAATACGCTTTACCGCTTCTTTCTGCCCCACCACACGCTCGGTTAAGACTTCCTCCATACGTGAAAGCTTTTTCGCTTCCTCTTCCAGCATTCTAGCAACGGGAATTCCTGTCCACTGAGAGACCACGGAAGCAATATCTTCTTCAGTCACCTCTTCCTTAAGGAGACGCCTCGTACGCTGTAGCTTTTTTAATTTGGATGATTTCATTTCAAGGTCCTTTTCAGTTCTTGGAATTGTCGCATACCGAATTTCTGCAGCCTTGGTAAGATCAGCAGTCGCTTCCGCAGAATCAGCCTCGAGCCTAAGCTCTTCAAGTTCTTTCTTCATTTCGCGAATCTCATTAACCGCGTCCTTTTCGTTATTCCACTTCGTTTCCAGTGCTGAAGTGCGTTGCTTAAGTTCCCCAATCTCGCGCTCAATTTCTTTAAGACGCGCCTTTATCTTCTGTGGGTGTTCAGAAACTTCTTCTTCCTTCTTGAGTGCTTCCCTCTCAATTTCAAGTCGTCGCACTGCACGATCTGCAATGACGAGTTCCTCAGGCTTATTTTCGAGCGAAATACGAAGTGCAGACGCAGCCTCATCAACAAGATCTACTGCTTTATCAGGAAGGAACCTGTCGGTAATATACCGGCTTGAAAGATTTACCGCTGAAATAATTGCGTCATCAGTAATGCGTACGCCATGGAAAATTTCATACTTCTCAGCCACACCACGAAGAATCGCAATTGCATCTTCAGTCGACGGCTCATTAACATGAACTGGCTGGAATCGTCGTGTGAGCGCCGGATCTCGCTCAATATGTTTCTGATACTCCTTGAGTGTCGTTGCGCCAATGACATGAAGTTCACCCCGTGCGAGCGCAGGCTTCAGCATATTTGAAGCATCCATTGACCCCTCTGCTTGCCCCGCACCCACAATCGTATGAAGCTCATCGATGAAAAGAATAACCTCGCCGTGTGCTTGTTCAACTTCTTTCATGACTGTCTTAAGGCGTTCTTCGAACTCACCCCGGAATTTTGTTCCCGCTACGAGGAGTCCGAGGTCAAGTGAAAGAATCTCCTTTCCTTTAATTGATTCAGGAACATTTCCCTGCACAATTGCACTAGCTAAACCTTCTGCAATCGCCGTCTTTCCTACACCCGCCTCACCAATGAGGACTGGATTATTTTTAGTACGACGTGAAAGAATTTGAATCACGCGCTGGATTTCCATATCACGACCGATAACCGGATCGAGTTTATTTTCCTGTGCGAGCTTTGTTAAGTTGCGAGCATACTTCGAAAGCGCTCGAAATTTTTTGGGTGTCTGTACATCCTCGACAGCATTTTCACGCACTTCTTTGAGCGCGTTTTGTACCTGTCGTTTATCAATACCCATACGCTGAATAACTTCAACTGCAGGTCCTGGGTACTCGAGAAGTGCAAGGAAGAGATGTTCCACTCCTACATATGAGTCGTTCAACTGTTGCGCGATCCGACCCGATTGTTCAAGCGCTTGAGCGAGGTCTGGGGTGAGATACAGTTGATACGACTGAGAGATGGTCTGATTCATTCCAGGATTCTCAAGTGCCTCAATGAGGAGGTCAGTAAATGCAATGACATCGATATCAAGACGATCGAGAAGTGAGATCACCGTATTCTCGTCCTGCATCACAAGGGCAGCAAGTAGGTGCGTTGGGCTGACATGATTTTGACCTCGCTCAATGGCGAGTTCGTGTGCTTTACGAATGGCTTCTTTTGCACGGGATGTAAAATTCTGAAAATTTGGCATGACGTTCTATTACTTAAACTACGAAAGAACCGCGATCCAAAGAGGCCGTATTCGCGAACTTCGCGTAATAACCCAATAATACAATGTTTTTATCTTAAGTCAAACCTTAGGTGTGTGGGTTTCGTGGAAGGCACGCATCTTGTGTACATGCCCATGTAAGATACGAACGACCTTCGCTACGTCACTTTGTACCGTTGTTTCTCCGAGCGAAAATCGCATTGTCGAAGCCGCTCGTGCAATGTCCTTATGGAGCGCAAATACCACCGTAGACCCTCCGCTATCCCCTCCGGCACAGGCGCTCTTAGTAGAAGCCGCAACACCCATCGAATCAAGTACAACGACTGCAAACTCGGTATCAATGCCTGGAATAGAAATATTCACGTTATTAGCGACTCGCTCTGTAGATGGACCATTCAGTATTGAACCAGAAACAGTGTGAAGGAGTTCTGAAATGAAAAAATCTCGAACCTTGGCCACTCGAACGCTCCGTTCCTTCCATGAGGCTTGTGCAATTGTAAACGCTTCCACTGCACCAATGATGAAGGGGGTGTTCTCCGTACCCGCTCGGAGGCCTGATTCCTGGGATCCACCCCGCTGCATGGCTTCCATCTTGACTCCATGTCGAAATGCGAGGACCCCAACTCCCTTTGGCCCATAACACTTCCCTGCGTCGAGTGTCATCATCTCCACACCGAGCTGATCTAGCTGGCACGGTAACCAAAGCGGTGCTTGGCTCGCATCTACATGAACAAGAATTGACGTGCCGTGTTCTCGCTCATATGCACGCACTCCGCGTGTGAGCCGCTTTATGTCTTGCACGACTCCAATTTCAGAATTTACATACGCAATGCTAATGAGAACCGTCTCTGTAGTAAGCGAGCTCTCGAACACCTCCTGTTCCACCAAACCTTCTTCAGTAACAGGAAGATACGTGACACGCACTCCTTTCGCTTGAAGCGTGCTCACTGCCTCAAGAACAGACGGGTGCTCAATTTCCGTTGTCACGATGTGCATATCGGCATACGCACGCCCACCATTTAGGTGTATCCACTCAATGCATCCACTGAGCGCCAGATGATTCGATTCAGTACCTCCTGATGTAAAGATCACATCCTCTTTTCTAATTTTAAGGACTGTTGCGAGCTCTTTACGTGCACTTTCAATTGCCTTCCTCGCAGATATGCCCTCCGCATGAATTGCACTCGCGTTTCCAAACTGCTCGGTAAAAAAAGGCTGCATAACCTCTAAAACCTCTTTGCGGATTGGAGTAGCCGCAGCGTAGTCGAGGTATATACGTTTCTCGTGCGTGCTCTTTTCCACAAAAATAGATCGTATGTTGTCCCAAAACGTCATACGCGCATAATGTCATGGAGCCGGGAATGTGTAAATATCAGACTGCGTACATGCCCATTCCCCCACGACAGTGTGAGAAATCTCTGCTATACTCGGCTTCAAAGACAGCTCCGCCTTACGAGGCGTTTTTCATTTCCTCATCTCCAAGCCGTCTCATAACGTTATGCCAAAGAAAAAAGAAACCAAAGAATTGATCGTGCCCCGACCTCCCGTTGTCGTAATCATGGGGCATATTGATCATGGGAAATCAACGCTTCTCGACTATATTCGGAAATCAAATGTCGTCGATTCAGAAGTGGGAGGCATCACCCAGCATCTTTCTGCGTATGTCGTTGAGCACACGACAAAGGAAGGTGTGCAGAAGAAGATTACGTTTCTCGATACTCCAGGACACGAGGCCTTCCAGAAAATGCGCTTTCGTGGCGCTGATGTTGCCGATATCGCAATTCTCATTGTTTCTGCAGAAGACGGGGTAATGCCGCAAACGCTTGAGGCACTCCAATGCATTGTAAAAACGGGTATTCCGTATATCGTTGCAATCAACAAGATTGATAAGCCAAATGCGAATCTCGTGCGGACGCAGTCAAGCCTCATTGAAAATGGTATTTATATCGAAGGAATGGGTGGAAACATTTCGTATGTTCCTATTTCTGCAAAATCAGGTGAGGGCGTTGATGAGCTTCTCGACGTACTACTCCTAACTGCAGAACTTGCAGAACTCACGGGTGACCCGAGCGCACCGGCAGTTGGTGTCATCATTGAAGGCCGAATGGATAGTAAGCGAGGAAACACAGCAACGGTGATTGTGGAAAATGGAACGCTTGCTTCGGGTACTTTTATAGTCTCTGGTCGAGCGTTTGCGCCAGTGCGCATCATGGAAGACTGGAGTGGTAAGGCGCTCAAGGAAGCGACCCTCTCAGAACCTGTTGGTATCGTCGGATGGACTGAAACGCCAGAGGTGGGAGCACAATTTTATACTGTGGCTTCAAAAAAAGAGGCCGAGGAGTGTGTTCGTACTCATGCGGTAAAACCAGATGACGCTCCAAAGCAAAATACTGACACACCCACTATTCCCCTCCTCATCAAAGCAGACGTACTCGGGACAATTGATGCTATTAAGCATGAGCTTGCGAAATTCACCTCAGACCGTGTCGCAGTTCGCATTATTGGAAGTGGGGTGGGAGATATTAGCGCCAGCGATGTACAGAGTGTTAGTGCAACAAAAAATGCGATTATCGTCGGATTTAACGTAAAAACAGAACGTTCAGCTATTGATATCGCGGAGCGGCTCTCAGTTGAGATAAATACGTTTGATATTATCTACAAACTCTCCGAATGGCTTGAAGGTGCACTGAAGGATCGAACGCCAAAAAAAGAGGAAGAGCGGGTCACTGGACGCGCAAAGATATTGAAACACTTTAGTTCACAGAAGCATGCGCATGTACTTGGTGCACGTGTAGAAGAAGGATCACTGACACTCAATCAGCAAGTTCGCATCATGCGCCGAGATATAGAGCTTGGAAAAGGAATCATCAAGAATCTTCAGCAACAAAAATCAAACGTGGAGAGCGTTGCGGTAAGTGAATTTGGCATGCAACTTGATTCAAAAGTAGAACTTGCTCCTGGAGACTACATCGAGGCATTCGATATAGTAATTACCTAAGTATGACTTTCGATCGCCAAGACCGCGCTAAGTCAGTTCTTATGGAAGTTGTTGCTACCTTCATTCGTAATGAAGCGAACCAAAATCCGCTTATCACGGTCACGAACGTGAACACGTCACCCGATTCAAAAAATGTTACTGTCTTTTTTACGACAATACCTGACGGTGGTGAGGCTGATGCACTTATCTTTCTCAAACGAAAAGGGCGTGACCTCAGAACCTATATTAAGAAGCACAGTCGTCTCCGCGTCATCCCCAACGTAGAATTTCAAATTGATTACGGCGAACGTCATAGACAGCATATCGACACGGTAGTTCAAAAAATCGATGAGGAAAAACAAAAGTAATACAAAAGCCGGCACATGCCGGCTTTTGTATTACTTTTGAGGCCAGGACGGGAATCTTTCATTACTTAAACTAATGAGTACCAAAGTCGAAGCTTGCTTAGACTTAAGGTGCGAATGACGTTTAAGAAAGCTGTGCTTAGATGAACGGTACAGGTTGTATGAAATTTTATTCAAAAATTTTGACAACCTTTTCAAGTCCTCCAACCATAAGAAAAGCCCGACAAAGGTCGAGCATTTCTCATGGTGCGTGGGAGAGGACTTGAACCTCCACGGATTTCTCCACTAGTTCCTAAGACTAGTGCGGCTACCAATTACGCCACCCACGCATATTTTTACACTTGTCCGCCCACTAGGGATCGAACCTAGGACCTTATCCTTAAGAGGGATCTGCTCTACCAGCTGAGCTATGGGCGGATATAATCAATTCAACAGCTGTGAGTGTACTAAACCTCGTCCGTAAAAACAAGGAACTAATTGGTACATCAAAAGTATGAGCTCAAGTAAGTAATCTCACAATCTTAGTGTCCGGGGCGGGAATCGAACCCGCACGGCCTTACGGCCACAAAATTTTAAGTCTTGCGTGGCTACCAATTACACCACCCGGACATGCGCGGTATCATAGCATAACTCCTTGGTTCGGGTATAAAAAAGTGTTACATTAAGCGGGTTCTTGGCCAGGTGGCGAAGTGGTAACGCTTCGGTCTGCAAAACCGACACGCACGGGTTCGATTCCCGTTCTGGCCTCAAACGCTCTTCTTCAGAAGAGTTTTTGGGCGAGGGATCGAAGAAGTTGTGCAAAAATAAAGTCCTCTCTCACTCACATTCACAGAATAACCTTTTTAAAGGTATACTATCTTCATAATTAAGTTTATTTAGTTAGATTTTAAATCATGACCAATCCAGAAGGACAGCAAAATTCTACAGAAACTGAAGCTTCATCAATTAACGCACACCTAAATGATAATGATTTTCTTCGTTTTATTCGTGCACATGATGATGCCGAAGAAAGAGTCAAAAATAATCAACAACTAAAAGAAATGATGGACGTGTATAAGGGACTTAAGACATCCAAGGAGACTCTGAAGAAATTGATCATTACACAGTATGGCGCATCTTACACCAGTGCAATCGAAGGTAACTTTGTACAGAGTCTTGAAAATCTGGCAGCGCGCAATCCGGATGAATTTATTGGCTTTACACAAAAAGTGTCCACATTTCTTGACTCAAACAAGAAATTAATGGAAGCTCTTCAAAAAAGAATTAGCGAATCATCAAAAATTGAACAGTCTACTGAATCTCTAAACGTGGCTGAAGGGACTCAAACCTGGAAGAATCGTCTTTTCAAACGGTCTATCTGGAAGCAGAATAGAACTGAGGCGAAACGTCTTACTGAAGAAATAGCTCAATTAAAACTGAGCACTGATGTGAGCAAAGTAGACATCGAAACCTTTCAAGCTCAAATCTACCAACTTAAATCAGACCTGAAGGAAAATGAAGGTTTTTTGAAATTGGAATCATCACTTAATGAAAATGTTACTGATAAAATTGCAGTTGCAATCCAATCAGGAAACCATAAAGCATTAGTAAAAGAGCGTCTGAATCTTATACAAAGACGGTCTCATGAGAATCTTTTTGATGAGGATTCTTATGAGGAGGTACTTACCCTTATAAAAGACCAAGCAGAGAAATCTGTAGATGCTGATACCAGTTCGTTAGTGGAAAAAAAAGATGCGATCATCATTAATGTTTATGACAAGGGTATTACCGCGATGCAAGAAAAATACCGCGAGTTAGGTTTGTCGGTGGTTGAGGTTAATGAAAAAATTAAAGCTGCTTTCGAAAAGAAGCTCGAGGAACTTCGCTCAAGTCAAGAACCTGATGCAGGAATTAAAATATTACTGGTAATTAGAAAAATAAATTCGCTTTAAAACTATGGATCAAGATAACAATGATCAAACAAAGATTGATGAAATGATTGCGGCAGACATTGATGCACTTATTGACGCTCCGTTATCTGATAGTGACGTAGATACGGCCTTAGTTGGGGAAATCAGCAACATACTCACTGACGCTACTATGGTAAATGACTTTCTCATTACACAAGTAGAAGATGCGAATATAACCATGAAGGATTTAAATAGTGCAGAAGCAGCGCTTGCTGACGTTGAAAAAATGCAGCAGCTTAAAGAGGATATTTAAGGTCAATAATCCTACTATTCAGAACGACAAACACCGCATCTGCCGTAGCAAATGCGGTGTTATTCATGCCTATTTCTTGCCATACACTCCACATAAGACACGCAGTGATAGATTCTGCTTATTGACCGACGAGGAATAATGACAAGTTTTTCTTGAAGATTTCGGAGCAATAGCGTTTGAATGTTGTATGCTTTTTCGTAAAATGGATCCTGGACTGCATACACCTTTCCGAAAGCAGTACCTCGGCGCAGATGAATGGGCCCGATGACATCATTCAGCTTTCGACCTCTCCATGTGCGATACCTTACAAAGATCAACTCTCCCCCTTTAAGTGCTGGGAATTGCTGAGTTGGTTTTTCGTCTACATCATAGATAAGAAAGCGCTCCTCAGATGGAAGCATAAGCCTCATATCCAGTTTAGGCTGTTTTTGCTCAAACATCTCCATGCTTGTGCTCCTTTTTCAAATTGCAACAATTCTATCTCTATTATTCCACCAATCCCCTCTTCACAGTTTTTACATGGTGGATAACGTTCCTCCAACTCATTCAAAAAAACTATTCTGAAATTTAAAATAGCTGATGTGTGACGATCGTTAATTATCTGCTATCTACAGTTTGAATACTTTACGTAGTGAGACGTCGTCTTCCATAAGATTCGCAGTAAAATAAAGTACTTCTGATTTAAGGCTAAGATGATCCTTGAGTAACGCAACAAAATCATCGCAAGGATATGGATAGACCCATACACTCTTTTGAATCATATAAAAACCATACATGACCATACCGCGTCGTAACTCTATCCTCATTTTTTTCTTTTCTTCTGGAACATCAAACACGACGACTCTCCACTTTTTATCCCATGTTTTAGTTTTTACGTTTTCTATTTTTTGATGTCTTAGAAAAATCTCCCATTTGCCTCTTTTGGTCACTTCAAGCATTGTCTTTCCATTTTTATGTTTGACTTCCTTTACTAATCCGGATCGTATAAGTGATACAACACTTCTTTGTATTGTTTGTTTTGCAGTATGCTTATTTCCTTTATATACCTTTCCAAAAAGAGAAAGCATGTTGGGGGCGACAACTGCCACAGCAAGTAACCCTGTTACTCCAACAGTGAGAAGTACTGCTTCGCTCACTTTTCCTATTCGTTTTTGCGTTTCATTTTCATTTGTCATGTTGAGATATAGTTTATAATGGACGATCATCCATTATAAACTATATCTCACTTAATTTTAGTAATAATGGGGTTTCTACACAACTGGGTCCGGGGATTTTGTAGCGTAATTTTTGTAGTGTAGTTTTTTGGAGAGTAATTCTTGAGAGCGCTTTTCAGAATAATTAGATAATTACCGCACCACGCTTCGTAATCGATGCTTTTTAAATTGCTCTAATTTCTTTCTATGATTGTTTTTGATGAGCTGTTTTCGAAGAGTGACCGGGAGTTTATCAAACGCCATACATTTGTAGGAACAGTATCCCCTTTTCTTTGCCTTACACTTTTCGCAGCAAATAAAGAGTACGTGGCATGCCTGATTCTTACAGTGTATATGATCATCACATTTCTCTGTGTGACAAAGATGACAATGCGCAATGATTTCATCACTGATTCGCTCACCCATTCGTTCATCAAATACAAAATTCTTTCCTTTAAATTTATTCTGAAGTCCTTCTTCTTCTACTTGCCGCTTATAGTCAATAATGCCGCCCTTTAAATGCCGCACATTTTGAAATCCATTGTGCTTCAGCCATGCGCTCGCCTTTTCACAACGAATACCACCAGTACAGTAGAGCGCAATCTTTTTATTCCTATGAATTTGTAAAAGTTCAGGAGTTTTTTTGAGTTCTTCACGGAATGTATCAACGTCAGGCATAATCGCACGTTCAAAATGCCCCACCTCACTTTCATATCCATTCCGCATGTCGACAATAACCGCATCCGGATCATCGACATACTCATTCATTTCCTCTGCAGTTAAATAATCACCCACGTTAGTAACATCAAATGATTCATCGTTAAGTCCATCCGCAACAATCTTATCCTTCACTTTAATCGTGAGTTTGTAGAACGAAGGAGCATCTGTTTCTTCCACTGCAATTTTGTATGGAGTACCCGCAAACTCTTTCGTACTCTGAATGTACGCATCAAATGCATCCCAGTTTTCTGTTGGAACACTCATTTGCGCGTTGATACCTTCACTCGCAATGTAGATCCGTCCAAGGCAACCAAATTGGGAAAATCTCAGAAAGAGTTCATCTCGAATTTGCTTCGGCTGGACGAGCCGAACATACCTATAGAACGATAACGTCCTCCGGGGTCTATTCTCAGCAAATATGCGCTTCTTCTGCTCTTTC
This sequence comes from Minisyncoccia bacterium, assembly GCA_046598345.1. Taxonomy (GTDB): domain Bacteria; phylum Patescibacteriota; class Minisyncoccia; order Phycocordibacterales; family UBA918; genus Damh-18. Next base: position 318,540 of record JBKJIT010000003.1, on the reverse strand, counting down.
CTAGGAATTGCCACCTTTTTCATAAACAGCACCAGCATACCCGATAATACGTTGGAATGTAAGGGTACTTTAAGGACGCAATCCATTGACTTTTCATCTTAAATATGGTATCATATTAGGTAGAGTAGAGAGTGGATTTACTCCTCTCTCTCAAACACAAATCCCGCGCTTCGGCGCTTAGTAAGAACTTTGACAAGGAGACTTATATGTCCATAGTACTCGGCATTATTACAGCCCTCGTAGTGGGTTCTTTCATCGTCCTGTTAGCCTTAACGCTTTATGCAGGCAGCGGAAGGTTTCTTAATCAACCGGAGGGACTTAGGAGGAGTGATTTTCACCTTTTTACCATGCTCGAACCGGGGCAAGTAAAAGTGATTGAACGGGGCCAGAAATTGGTCCGGATGATAACCAACACCGCCCACAAGAAGTTTGCTCGAGTTGGAGGAAATATTGAAACACCGGAATACTGGGAACTCGTCACTCAGCAGGGATTTATCGAAGATCCTGTCGCAAAAGTGTGGTGGCCAATTCGTTGGTGGGCACGGTACGTCTATAACAAGACCGGTGCTGTGTTTATTGGCATTTATCCTTTCCAAAAAATTCGCGAATATAAGCTTGAGAAGACTCTGATCACGCGAAAGGAAAGGAAAGAGGGCGATCCTGCCCTGCCACCAGGACTTCGTGGCGTGAGCAACGTCGTTCTCACGGTACGTCATGATCTTAGTGATCACTTCCGCACACGGCAGTTTTTGTTTCCCATGCATATCACCGCGGCAGAAACGAGGGACAAGATTCCACTCGACATCATCGGAGTTGCTGAATTGGAAGTTGTAAATCCATACAAAGCAGCTTACGAGACGGACCGGTGGGACCACGCCATCATTAACTTGGTGACTGACAAAATTTCGTCAATAACTAAGCAAATGCGGCTCGATCAAGCCCTTACGGCCGAGAACGATGCTGAGGCACGTGCAATTGCGAAGGCCGTCATGGAGATTTCTGACGACACGAAGCACTGTGGAATTGATATTACAGGGTTTCGTATTCTCGAAATAAATCCAATCCTCGATGAAGCTGGTCAACGTACCATTCAGGCCGAAGCCTTTGCACTGCAAAATGCAAAGGCAACAACGATTGACGGCAAGGCTCGCGCTGATGCACTTCGTGAACTTAATGAAGCGAATGCGACAGGCGGCGATACGGCCATTGCAACCATGGAAGCTGAGGCGTTCGTAAGAGCTGCTGAAGCAGTTGGCAAAAATGGTGGATCAGCAATGCTCATGCCGCCCAGTGGACGCAATGGAAAAGTTGATTCAACTCAAGCGGCGATCCTTGCCGAATTGCAAAAAATCAATCGAAAAGGAAGGAACACATGATCGATTACGTTACTGGAATTTGGCAACAGCTTAATCTCTCGACATTCTGGATTGCCTTTGGCGCTACAATGTTACTGGTGGCAGCCCTCGCGCACAGGTTATTGAAGGGTCCCACAGCGGCAGCGCCGACTTCTACCACCACTGTTATACCGGAAACTCCGGTTGGCACAGCCGCTGGAGTCGTTCAACGTCAGCTTGAGGACGAACTTCCAGTCTCTAGGTGGAGGAAGTATGCATCAGTAAAGGGCATTCTAGGTGTTATTGCCCTGCTTCTCGTTGCATATTTCATCTATCCACGGGATCAGGGCTTAACCTTGAAGGGTGACGCGACAATTACCAACGTTGATGTTGGGTTCCTTTCAGCCGTAGCCCTAGCTATAGCCCTGCTGGTGTTTCTTGCTGTATGGCTTTTTAAGGGAAAGCCAAGCAAGTTGGCGGGACTGATTGGAACAGGGGTAGTCCTTTTCATTCTCGGCTTTATGCTCTTCCACTGGGCATTCGCTGAGGAAGCACCCGATGTTGCCAAGGTTTGGCGGAAAGGTTTTACAAGTTGGGCAAAAGGTGAAAGCAAGCCGGCGGTGTCGAGAGAAATTCCACAAGCGACGGAAGCCTCTCTTCGTTGGGATGTGAGAAAGGAAGATGGGACCATTCCGAAGGGAGTCTGGTCTCTACCGTATGTCGCACCAGGTGGCTACGATTCCGATTTCCCTCCCGGCCACGGCACGATTTACGAAGCCGAATACTGGGATGTGAAGAAGAAGGATTGGATTCCTCATCGATTTGGATCACGGCCGGACACGAATAAGTTCCGGATGCGATTCATCGTCGAGGGCGAAACCAGACTGGCCTTTTCACTCCGACGATTCTAAGTTCTTTGACCCTCGTGGGTCACACAAAAGCGCGGATTTACAACCCGCGCTTTTTTTATTGCCAGAAATCAAAAAACGCCTCTGCGTAAGCGGAGGCGTTTTTTCTTATGGAACCTGTACCCCGAACGTGAGTGCTGCGATCTTCAGTATCGCGTACGCCGACAGCATGACAAGGAGTCCGATGATGCCGAACAGCATATGCTTCTTTCCTTCTTCCCTCCCTGAATCTTCATCGGCATGCACGACATACTGAAACCCTCCCCAGAGAAAGACCAGAAGTGCAACTCCAACCATAAGTGACATCAGTGGAAAGAGTATGGCACTCTGAATCTTTGCTAACAAACTGCTAGCTGCAGCTGTGTGGCCGGCTGCGTATGCGTACATACTTAAGCTTATTTAGGTACTTTTGGTGTACTTACTGTTGTACTTGAACCCACTCCCAAGACAGTGATTATGAGCTGGACGATTCCCCAAACTGCAACCATAACAACGAGACCAATAAGACCGTAAATCATATATTTTTTACCTGTTGCCTGCTTCTCTTCATCGCCACCTCCAAGAACAAAGTATTGGAATACACCCCAAAGGAAGAAGAGGAGTGCAAGTGCAAGCATGAACGGAATTAGGCGATCGATGATCTTACTTATTGAAGTGAGTAAGCCATCAAAATAACTAAGGTCTGCATTTGCACCTAACACGAGGAGAGGCAGAAATACGAGGACACCGGGGAGCATGCGAATGACTAATTTCATATTGTGATTAGATGTGAATATTAATATAACCTTAAAACTGTAGCTATGTATACATTCTATACTTGCCCTAGCCACAAAACAGTACATTCTGTGGATAGATACGGACTTGTAAGCCCTTACCTTTAGTTATACTCCAAAGAAGGAGCGACGCAAGATTTGAAGAATACCCCAAATGCCAAGCATAATCGCTATTGCAAATACCCCGACAACAACTAGTTTCTTCCCACTTGTCACCGATTCTTCATCGCCGCCGCCAAGAATCCATGCTTTCATAATTCCCCACATAAGCACAAGAAACGTAAGTCCAATGACAAGTGGCACCATGTACCCAATGAGGCCAAGTAGGAGCGCTACGAAGCTCTTGAAGTCAGTTGGTTTGGGTGCCGCATGGGTGAGAAGCGGAAATGCGAGAAGTGAAAGAAAAGAAATAAATTTCATATACTAGAGTGCACCAACAGTCCCCTTAATAAGCTCAATGATAAGCTTGGCTCCAAACACGATCACTCCACCGATAATTGCCCATGTGAGCGCGGTGTGGGCGGTGGAGATTTTTGATGTATCGCCACGAGCGGTCACATAGAGGAAGCCCGCATACATGATGAAAAGAATAACGATCGGGAGTGCAAAGATAAGAATGATATCGATAATGGCTATAAGGAAGCCTTCAATCGAATCGACTTTGAGAGGGTTGAGGAGTTTGGCATCCTCTGTAGTTCCTCCTGGAGTGCGAATACCACCAGGTGAGCCTGTACCTCCCGGGGAACTTCCTCCTCCGGGATTAGCACTCTCACATTGATCAGTATTGAGGTTACGAGCCTGACCATCAGGACAATCAATTGTTGCTGTGGGACATTCTCCTGCACCATCCCTTATTGAACCATCAGGGCAGCGCGTGTCTGAAGGCGCATCGGGAATCGTACACGTGATGAATAAAGCATTAGCCGGCTCACGGGTATAGTCACCCTCTTGAGATCTACAATTTCCTATCGCACCACTGCATTGTTGGGATCCACCATAGAGATCGCGACAGTTAATGGTGAAGCTGCGAGCAAAGAGATCCGGCACAAGTAATCCGAAGTAAAAAAACGTGCTCAGTAAAAGAATTATCAATCCGTTAATAGTGAATGTCCGTGCAGTCATACTTTAATCATTTAAATAATAACCTTAGTTGCTCTGAGGCATCTTGGATTGCATCCGAAATCCGTACCCTACCCGAAGTAACTCCCTGGATCATATCTTTGAACGTCGCTTCGCTCTCTACGGGGTTTGGGTCAAGCCACCCGCGTGAAATGAGAGATGTTTGATACGCAATTTGGCGTGCAGGATTTGAAGACCCTTTCCCAAGAAGCGAGCGAAGCGCAGGTGCAACTTGGATCTTTTCAGTCAAAAGTTCTACGTAGTCCTCGCCGGCCATGACAACCGCTGCATTATAGGCGCCCCCCTCGTTCGCAGTGGCTCTTGGAATTGCAAATGCATAGAAGTTCGCATAATTTCTTCGAACGGTACTTGCACTGCCTTGCGGCAGCACGGCAACATCAAAATTGAGATTGGGGTTTGCCTTTCTCAGGTCTTCATACTCGCTCGCAAAACCAATGTAGAGCGCAAGATCGCCGCCAAGAAACCGCGTGCGATCATTTTCAAGTGAGCGATTCCAGGTGTAGCTTCCACTCGCAGGATTTGAAAATTGTGTGTAGAAAGAAAGCGCAGCATCTCCTGTTGGAAGACCTTCTCCCACTGTTTCATTTAATACAACCCTGTACGTGATTCCCCTTCGTTCAACGAGAATACTCCCCGCTTGTAAGAACAGCATGGAAAGAATTTCTTTAGCGTTAGTTACGTTTCCAAATTCACCAAGTGCAATTGCGCTCTTTTCTATTTGATAGTTGTCATCGCGCTTTGTGAGTGCAGGAGTCGTAATGTTGACAAGCTCTTCCCAGGTGCGTGGTGGATTAGATAGGCCAGCGTTCGAGAAGAGATCCCTGTTCCAATACAGCACCAAAGGATCTACACCAAATGGAATCCCGTAGATTCCTTCTTCGCCCATAAAAATTTCAGCACCTTCAACATAGGTATCCTTAAACGTACGTTCAGGGAACGTCTCATACGTAATCGGAAGAAGCTTGCTGCGGAGTGATACTAGAAGCTCATGTGGCAAGATCACCAAATCGGGTGAACTACCGTCTGCAATCGCATTCACCAAGTCATTTTGAAATGTGCGAGGCTCCTTTTCTATGTATTGAACTGCACCGAAAGCCTTGTCGGACGATCGAATAGTGGTCAGTACTTCGGTAAACATCCCCATGGGAAACGTGCCCCATACTATGACCTGTTCTCCGTATGGCTTATCCTTAGCATCATCACCACCGCCTTTATATAACGCAACAAACGCAAGACTACCAAGCGCAATGAGTCCAAAGGTCGCCATAAGGATAATCTCAAATGGGCGATTATGCATCATACTTTTCGAAATGAGATTCCATAATGGTGATCGCCTGCTGGAAACGAACGCTCAAAAGAAAATCCGGCGGCTTCAGCCAGAGATCTCGCCGTTGTTTCATGAACGACATGGGACGGATGTGGACCAATGCCACCAAATGACTCTGTCCACTCAATGAGAAAAAACTTTCCTCCCTTTCGCATGACACGCGCTATTTCGCGCAGTGCGACTTCTTTGTTTTCAAGAATGAACAGCGTGTTTACGAGTACTCCTGCGTCAAGGAGACCGTCAGCGAGCTTGGTGCCGCCAGATGCTTCCACATCGCACCAGAGCACTTCAACATTTGAAAGACGTTCACTTCGAACCAAAAGACCGAGCTTATCAACGAGTGGCTTCTGGATCTCGCACGCATACACTCTGCCGCTCGCACCCACGAGTTTTGAAAGCACCTTACTAAAGAAGCCTGAGCCTGCGCCAAAATCACCCACCTTATCGCCTTCGCGAATATGAAAATGTGTGGAGACGATTTCAGGCTGCACAAATTGTCCCATTCCTGGAATTGCCATGAAAGTATTATACCTTTTTCCATCTCGGAATCTCCGGGGAAAAGTGGAAAGCCCCGGGAAGACGCGAAGCGTCTTCCCGGGGCTTTCAGCAGAAGCTAAAGTACATATTCGGATGCAGTTCGAGGAGGAGCTAGATTTGTGAGCGAGACGTATACCAATACGGCGAGGAAGAAATCGACGTTCCGACAAAGAAATGCGCCGAAATATGTATTTTAGAAGTAGACGATTGAGGCGATAGAGTCGCCGGGGCGTAACCTCATAACCTTAACCCCCTGTGTTTGACGTCCCAACGACGGCACATCCTTTAACGGAAGCTTAATCACCTGCCCCTTCTTACTCATCACCACAAGTTCTCCCTCTTCTCGATTCTCGGATTGGATAACAGCCCCTCCCACAACCTTTCCTGTCTTTGACGTGACTTTTGCTGTCTTAATTCCTGATCCTCCACGATTCTGTACTTTGTATTCTTTCGTTGATGTTGTCTTTCCAAATCCATTTTCCATGACCACGAGAATCTCACTATCCTTCATCGCCTTCGTGATCACGTCAGCAGATACAACGACATCCCCTTTGCCGAGCCGAATGCCGTGTACACCGGAAGCAGTGCGACCCATCTCACGCACATCACTTTCCTTAAAGCGAATCGCCTGACCATTTAGCGTAATAAGTGAAACTTCATCTCCTTTCCCAACGAATGCTGCTGAAATAAGCGAGTCATCGTCTTTGAGCGTTATTGCAATAAGTCCACTTCGGCGCACATCCTTAAATGCATCTGCGTCGCATTTCTTCGTAATACCATTTTTCGTTACCATCATTAAGGACCAGTCACCTTCCTCTGCTCCCTTTCGGAGTGCAAGTACAGACGTAACCTTTTCTTCAGCGGTCAAGGAAAGGAAGTTCATAATGGACTTACCCTTCGTTGCGCGACGTCCCTCAGGGATATCGAACATCCGTGTTTGATACACCTTGCCTTTATCCGTAAAGAAGAGGAGCTCGCTGTGCGTCGATGTAGTAAGGAGCTTAGTAACCACATCTTCTTCTTTTGTATTTAAATCAACAACCCCAACACCTCCCCGCTTCTGGGTTCGGTATTCACCTGGGTTAGTACGTTTTACATATCCTCCCTGCGTTAGGACGAGCACACTTTCTTCATCAGGAATAAAATCTTCGGGATTGAGCATTTTCACGCCTCCCTTCACGATCTTTGTTCGGCGATCATCACCGTACTTTTCAGCAATCTCCGTGAGCTCAGTCTTGATAATGAGGCGCATCTTCTTCTTGCTCGCAAGAATTGCTTCGAGTTCTTTGATGAACGTCTGCAACTCCTTGAGCTCGTCCTCAATCTTCTTCCGCTCAAGTCCTGCAAGCTTCTGAAGACGCATGTCGAGAATTGCCTGCGCTTGAATTTCAGAAAACTTAAACTCTTTCATGAGTCCGGCGTGTGCAGTCGGCACATCCTTCGATGCCCGAATCAGTTTAATGATTGCATCGATGTGATCGAGTGCCTTCTTCAGACCAAGCAGAATGTGCTCTCGCTCCTCCGCTCGTTTCAAATCATATTCAGTGCGTCGCTTCACCACCTCTTCGCGGTGCTTAATGTATTCCTCAAGAATTGCTTTCAGTGAGAGCGTCTGCGGTACACCATTTACCAAGGCCACCATGTTGTAGTGGAACGCGTCCTCGAGCTGCGTGTGCTTATAGAGCTTGTTGAGGACAGTCTGAGGCTGGGCAGCGCTTTTGAGCTCCACGACCACTCGAATGTCTCGCGTTGATTCATCCCGCAGATCTTTGATGCCCTCAATTTTCTTGTCGCGCACGAGATCAGCGATCTTCATAAGCATATCCGCCTTATTTACGCGATACGGAATCGAGGTAATGATGATCGAGAATGTCCCCTTCTTATCTTCAACAATGTCTGCCTCCCCTCTCACAACTACCCCTCCGCGTCCATTCGCGTACGCATGCGCAATGTCCTTCTGGTTAAACGCGACTGCGCCGAGCGGAAAATCAGGACCTTTTACAAATCCCAAAAGATCATTAGTTGATGCCTCAGGATTATCGATTAGGTGTGACACTGCGGCTGCAACTTCACGGAGATTGTGCGGCGGAATATTCGTCGCCATTCCTACTGCAATACCGAGAGTTCCCGCAAGAAGGAGATTTGGGACAGACGCAGGCAACACCTCAGGTTCTTTTTTCGTGCCATCAAAGTTTGGCCTCCAATTGACTGTGTCTTTCTCGAGATCACGAAGAAGTTCTTCCGCAATTCTAGACATTTTTGCCTCAGTGTAACGATAGGCAGCTGCAGAATCGCCGTCGATCGAACCAAAGTTTCCCTGCCCTAATACGAGTGGGTACCGTGTAGTGAATTCCTGGGCAAGCTTAACCATCGCGTCATATACCGCAACGTCGCCATGCGGGTGGAAACTACCGAGCACGTCTCCAACGACCGTTGCTGATTTCTTAAATTTTGCGGTTGAGGTAAGGCCATTGAGACGCATCGAATAGAGAATGCGTCGGTGCACTGGCTTTAGGCCATCACGCACATCAGGAAGTGCACGTGCTGTAATAACCGACATCGCGTAATCGAGATACGCGGTGCGCATTTCATCAGTGATCCCCTGGAGAATGAGGCCCTTTTCAAGTACCACACCAGTACCTCCCTCTGGTTCCAGGTTTTCGTTGCTTGCTGCTTTGTTATCGGAATTCTTTTTCGGCACAGGCTAGATCGTGGTTAGTATTACGTAAATCAGGCGCATTATAAAGTATCTACATAGTGAAGTCTATGGTGTTCCTGTCGAAGTGGTTGTTGATTTAAAAATAAAATTTGAAGGTCCAGAGCGGGTTTCTCCATCCGTTTCTTCCTCTTTTATGGGCGCTTGAGGAGTGGGTGTAGTGACTGCCCCAAGAGACTGATCTTGTGTAAGGGGGCGTACCTCAAGCGTTGCTCGATCAGTGGAATTAACACTAGAAGTATTGAGTTCACCATATGGGTCAGTACTTTCTATTGCATTCCCCATCTGTGTTTTGGTGTCCTCGATAATATCGGTGATTGATTCCGCAGAAGCGGCAAACGGAATTTCAGCATCCCCTATTTCAGCAAAACGTGCGGGGAGTGAAAGTGACCACACGAGTCCCACAAGGAGTGTTGCACCCAGTGCTCCGCCAAAAGCATACCTGGCTTTAACCTGATCGGGTTTTCGACGTATGCGTTCGAGGAATTCCATACACTCTAGTATAGCGCATGAGAAAGAGGATCAAATATAGCCTCTACACATTGATTCAAACGACGCTATGCACTGAGTACCACGACCTCTGATTCCATCGTAATAAGATCCTTTTTCTTTATGGTGAATTTATCGAGCGCCTTACCATTTTCAGTTCCTGTTTCTTGGAGAAATGCTTTAAGAGACGTGCTCGAGTAGTGCATCGGAATAATACAGTGGGCCTCAAGTTTCGTTGCCAGCTTTGAGGCTGCGGGTACATCGAGAACATCCCCTCCTCCAATTGGCACAAATAGAATATCAATATCACCAAATTCTGCGAGAATCTGAGGGTCAATGATTTCCGCTCCGATAGCCCCCAAGAAAACCATATTGATTTCTTCAAGCTTCACTTGGTAGATCGTATTGAATCGTTCGATGTTTTCGTATGTGGTCTTAACGCCAAAGCCTCGCGCGGTTACAGCACCGATCTCATATTCACCAGGACCATCGACGACAAACGGTTGTTTTGAACCGAAGGTAACTTCCTCTGCGCCATTCATATCAGGATGATGGAGTGAAATGAACGCTGCGTCTGCACCAAATTTTACAGGGGTGAGTTCCGACTTTTTGGAAATAGGATCAAAAACGATCGTTGTGTCTCCAAAAGAAACTTTAAAACACTGCCCGCCGTGATGTGTGATTACCATAGTGTTCCTATAGTACCGATACTGCTTCATTTATGCAAAACAAAAGGCACCCGTAGATGCCTTTGAAATGTGGAATGTCACTTCAAAACGAGTACCATTCCCCTATCATTTGCTGTAAATCAATGAGGTACCAGATTTTGAACAACTCCTGGTTTGCTCCCAAGATCCGTGCAATGACCGGCTGATGTTGTGGATTTTTCGCTGTAGGCGGAACAACGCTCACTTCACAGTCACACACATCGTGAACTGCGCGGCCGAAACGCATCGTTTTGCTCTGCACAAACTCCACTTTGGCCACGTCAATCAGAGCGCAAATGAGCAGGTATCTGCCTGTGATGCCCCCTAGTGCAAACATGGCTCCCCTGTCGGTGTTAGCGACAAAACTCATGACATCAATCGCTGCTTGCCGGAATTCCTCCTGGCTCACATCCCGATTGAACGCGGTGAGTACAAAATACAGTCGGTGCTTCTGCTTCATTATTTCTTCCTCTCTTCCTGTTGGTTTATCAACCTGATGACCAACCCAAATACAGCCATCAGCCCGATTGCACATACCAATGCATAGATCCAGACGACCGACATTGTTTCCTCCTCAGAAAACAGTTTTGAACTACTCGGTTTATTATACAATATATTAAATAGTTAGTCAATCATAGATTTTTCCCATTTCTATAGTATAGTTCCTCTGCCATTTTTTGGTTTATTAGTTCTAACGGCATGAGGGTAAAACCCACGTTCAAGCACATGGCTGCGAGATACGGTTTACGTGGACGCCCATCGCCGATTAAATATAAGTAATGTCAGACGAAAAAACATCGATCCTAGATCGAATTGCTTCTGTGGTCACTGGATCACGAAGCCATGACGAAGAAAACGACGAAGCAGACGACGTAGCGAGCGAAGTAAACACCTCAAGCGCGATGCATAAAATGCTCGCAGATTCGCCTACACCTCCAGCAGAAGGTGACTTAGTTGAAGGTATCGTATCAGCGATCGGACGTGCACGTGTGTACGTTGAGATCACTCCATTCGGAACGGGTCTTATTTATGGACGTGAGTTCATGAATGCCCGCGATATTCTTCGCAAAGTGTCTGTAGGTGACACCATTGCAGCAAAGGTAGTTGATGCAGGAAACGAGGATGGCTATATCGAGCTTTCCCTCAAGGAAGCTAGGCAAGCGCTCATCTGGAGTGCAGCTGAAGATGCTCAGAAGAAGCAGACCGTTATGATGCTGCTCGTTAAGGAAGCAAACAAAGGTGGGCTTATTATTGAATGGCAAGGACTCCAAGGATTCCTTCCAGCGTCTCAGCTCTCATCAGAACACTATCCACGTGTTGAGGACGGCGATAAGGACAAGATCCTTTCTGCTCTCAATGATCTCATCGGAAAGTCTCTCAGCGTGATCATCATTACTGCTGATCAGAAAGAAGGAAAGCTTATCTTCTCTGAAAAGGGACCACAGGAAAAGGAAGAAAAGGAAGAAAAAGTGAGCAAGTACACTGTTGGTGATGAGCTTTCTGGCGCAATCACTGGCGCAGTTGACTTCGGTGTCTTCGTGAAACTTGAAGAAGGACTCGAAGGACTCGTCCATATTTCTGAGCTCGACTGGGGTCTTGTTGAAGATCCACGCGCACTCTACAAGGTAGGTGACAAGGTAAAGGTAAAAGTTATTGAGGTGAAGGACGACAAGATTTCCCTCTCTATCAAGCAGCTTAAAGAAAACCCATGGGTTGGAGCTGGAAAGAAATATCGAAAGGATCAGGAAGTACAAGGAGTCATCATCAAGTACAACAAGCATGGTGCCCTCGCGTCAATTGAAGAAGGTGTTGCTGGACTCGTTCACATCTCAGAGTTTGAGAATGAAAACGCACTTCGCAACGCACTTTCACTTGGACAATCCTACACGTTCAAGATTACGCTTTTTGAGCCGAAGGATCAGCGCATGACATTGTCCTTCCAGAAGAAGGCATAAATCCTACGGACAGTCACGAAAAAGACCGCAAATGCGGTCTTTTTCGTGTATGGACTAGAATGGAGTTAAACTAAACGTTTCTAATCAACACTTATATTGACATTTGACAATATAAAATTTCATGATATGATTATGATTCATTTAAACCGTCAGGAGATGGAAATGAATTTGTACATAATTTCGCTATTACTTTGCGGAAGTGCAGCGGCAGGACTAACTATTGTCCTCACCAGCAACACAACTGCAGGTCTGCTGGTTGCTATAACCGTCTTCAGTTTCTTTTCGGCTCTAAGAACGCTGCCAAAGTAGATTGCGCTTCTGCTCACAAAGCGTCGGCCCCTCGGGACCGGCGCTTTTTTAAACTCAGAATCTGTTAGAATGGCGACGGTCAATGAGGAGGATGTATGAACAAACGAGAACGGTTCTTTAACGCCTGTTTTCTGGTATCCGCAGTTGGTGCAGGAGCAGGTATTCCCTTCGGACTTCCGTGGCTAGCAATCGGAAGCATCATTCTTGGAGCAGTATCCATAAAAGGGATACACATTTTCTCCCAGATGGATGAAGGGTGAGTGATCGAAAAACGCCGGTCCACTTGTGGACCGGCGTTTTCTATTTTAGCTGTTGCAGATGTTCATCGCCTTTTCAACTCCGTTCTGAATTATTTCTAGAATTGCTCGATGTACCTTTTCGTTCACCTCCTGCAGTTTCTCTTCTTCCCTTTTTTTGAAAACACCTAGAACAAAATTGGAAAGCGCTTCTCCATGCGGGCGCTTCAGTATTCCAAATATATTTTTTTCTCCGATACCCACCCGTACGCGCGCAAAGTCTTTTGAACCGAGTGTATCAATGATTGATTTGATACCATTATGCCCTCCTGCACCTCGCCCGACTGAAATCCGCACCTCGCCGAGTGGTAAGTCGATTTCATCGTGGACAATAATGAGGTCAGTGATTGCAGTACCGTCTTGCAGTACTTTTTTAACGGCGCTTCCGGAGTGATTCATAAACGTGTGCGGAAACAGAACACGAACTTCCCTCCCCGCAACAGTTCCTTCTGAAATTACACCCGCATACGCACTTCTTGATATCGCGCTCGGAAAGTGTTGTGCTCGCATGAACTCATGAAGCACAAGCCAGCCAATGTTGTGGCGTGTGTTCTCGTATTCCTCACCCTTATTTCCCAAGCCAACGATCGTAACCATTTTTGTATTCTATCCTATTTTACTTCATTTTAAATGCCACAACCTTACAATGTTGTAACTTAGTAAGTACGCGAGTATAATACCGGCATCAAATTCTCTATGGAGCCTCTCAATCAGTCATCACGATCCCCACTGTCACCATCACCGACTCCATATGTGCGAAAAAAGGAGCCCGTCCCTGAACATAACGAGAGTTTTTTAGCAGAAATTATTCGCTTCTCACTTATTGCACTCATTATTGTGCTTCCGATTCGAATGTTTGTTGCTCAGCCATTCATAGTTTCTGGTGCATCGATGGAATCAACCTTTTCGACCGGAGAATATCTGATTGTTGACCAGCTTACCTACCACTTTGAAGAGCCCATGCGTGGCGATGTGATTATTTTTAGATATCCGAAGGACCCTTCAAAGTATTTTATTAAGCGCGTAATCGGCTTACCTGGTGACACTATTTCAATTGAAGGCAGGGCAGTGACCATTAAAAACGCAGCACATACTGAAGGAATAACCCTCGATGAGCCATATATTTTGCGAATGAGTCCAAGTACCTCACTAACTGAAGTCCTCGGCGAGAATGAATATTTTGTCATGGGTGACAATCGTGATGCGAGTTCGGATTCACGCATGTGGGGTGTTCTCCAACGCGACAAGATCGTTGGTCGCGCGTTTCTTCGACTCTACCCGTTCAATGAGCTCAATGTTCTCCCGGGCAAGTACAACACCGAGACCGAATTTACTACTTCTCAGTAACATATTTATGTTCCCAACTCTCTCAGCACAAGATTTCATTCGGTCAGGAACACATACCGCACATCATTTTGGATTCTCATCTATTGAACAGCTTAAAAAACGACCAGAGTCTCGGGATTGCAAGGAGAAAATCGTACACAAAGAATCAGCGGCCGATAGAAAGACTGACGCGCTCCATGGTCTACTCACCGCAGGAATGAGTTCGTACTTTGATCATAAACTGCATGGATTTCCAGGACCACTCCTCTTTTACACGACTGAGCAAGTCCCACGCACTGGAGAAGTAGCAATTACGCTTCAGGTATTTAATGTACGTAAAAGCATCGCTGAAGCGCTCCTCATCCAAACCATCCGTACGATGCTGAATGAGCTCGGTTTTACGCGACACGCGGTGCGTGTTAACTCTCTTGGAGACTCTGACTCGGTTCTCCGCTACATGCGTGAGCTCACGAACTTTCTTCGCAAACGAATTGACGACATGCCTATTCCAGCACGCGAACTCATGAAAGAGCACCCTATGGTGGCACTCATGCACCTCATTGAAAAAGATCACGAACTCGCGCGAAGAAGTCCGAGCCCACTCGAATTCCTGACCGACACGAGCCGTAAGCATTTTAGAGAGATTGTTGAATTTCTCGATATCAGTGAAATTCCGTACGAAGTGGACTCTAGACTCATTGGGCACCACGAATGTTACTCCGATGCACTATTTGCATTTGATTTCCTAAATGAGGAAAATACCCCTATTGCGGGGAGTCCGCTCTACATACGCGGCGGAAGATATAGCACGTTTATCTCTCGCATGAGCAAGACGAAGACTGCAGCAGCTGGAGCGGTCATCGTTCTTCGTGATAAAAAGGCGCCTGCAAGTATTCCGCAGCCAAAAACAAAGAGTGGGCAGCCAGTATTTATTGTGCAGCTTGGATTTGGTCCAAAAATTAAAAGCCTGCTCCTTCTTCAAGAGCTCCGTCATGCAAAGATTCCTGTCCTTCAAAATGTAATGAGTGACTCCCTTTCAGAGCAGCTTTTGGAAGCACATAAGCATAATGCGCGATACGCCATAATTTTAGGCCAAAAAGAATACGTCGATAAGACCGTTATTCTTCGAGATCTGGAGGCACAGAGCCAAGAATACATCCCGATGCACGCCCTTGCAGCGCATCTAAGTGAGCGGATTTAAGTATAGGGTGTAGGGGCTATACAGATGTTGCAAAGCCGTATCTTGCATGGTATGCTCTGCCGACATATGGCTACAAACGTAGAAGTTTCAAAGAATAACCAAGAGAGCACCGCGAACCTTATTCGTCGTTTTACAAAGCGCGTACAGGGGTCAGGTGTGGTTAACAGAATACGAAAGAATCGGTACCACAAGCGTGAAAAATCAGATATGGTGAACCGCGTCGCAAAACTCAAGAAACTCGGAAAAAAGAAAGAATACGAAACAAATCTTAAGCTCGGTAAGATCCAAGAACGCCAGCCACGACGATAACAAAAATCCCTTCACGACTTGTGAGGGGATTTTTGTATCCTAGAGTGGGTACAGCATGGCATACTACTCAAATGGTCACGATCACAAAAACAATCCGTGCATCGTATCCCTCACTTCCGTACGAGGATATGAAAAATACCGTACTTGGTAAGGGATATGCTCTCACCGTGATCTTTGTGGGCGAAAAACGAGCCAAGGCACTCAACAAAACATACCGACAGAAATCGTACACACCAAACGTCCTCTCATTTCCACTTCAAGATGGTGTTGGAGAAATCTACATTTCACCCGCGGTTGCGAAGCGCGAGGCAAAGAAATTTAGCATGACCCCAAAGGGATATGTCGGTTTTCTCTTTATCCACGGATTACTGCATTTGAAAGGACACCCACACGGGGATACAATGGAGAAAGCCGAAAAAAGATTGGTTTCTCAATATTCTCTCAAGTAATCTACTCTGAGGTGGAAATTGTACGCTTCGGAATTTTTAATATGGCCGATCACTATGTTACAGGAATAGATGTAGGTACCTACCAAGTAAAGGTGGTGGTAGTTCGTCATTCCTACAAAGATGATCCGAAAGTGCTGCCTCAAATTATTGGTACAGGATACGCTGAGAGTCGTGGTCTTCGAAATGGATACATCATTAACGAAAATGATGTGGTTCGGAGTGTTCGTAACGCCGTCGCCCAAGCAGAAAAAGCGAGCGGGATTTCAATCAAAAATGCGTATATTTCAATTGGTGGAATTGGTCTCGATGAAATACGTTCAAAGGGAGAAACCACGCCTTCAAGAGCCGATTCGGTAATTACGCAAGTTGATATCGATAAAGCAACAGCGCACAGCGAAGAATACATAGAGGATAAACTCCCCAATCGAAAGATTATCCATGCAATTCCGTTAAGCTTTTCTGTAGACGGCGAAAAGGTGCTTGGGCGTCCGCATGGTCTCAAAGGCTTAAAAATTGAAACGGAAGTGCTTTTCATTACTGCATTTGAACAGCACTTGAACGACCTTATCGGTGCCATTGAAAGCATTGGGATCAATGTCGTGGATGTTATGGCCTCTCCGCTCGCTGGGAGCCTCGTCATGCTTTCAAAGGCACAGAAACGAGCTGGGTGTGTACTCGCTAATATTGGTGCTGAAACTGTCTCAATTGTGGTGTTTGAAAATAACGTCCCTATTTCGCTCAAGGTCTTCCCTATTGGATCAAGTGATATTACGAACGACATCGCACTTGGTTTTAAGATTCCCCTTGAAGAAGCTGAAAAAATTAAACGTGGTGGCATCTCTGCAACAACGTACTCAAAACGAAAACTTGACGAGATTGTTGCAGCAAGACTTACCGACATCTTTGAGCTCATTGATGCGCACTTGAAAAAGATTAACCGCGACGGTCTTCTCCCTGCTGGAGTCATCCTTACCGGTGGCGGTTCTGGAATAACTACCGTTCAAGATTTTGCACGAGCAGCACTTCGTCTTCCTTCAAAAATTGCTACGCTAGATCCTGCGCAAAACGGTAAGGTCCGTGATGCAACATGGGCGGTGAGTTATGGTCTCTGTATGTGGGGTGCCACGGGACCTGAAGAAGATAGCGGGATTAAAATTGCGAAGGAGACGGGGAATACGATCCTCAACTGGTTCAAACAATTCTTACCTTAAGCATTGAAGCGTCATCTACTTTGTTAGCTTTGTCGCTTAAACACTTACCGTAACTGTAGTACGTTTCGTGTTTTCTCTCCTCGCCGCCGCGTATCTTACGCTTCACTGATTAAGGTACTGTTCGACTCGAACAGTAATTTTGCTCTCGTTTCTGTAACTTCAATCAATACCGTATGTCTTCTGGATTCTTATAGATATGGCTTTAAGATGAATTAAAGCTTGTAAAATAAGGTTATTGAGGACACATTCTATTGTTTGTTCAATCGCACGCAAGTGAAATTTGTCAATATAGTGACAGATATTTTTGTGACCTGTATGATAGTCGTACTTTACTAGTTTGGGCTTACGGGGCTCTGAGGTATTACATAAAATAGTTATGGAACAGATTAAGACAGACGTTGAATCATTCGCACGAATTCGAGTAATCGGTGTTGGTGGCTCCGGTGGAAACGCAGTAAATCACATGGTTGGTGCGAAGGTGAAAGGCGTCGAATTCATCGCAATCAACAGCGATGCGCAAGATCTCCATAACTCAATGGCAAAACGAAAGATCCACATTGGAAAAAATCTCACCCGCGGACTCGGTGCAGGTGGAAATCCAGACATGGGCCGTCGAGCAGCTGAAGAAACTCGCGAGGAAATCGCAAACGCACTCAAAGGATCAGACATGATTTTTATTACGGGTGGTATGGGTGGTGGTACCGGGACCGGAGCAGCACCTGTTGTTGCAAAAATTTCTCGTGACAGTGGTGCTCTTACCGTTGGTGTGGTCACGAAGCCATTCCTCTTCGAAGGACAAGAGCGAATGCGTCTCGCACTTCAAGGAATTGAAGAACTGAAGAAAGAAGTGGACGCACTCATCACTATTCCAAACGATAGACTTCTCGCAATCGTTGACCGTGAAACGAGCGTTAAAGCTGCATTCGAACTCTGTGACAATGTACTTAAGCAGGCGGTCGAGGGGATCTCCGATCTCATCACCATGCCAGGTATCATTAACGTGGACTTTGCTGACATTCGAAGTGTTATGGAAAATGCTGGTTCTGCACTCATGGGTGTCGGACTTTCAACGGGTGAAAAGCGAGCTGAGGAAGCGGCACGTTTTGCGATTAACTCTCCCCTCCTTGAAGTCTCTATTACAGGGGCAAAAGGGGTACTCTTTGCAATTGCGGGAGGTGATGACCTCGGTATGCTTGAAATTCAAGATGCTGCGCGCATTATTACTGAATCCATTGACCCACACGCAAAGGTTATCTTTGGAGCAATTCGAGACGAGAAACTTAAAAAGAACGAAATTCGCGTAACGGTTATCGCGACAGGATTTCCTGAGTCTGAATCAAGCTCAGCACACGGTTCGCAAATGCGTCGAGACGATCGTATGGAACGACCAACTGAACGTCGCGAAGAGAAAGAAGAAGTTCGTGGACGTATCTTCAATTCCATTGGAATGGGACGCGCGCCTGAGGAAGAGCAGGTAGTTGCTCAAGTACAGGAGGAAAAGAAACCATTTACAATGATGAAGGAGCCAAAACCCGTCGATCCCGTCGACGAAGAAGACGAATCAGACTGGGGGGCTGTTCCAGCATTTTTGCGTAGATCCAAACTTAAGTAAGTTTGGACAACACAAAAATGCGAACAGCCAGCCAGAGCGATACGAAGTGCCATTCCTAATGCACTGAGACAGCGAGGCCGGGGAGGAAGTGCTTATTATTTTAATAACGTAGTTATTAAAATAATTTAGCAACTTGACCCCTGTACCGGAAATTCAAACTTGTTCGACAATTTAGATCGCCTGCAGGCGGTTTTAAATTGTTTCAGAACCTGAACAACCGCTGTAAGTCGCGTTCCTGCATTCCTCAGACGTTCTAAATTGAAGTAAACAACAAAACCAGCGTAAGGCTGGTTTTGTTGTTTACGGCACAATGCGGTAAAATTGTGCCACACTTTATATATTCATAACTTTAAGACTCTCATGTACGATCTTATTATTATTGGTGGCGGCCCCGGAGGTATTTCAGCAGGAGTCTATGCGTCTCGTAAGCAACTCAAGACACTTTTTATAACAAAGGAATGGGGCGGCCAGAGTATTGTATCTCCAGATATCCAAAACTGGATTGGAACGAAAAACATTTCTGGTAATGATCTTGCAAAGAATCTTGAGGAACACCTCAAGGCGTACTCCGGTGAATTTGTCACTATCGTAGATGGAAGCTTGGTTACCAAAATCGGAAAGAAAGACGGAGGGTTTGATGTAACGCTCGATAATGGCGAGACCCATGAAGCAAAGGCAATTCTCATTGCCACAGGATCAGTACGACGGAAACTTGGCGTTCCCGGCGCAGATACCTATGACCAGAAAGGACTCACATACTGTGCTACCTGCGATGGCCCATTGTTCTCTGGACGCGACGTTGTGGTAATTGGAGGTGGAAACGCAGGATTTGAGACAGCTGCGCAGCTTCTCGCGTACACGAAGAGCGTCACGCTTCTCCATTACAATGATTCTTTTAAAGCTGATCCTGTTACCGTAGAGAAAGTCCTCGCTAACCCCCACATGAAAGCGATCACTAATGCAACCACCAAGGAAATCTTGGGAGACAAGTTTGTGAATGGAGTGGTATACACGGACAAAGATGGTGTAGATCACACCGTTCCTGCAGGAGGAATATTCGTAGAAATCGGCCTCATGCCATCCACCGACTACGCTGCTGACCTTCTTGAGCTCGATGAATACAAGCGCGTAAAGATTGACCCATGGACGCAACAAACGAGCGTTCCTGGCATTTGGGCTGCGGGTGACTGCACCAACATCAAATACCACCAAAACAACATCTCAGCAGGTGATGCTGTACGAGCCCTTGAAGACATCTATGTCCACCTCAAAACGAAGTAAGAAGGATACATAATAAAAGCTGCCTCTCTGAGGCGGCTTTTATTATTTCCCACAATTCGAATGCATACGATTGATGCAAAGTCCGAATGCTCAAATAGTACACGACCACCGACACACTGAGAACTTCGTGCTTGGATGTAATCCGAGGCGCACAAGCAAAATGATGCGAGGCGTATACATATACGATGAGTATCATTTTGCGCAGTGCAACGAAGGAGAACGCCGAGCGCGAAGTTCGAATAGAAAAAACCGCCAACGGCTTGGCAGTTTTTCCTTATACAACGTAGAGCATACCCTTCGAGCCACTACACTCTGTTACGAGTGTTAATATGTGAAGAAAGTCACCACACTCGAAGAGTATATAAAGCTTCGCACACCTAGAAATTGCGTCAATACAGTATTTTACCTCTTTATTTCATCCATATTTTAAGCCAAAGCGGGGATAACATGGGGAGAAGAAGGTGTATAAGCATGGGTACAAACCTGTGCTATTCACAGGGGAAAAAGTTGTGTGTATCTCTCTTTTCAGTCTTTGTGATATTATTTATGTGCGACGCGCACACGTCGTAGGAACTTACCCGGACAGAAGCCCGCACAAGCGGGCTTCTGGGGCACAAGAAAAACATTTTACACTTCCATCTTGGGAGTTTTTTAATTTCAAAAAAATCCCAGGCAAAAAGTCGCCTGGGATTCTCCTTAGAACTTGCACATGCGTTACTGAAGCAGATCGGAGCGCGGCCACATGTTGCCACACACCCTGCACTTCCACCTTTTCACACCTACTCCCTCAACAGGAAATCCTTCGAGTCTCCTGCACATGAGGCAAAAACATTCGTGGGCAAAGAGATCACGGTTTCCAAATGTCTTGATTAGCAGAACGTCCTCTGCCTGAAACGCCGGCACAACCTCGACAGAGCCGGGCAAGCGCACATAGACAAGGCCATCAAGGATTACGGCGTTGCCTTTATGAACTCTGAGTGCCACGTCCTTCTGTGGTGTGCGACGCACGTGAGATATTACCTCCATTTGTTCATGTTTTTCAATCCACTCGGGGATTTTGGTTCCTAGTTTGAGTATTACAATGACTCCATCCATCATTGTATGCCTTTCTGATTAGAGATTATGGGCGGGTTTGTATCTACTACACGCATGTACACTGGGTCTCAATGAACTACGCAACTCGCATTATATGCTTTCAATATGAAGAAATTATGAAGATAGACTTAACGAATACCTGTGTCGACGTCAAAATCGAGCGGTGTAGTCTTCCCTGCCAGGATGGTGACTTGCTTCTTTTCTCCTTCTCCAATGCCTGCAGGTACGATTTGTAGCCAGTATGTTCCAGGTGGAAGTGAAAAAGTGTAGTTCCCTTCACTATCAAGTGACATCTCCTGTATAGCAGTTACTTGATTAGATCCATATACGACAACCTTTCGCGATGTGTACACTTCCGGCGCTATAACACACGGCTGATCCTCTCGCTCAACGGGACAGATAGGTCCTATGGTCACCTGCCCGGTAACGCGTCCCGCCTTTGTAGTAGGCACTAGTATTGGGTCTGGGTCGAGAGTACCGGTTTCCTCTTCTATTACTCTTACAAAAAGTTCCCCATCTGGAGTTCGACATTGTTCAGGGTAGATTTCCATAATGGGATACCCAGCATTTTTGCACTCTTCAAAGCTGTTAATCACCTTAACAGGTGCAACAACCCTTTCAGGGAGAAGGAACATGAGAGCGATTAGTAAGAGTCCAATTCCTCCAACTCCAGCAATTAGCCATTTCGTTTGCATTCTATTATTGCTGCTTTTTTAGCTCGCTCAGCTCTTTCTTCAACTCAACCATTTTAAGCTCACGGTCTACCATATGACTATTGATCTTTTCTAATTCAGCAAGAGCAATTTTCATGTCTTCCTCTGCCTTTTTTCGCTCGGTGATATCACGCGAAATACCAATTGTCATTACAACTTCCCCCGAGTCGTTGCGCACCGCTGATTTAATTGTATTGAAATAACGAATAACACCATCATGTCGCGTTACTGGTTCTGAGGGAATATCAAGTGTTTTACCAGTAGTAAACACATACTCGTCATCTTTTATGTATTGCTGTGTGTGGTCAGGCTGGGTCAAGGGTGAATCGATAAGTCCCCTTAGTTCCTCATTCGTCATTCCGTAATAGTCTTGAAATGCTTTGTTTGCCCATAAGATATGAGACTGTGCACCTTTTACGAGCACTAAATCAGGGATGAGGTTTAACAATGTTTCGCTAATGTCACTGATTGCAAATGGTTTTGTAGAAAAGTCTTCCATAGTCATTTTTTATGATTCACTGATACCGCACTACATCATAACAGGTTCTACCAAATAATTTGAATGGGTAGCTACGGAGTCGGTCAGAAGTCGGTTGAAAATATATTCGTAAACTTATTACTGCCTCCACTCACTCTGCTCTCTGCGGAAGAGGAGGGATTTGAACATTACATGTTCAGTACAGGTTGTCGCCACTTTGTTTCCTTACGTCACAAAGTTGCTGGCAACCTTTTCAAATCCGCGTTAACACTTTTTCAAAAAAGCTAGGCCTCCTCTTCCGCTTTCTCGCAAAACTCAAAAGCGGAAGAGGAGGGATTTGAACCCTCGATCGGGTTTCCCCGATGCCGGTTTTCGAGACCGGTGCCTTCAACCACTCAGCCACTCTTCCATATTTCATTGTCAGAGCGTCTTCGGGTTTCAGATTCGCCCTCCTCGCTCTGCTCGGATAAAAGTATACCCCGTACACTTATATCCACTCAGCCACTCTTCCAATAGGAATATAAACTAGCATTTTTGTCACTTTTTAGGTAGTATAGCCACGTTCGGAGTATGCGTCCCTTACAGGGACAGTACACCTTGTCGATATTTTTCTACGGCAAAGCCTTCAAAAATATCAGGCAAGGTCTTGCGAAAGTCCCCCCAGACTTTCTCACCCCTCGTCTACGACGATGGAACCGAACAAAAATCCAAGGATTTTTACGGTCCCATCGTCTAACGGTTAGGACATCAGGTTTTCATCCTGGAAATCGGAGTTCGATTCTCCGTGGGATCACATCGACAAAACGCAAAATGCCACTTCTTAAGAAGTGGCATTTTGCGTTTTAGCAAGCAGACTGCTTTGCTTGCGTGTCGCTGTGATAGACGGAGACATGTTTTTGCTATCAGAATGCAAAAACGGTCGAGTCCGGGTAGGAGGCGCTTACGAGCGTCAGCGAATTAGTGACCTGACACCACAGGAAGTTTTTCTAGTGATTTGCTCCAATTTCGTGGAATCATGCTGGGAGCATGTTGCGTGAGAATCGAAAAGCTTTTGAGCTAGATTGAGAGTGAACGAATCAATATAGCCAAAAGGTATACTGTTCATGTAATGAAAGATTACCTCCGTCGGATCCTGATGTAATGCTGGGAGCATTATCTATTTCTAAATTAACCATAAAACACATTGGATTTGACCCTGGGGATACTCATTGATTTTTCATAGTTTCGGTGTATAATCTAAACATCACGACGAAAAGGGGCCCAAACGGCTAACTACCTAAGGCCCCCTTTTCTTTTTTCAATTTTTGCTCGTATATCCTCCTTACTTAGATCATCAAAATACTGACGCGTAATTTGCTTATATAAAGAGGATGCATACTGTTGTTTAGGAAACAGGATTTTTTCTAATTTCTTTTCTTCTATGAGAAGATCAATGAGTTGCTTATAATCCCCATCACCAGAAACAAGTACAATCTTGTCAAATTCTTCCTTGTAATACAAACGCTTCATAATTGAAAGAATAATATCTGAGTCTACATTCCCTTTCTTCTCACCTTTCATTGCAGCACTGTGCTGTCTAAAGACTAGGATAAAACCAGCAGTTTGGATTTCTTCATATAGTGCGTCACCTTTGCCATCCTCTTGTACATACCCGAGATAATAATAGGCGCGCTCTACAGCATATTTCTTTTCTAGGTACACACGAAATCTAGTTAGGTCTATCCGCCACTCAGGCTCGCGTCTTGTAGTACCCATACGGAGATTCTGTCCGTCAATGTACGCAATATTCATATTTTAATTGTATCAATTTCTTTCATTATTTCTATGGTTCCTTATAAGGACTTGACAGAAAAAAACTATATGGTAATTTAGGCCCCGGCAGGTTCCTCTCTGGATGTGGATTGTCTGCGTCCCGAAAGGGACCATGCACTTCTGCGAAAGGAGAAGACTAGTGAAAAGCACAGCGAAAGCATTACTGCTCGACATCAAGGAGGTTTTTGATCCTGAATTTATCAAAGAAGTGATTGATCGGAAAATGGCTAACGAGGCGTCCCCACGGGAAAAGCTTCTACGGTCAGCCCGGACGGTCTCTTCGGTGAGAAATCGGGTGATGTTTACCTTCGTGGAAAAGACAGGAGTGAACACGCGGCTTGCCGAGCTTGCTTCCTACACGCCTTCAGAATTGAGGCGCATGGTGAAGTTAGGTGACACAAGACTCAGGTGGTTAGAGGAGTATCTCAACCTTCTGGGAGTAGTGTTGCCTGAGACAAGAACGGTACATGGCATGAGGAAAGAAGTGAAGGCGGTTATCGCCAAGCTCTGACCACATACTCTGCCACGACCCCCTTGTGAAAACAAGGGGGTTTTTTATTTAGTTAGGTATTTTCTTTTAGAGTAAAAATACTTTTTTTCTTATCAAAGGTAATCACGAAGTGTTCAAAGAAACCAATTTGTCCTAGTAGAATTCCCGTATTTAACTCTTCAACGAAAATAACCGGGATTTTTAGCCGCGCAGTAAACCTCTCTACGATTATTTCAACGTCAGTACGATATCCAACACTGCTTCCGGTAATGCCTCCAACCTTCCTTTTTTCGCAAGATTTAAAGTCTACATTCAATACTTTTGCCACTCCAAAATCCATAAGTGAAATATCCGTACCTGAATCAACTATAGCCATTTGCTTGGTTTTGTTACGACCATTAATGAGTTCAATTTCAATCGAGGGTCTATAAATAATAGGACTATTTCCCATCCCTAACGTTCCTAAATAGTGATATTGTTCCATTTAGGAAAAACTAGATCTGAACAAAAGCGTAGTGTGTGTCTGGAGACATCGCCTTCATGTATACAACTTTTTTACCTCCGACTTTCTTGGTAAGTGTAACGAGATCTGCAGAAAAACCCACTACTTTGTCATACTTTGGAGAAAGCGCCACCCACTTACCTGCATGCTCTTTCTTAATTATTTTTGTGAGATTGTAGTTTTTTATATTCTTCATAGATATCTCAGTATATATCATTTTAATAAATAAAAAATGAAGCTCTACTTCTTGGAAACCAAGGGGTTTTTAAAAAAGGTCATTTCAACCCTAGTTTTTTTTGAAATTCTTCCTCCAATAAGCTAATTAACAACGGGATATCTTTGTCAGCTGAATTCCAAACCTTTTGCCATACACGTATCTTTTCTCTTGCCATTTGGGGATCCTTATCAATTATTTCTCTCTCTATAAATTGGTGCCATGTCTCTGTGAATTTAGCCAAAATCAAATCAACTAAGTTACGTTCCTTTGAATCAAAAAATAATTTTTTATTATCTAAAAAAATAACCATTTCATTTGCTTTATTTGCAAATTCTTTTATTTTTTCAGCTTTTGGTAAATCGCCAGCACCTTGAAAAGGATCCGTAAGACTTTTAAAACTTCTGCTAGCAGATTTTACTTTTTCATATGCCTCTTCAATAACTTGCAGCCTCTTTGTATGGACTGACTGAAATCTAAAATTTTTAATCGCAACAATTGAACCAATAATTACTGCAATTGTTGCATCAAAGTGTGACAAGTTCTCTATAGTCACGCTTAATAATGAACATGGAAAAAGCATACTACTTCTTGTTTATGTATTTTTTATACAGATCAAAGAGAAATTCGAGGCGTTCGGGTTCTGATGCAAATTTTTGTTTGCCGTAACAGGTGTCAACCGCCCGATCAAGTGTCTTGTGGGCATTGAGAAGCTTCTTTGGCATCGTATTTGGATTGTACAGATCAGCAAGCGTTGCATTTGGAAACTCCTTACGCACATCAAGGACGGCTTGCGCAGACTCCTCGACACGTTTTTTATTCTCCTCCCTCACTTCCTCAGGCCATGGGAAGTTATTGTATACAAGCTCATTTGAATAACGATAGTCACTCTTAAGACGCCCAGCAACCGCGCGCATCCATGTCAT
The DNA here is from genome assembly GCA_046598345.1 of Minisyncoccia bacterium. Taxonomy (GTDB): domain Bacteria; phylum Patescibacteriota; class Minisyncoccia; order Phycocordibacterales; family UBA918; genus Damh-18. Next base: position 292,430 of record JBKJIT010000003.1, on the reverse strand, counting down.
ATGCATTACTGATTGCATTACACCAAAATGATATATGGTTGCTTCAGGTAGTGACGAGCAAGAATCACTTATAATAATGCTGGCATCAAAAAAACTAAAGGGTACATAGTTTCTATTTTCTGACGAATGCCTCGGGACTAAGACAAAGCTCTGTCCAGGTTGCCGTATTTCTGCAAAAAGGGTTGGTGTATCTGCAAGTTTTCTTGTTGCTTCTTTTATACTCTTAGAGCGAAATTCTCGAACCGCCTCTACCCGACCTTTTATAAATGATGATTCTCTTAAGTCAGCAGGTTCAGCACCAACAAGCCACAAGCACCAACGATTCTTACCATTTAAATACTCACTTGCACTCAAGAGAGGCTTGATATATTTCTTTGCAATTGAATCTTCACATACCGCTTTCTCCTTTTCTTCGTTTGTCAAAAGTAAAAAACCGCCATCTGCAGGTTTTGAACCATACATCATAGAAGGAACATCTGACAAAGGATTCCTTCTATTTTCAACTATTACATCTGGAGCATCCACAAGATACGGATTGATGTGGTGTGCTTGTAATTCTTTAGGTTCACCTTGAACATCATCATAAACGAAAATACGAGGATTTTTTGTTTCAAAAGTTCCAATGCCAATAATCACACAAAAAACCGCAGCCTTTCCACTGGCTTCATTGTTCCATTTAAAAGTGCGATGGGCAAAATGAATTTTTATTCCTTCTGTTATCAGTGGCTTCCATAAAATACTCACTTGCTCACCTTGAACAATAGAATTAGTGGAAACAAATGCACATGAAATAGCTGTGCCTATAACATAGTCAACGGCTTTCCTATACCAGCCTGCAACGTAATCGAGATCAGCTGCTTTCTTTGTCTTAGTAAATACCAATAACAAGTCATCTTTTTGTTCTTTTGTTTGCATTTGCTTCCCTAAGAATGGAGGATTCCCTAGAATATGTGTAAGTTTTTCTTTTGGAACTATCTCTTCCCAATTGAGTCTCAAGGCATTCCCTTTCACAATATGTGGCGCTTCTGTAAGAGGAAGTTTTCGAAGTGGTTTACCGTAGTAACTCCCAAGCTCCATATTCATCATGTGATCCATGAGCCAGAGAGAAAGTTTTGCCACTTCCGCAGGGAAACTTTCAAGTTCAATGCCATACATTCGTTCCACAGACATCTTCGAGAGATGCGCCAAATCCATTTCAAGCCCTAGGTGAGCTTGCCCCGCACCTTCTACTTGCCCAATATGACCTTTTCTTCCTTTGTCGAGTTTTTTAATGATTTCTATTTCAAGGCGACGAAGTTCACGATACGAAATCACTAAGAAGTTTCCACATCCACACGCAGGGTCGAGTAATGTAACTTTGGAGATTTTGTCCCAAAGTGTATGGAGTTTTTCTGCGTTCTTAGCTTTCTCAAATTCTTCTTTGAATGCGTCGAGAAACAGGGGCTGAATTACTTTCAAAATGTTTTTTTCCGAAGTGTAATGTGCGCCGAGATCGTGACGCTCTTTTTCATCCATCACCGACTGAAACATTGAGCCAAATATTGCTGGCGATACTCCCGACCAATCAAAAGCAAAACACTCAAAAAGCGTTTCACGAATATCACGTGCGCCAAAGACCGCTTTAGCAGGGGTGGCAAACAATCCACCATTTACATACGGCAAACCGAGAAGTGCATCGTGCATTGTCGTTTGTCGTTCCTCTTCTTTGGTGTTCAGTACGTCAAAAATCATTCCTAAGTGTGCCCCAATATCAGAACCATCTTCTCTAGTATTTTCTGCTATGTACTGACGTAAAATATTTTTACTGAAAATTCCAGTATCATCTGCAAAAAAACAAAATACAAGGCGTGTGAGGAGTGATGAGAGATCTTCAGTGGGATAATTTGAAAGTTTAAGAGCTTTATGCAGTTTACCGATAGAGCGTACTGCTTTTACATCAATCGCTAGTTCAGTATCATATTCAATAACTTCATCATCTGCTAAAAACGAGAGTTTTTTAACATGCTTTGCTAAATCTTTGACTAGAAATTCAATCTTGCGCTTTTTTTCAGAAGCTTCTAGATCATATATCCGAATGTATTCAAAATCAGAAAGGACGATGTATCGGGGTTTTTCTTCAGCTTTGAGAGCTTCAAAATAATTCATTGCTTGGGTATATGCCGTCTCTAGACTTTTACCGCGAGACTTTTGTTCAATCAGAAATTTACGGGGAGCAAAGTAATCTATTTTTCCTACACCAACATGTCCATGCATACGCACCCGTTCCTCGAAAGAGCCTATTGTGCGAGGATCTATGCCATAGAGTGCGAATAAGTCCTTCCAAAAAGGCTTTGAGTCACGATCCTCATCTTTCGCATCTTTGTAATTATGGACAAAGGTAATTGCCCTGTCTTGGATGTCGCGCCAGTTAAGTGCCATAAGAAAAGCCTAGCATTTTTAGGAGGTTTTATGAAGAATGGATTAGCCCCACGCAAAACCATTTCCAAAATGACCAAAACGAGCAGTTTCCCTATACTGCGGTTTTCGAAGATTGAGGGCTTCGATAATCGCTCATCTGTTGTCATTAGGTAACCCTGTGTAGCGAAAGCGGAAGAAGAATATCTACAAAGTAAAAGCCGAGCGGGTGCTCGGCTTTGAAAATTAGAACAGTTTTTCTAAAGTAATTTTTTGATGTACTTTGCTGCATCAGCAACTCCATGATTGCCTTTCCTTCGTTCATTTCTGCCGACCCATCCGGCGCCCGCGCGAACCACAGTACGCGATGTTTCCCAGAATTTTTGTTTTTCTGCTGGGGTCATGTGTTGATACGGACCCTCGAATGTTTCGCCGTGTGCGATTCCATGAACTGAGCTTACGAGTGGGCTGATCAAGAGAATGAGCGAGCCCACAACGAAGGCAATCACCGCGAACATCGTTCGCGAGAACGACGGCTCCTGCTGAGCAAACAAGTGCACCATGGGACCAACCATGATGACCATACCGATAAGGACCAATACCCAATACGTGGTACTTACTTTCCTCATGTTCGCACGCCATCCGAAGAAATACGAGACAGCAATCGAAGTTGCTCCAATCAAAGAGCAGACCAGCAATAGTTTCATCATGTTATGGCTCCCGTGAGTTAAAAAACGTTACCTATCATATTATAGCACATTTTTTGATTATTTGCAAGCACCGCATATTCTAAAGTAGGAAGTTGGTAGATGCAACAGTACGTAGGGAACCAACTTCTAGTCGTGGTGTACCTTTGCGAACGCACGCGTAGTACACAAAAACTGAGCTGATTGCATAAAAACAGCCGGCCCGAAGGGCCGGCTGTTTTTTCTTATCACTTCCCATCACTACTCCGTCAAGAATCCCCCAGCTTGATGCTCCCAAAGTCTTGCATATGTGCCTCCGGCTTTTGTGAGCGCATAATGCGTTCCATCCTCAACAATCTTCCCCTTTTCAAGCACAATAATTCGATCCATTTCACGGAGGGTTGAAAGGCGATGCGCAATTGCAACCACCGTTTTTCCCACCATGAGTTCATGTAGCGCTTTCTGAATTGCGACTTCACTTTCGCTATCAAGGGCGCTCGTTGCCTCGTCGAGAATGAGAATAGGCGCATTTTTAAGCATGGCCCTTGCAATGGCAACGCGCTGCCGCTGTCCCCCTGAAAGCTTTACGCCACGCTCTCCGACTAGAGTGTCAGACCCTTGTGGAAGAAGGTTAATAAAATCATGTGCCTGAGCTTTCTTAGCAACAGCAGTAATTTCTTTGTCGGTGGCGTTTGGTTTCCCATACGCAATGTTTTCTCTAATAGAACGGTGGAATAACATGGGTTCTTGTGGGACGATGGCAATGTGTTCGCGAAGTGAATCCTGTGTTACTTCATTTATGTCTTGCCCATCGATCATGATCGAACCTGAGAGCAGCTCATGTTGACGAAGCATGAGCGACACAAACGTTGTTTTGCCTGCACCACTTGAACCCACGAGCCCGATACGTTCCCCTGGTTTAATCGTAAGATTAAAGTCATCAAACACACGTATTTTTTCGTAATCAAACACTACACTGCTCCAGGCAACTTCACCTCCTGTAACTTTAAGCTTTCGCGTACCCCGATCGACAATTTCATACGGCTGTAAAATTTCTAAAAGCCCTTCATCAATTTCACCAAATGACCGTGCGGTGTTATTAAACGCACGCCCAATAAACAACAGCGTTCCGGTAAGTTGAGAATACAGTGCAATGAGAAATACAAAATCACCAGTACCAATATCTCCAACTTTCCATCGCTCTACAAGGAAATAAAAGATGGCAACGGTAAACACAAAAAGAATGAGCACATTTGTTGCCAACATATATTCGGTGAAATACCAGCTTTTTTGACTCATCACCCGATGCGCTTCAGAAGCATTTTTGACGCGCTTAATCTCATCGTCAATTCGCACATATTGGCGCGTTGCACTGATGTTTGAAAGAATATCGATAATGACTCCTCGAAGCTTTGTTCCTAGTTCTGAGGCTTTATACGATATTTCCTTCTTTTTCGGAGCAAACAATCTGTTAATTGTAATAAGCACAATGGTAAGTGCCACAAAAATCATTCCCGATGTAATGTCAGCTTTTGAAATAAAGATTGCAGTAAATACAAACGAGACCACGGCTGTAGTATGGGTCCACAATAAATCAGGTATAAAGCTTTCCAAGCCTCCTACCACGTTACCTACTCTACTCATGAGAGAGCCTGAAAATCGATCAGAGAAATATCGATGACTATGCTTAAAGAGATATTCTATGAGAATATCATTGGCATATTTTTTAGTACGCGTAGTCCAATTACCTCCAAGGAAACCGCTGATTCTGTAAAATATTTGGTCAACCAAAATAAAAACTGGAAAAGCAAGTGCAAAAAAAAGTACCTTCTTCGCATCCCCTTCCTCTGATGCATCGATGATAAGTTTAAAGAGGTAACTTCCTGCCTGAGAAATGAGAGAAGCAATAATGACGACAAGCATAGCTGAAATTGCTGTCCACTTAAAAGCTTTTGTTACATGCAGAATAAACGCCACAGCGGTTTGTGGGATAACAGTTGTATCTGCCGCCTTTTTAGCGGTTTTTGGTATCTTTTTAGGCATTGATTAGAGTGTACCCTTACGGGTGCTTTTCTAGAAGACGGCTTAGGTGCGTAATTCTTTCAAAGTAAATGTGTAAGAGAGAAATACTATCTTTTGTTTTCTAACACATCCTACTATAATGAAGGTATGCCATTTGAACGACCCTCTTCCCATTCAGATACACCTGTTTCTCCATCTGCACTTTTGGGTAAAGAATTTAGAGACCTTAGCATTGAGAACGCGGAGAATTCTCACGCCTTCGAGGACTTAGTAGATGTGCTTCAAGCAAACGGGTTTGCTGCAGCTTCTGAGAACGACCTCGCGACAATTTTTTATGACAATACCCTTCTCTGTAGAAGTGAGCAGTTTACAAAGGTAATTGATTTACTTTCTGAAGAAAAACCAATTGCTCTAACTAATACTCACGACGAAGCTAATATGTGCCTTATGACAGGTGGTGAAGGATTTAAGACCGCCATGAGCGAGGGTTTTTCTGGAAAAGATGTAGGAGGTAATATTAAAGTAGTTATCACATTTAATGGGGGTCACTTAAATAATCGGCACCCGTTAGCTGAGACGAGTGAACTTTGGAAGGTCAAGCCCTCAACAGCGAGGGTATCTTTAATCGGTGACGGTGGAATTGCTTTAAGCGATCTTGAGATGGTTTCATTCAGATTTCCAGCACATCGATTCCCTTCTCGATTTCTCACTGATGCTGAAACCGAGCGTCTTGATCAGGATGAAAGGACATTCATCGTACGACATTATATTTCACAAAATAAAAAGACCACACACTAAATTATCGTGTATGGTCTATAGCGACACCTCGGTCGCACAGGGTGTGCAAAACGGCGTTTCAGGGATGATTTCTAAGCGAGCTTTTTCCACCAATTCACGACACCGCGTACATTTTCCGTACTTATTCTCGTCAATCCGCCGCAAAGCAAACTCTATGCGGGTTATGTCGGCGGGCGAATGTGACAAAGCCTGCTCACCGCCTGCCTTCATGATCTGAATCTTGCTAACCCTCCGCCAAAGGAGTTGCTTCCGGCGTTTCTTTATGAAGGTTTGACTTAACATCTCGTACCCATCACGTTAATGAACAGATTGTAATTATAACATATATAGTCATAGTAGTCAATTATCAAAAAATGCCTTGTTTTCAGAGTCTTAACCCGTATACTTATGGCCACGCACAGTTAGTTCGTGCTGGTGGAGGTCCATCCGTATAGATACCCTGCAGACAAATAACATTGGTGGCATTTTCGCGCGGTTAGCTCAGCTGGTAGAGCATCACATTGACATTGTGGGGGTCACAGGTTCAAGTCCTGTATCGCGCACTTTTAAAAGAAAGACCAGGTTTTTTACCTGGTCTTTCTTTTAAACAGTCGCCCAGGACTTGAACGGTTTCGATCTGAGTGGCTATTCACAATGCCACGAGGCAGAAACCGCGGGCAGGTAACTCTTGTGAGCGTCAGCGAACTAGAGTTGGACGCCAAGTCCATGAAAGTATTTGAAATAAATCAAAGGATACTCTTATTAAAAAGTGCTTTCTCAAGCCAAGAGCGAGAACTAAAAACACTAGTTAGTCCTCACCCCCATCCTCCACACATCATTCCTCCATTTCCAATCTGAATCCATCCCTCCCATGAGGTACACCGCGTTATTAAAGAGAAGTGCGCTGTGGTCCTCCCGGCCCGCCCATTCAGGATTCTTCTCTGTTTTTTCCCATTTCACCCCATCTTTCGTAAACCACACGTCGTTCTCCCCCCTTCCTTCGGTGTCATTCAGTCGACCAATAAGCCAAAGTGCATCAGAGAAGATAATCAGGGAGTGTCCTTGCCTGCTTGCCCATGGTGTTTGAGTCGCACTCTGCCAAGTAATTCCATCGTCCGTGTACCACACATCACCAAACGTTCCTTTACGTAAGTTCATACCTCCCGTCAGATACAGTCGATCATTGAAGACTGCAGTCGCATGATCCCATCTTCCTGACCACGGAGCAGGAGGAGCTTCGATCCACGTAATTCCGTCATCCGAGTACCACACGTCATGGAGAACTTCGCGAGTATCATAATTTACTCCTCCCATGAGCCAAATCTTTCCCTTAAACACCTCAATAGATTGCCCTTCTCGCGACGACCACGGGACCGTGAGAACTACACGCTTCCAGGCAATACCATCTTCTGATTTCCATACTCCCTTTTCATATCCATCTTCAGGGCTCCATCCCGCGTACATCCATAAAGAGTTATTGAACGGAACAATCGTCATTGAACGTTTTGGTTTCCACGCAGCATGCGCCGACTCACGCTTCCACACTGCCCCATCAGTCGATGACCAGATGTCATTAAAATATTTGGCTTCCATGTAGTCGGGTGTGTGCTCAGCTTCGCCGGGCACACCATTTCCATTCAGTCCTCCCATGATCCACATGCGATCTTTAAAGACGACACTCGCTGCGGAATCACGTGCCTCCCACGAGGCAGAACTGGTCGCAAGAGTCCATAGAGCGTCACGAAGTTCAGGCGGAGGTGGAAGTGGAAGTGCTGGTTCAGGCACCGGTACGATTTCTGGTACTGACTGAATAACACTCTCTCCTTCTACCTCTGGTTCGGGCATCTCGTTTGCAAGCGTCACATTAACGGGCTCGAGTAAAAGCTGAGTCGAAAAAAACGTAATACCAAAAGAAGTGAGAAATGCAGCAAGGCCAAAGATCGTGTATTTCATACCGGAGTGAGTCGGGTTGTTATCTTTCTAGTATAGCGCACAGCGGCTTTGTTCTTTTGTACCATACGGTATAGCCCTCCACGTCTTACAGTATCAAAGTGGTGAAAGGCTTATTTGTACTGTAGAGTATCCGACATGATTATCCTCAGCATTGAAACTTCATGCGACGAAACTGCTGTGAGCCTTATTCGGGCAAACGGTGATTTCCCTACTGCAACATACGAAATTCTCGGAAATGCGCTTTTCTCACAGATTGATATCCATAAAGAGTATGGGGGTGTCTTTCCACAGGTCGCGAAACGTGAACACGCACGAACCTTGGTTCCAATGCTCGAGAAGGCGCTCACTGAGGCAAACCTTCTTACGAATGAAGCTGTCTCGCTTGAAGAAAAAGGTCGTGTAGCACTCACGGAAATCCTCACACGTGAGCCTGGACTTGGAGAACAATTGCTCTCGTTTCTTTCTACTCATGGGAAGCCAGCCATTGATCTCATTGCCGTCACGAGCGGTCCGGGACTCGAACCTGCCTTATGGGTTGGCATTAACTTTGCCCGAGCACTCTCGTATATATGGAATATTCCACTCGTGCCCGTTAACCATATGGAAGGACACGTCCTCTCCTCTATTTTTGATGGAGTAAAACTCCCAAGCATCGTATTTCCTGCTATCGCACTTCTCGTTTCAGGGGGACACACTGAACTCGTACGCATGAACGACTGGGCAACATACGAGCTTCTGGGGGCAACCCGCGATGACGCGGTCGGTGAGGCATTCGATAAGGTGGCGCGCATGCTCGGCCTTCCCTATCCTGGCGGTCCTGAGGTGGGAAAGCTTGCCGCGCATGCGCGTACGAACAATCTCAAATCAATCAAGGTACTCCCTCGTCCTATGATTGATTCAAAAGACTATGATTTCTCATTCTCAGGAATTAAGACCTCTGTGCGTTACGCAATCGGGCAACAGATACTTACGAGCGACCAACGGGCTGCGCTTGCAGGAGAATTTGAGAATGCGGTTGTTGAAGTACTTCTTAAAAAATCACTTGCTGCGATTCAGGAATTTGGCGGAGAAACCCTCATTATCGGTGGTGGTGTATCCGCGAACACGTACCTTCGTGAACAGTTTACCGACGCCTGCACACAGATCCCGGGACTTACGCTTTTTATCCCTGACCGAAAGCTCTCAACCGATAACAGCATTATGATTGCGCTTGCAGGACACGCACGCATGAAAAGTGCGCTTTCGCCTGAAACAACAATTTCAATCAAAGCAGATGGAAATCTACCCCTCGCCATTAATCCTTGAAATATATTGGTGATTTGATACTGTAATTTTAGTTGTTCACATGGAGACGAGAATGAACGATATTACGAACAAACCTGATGTTGCAGAAGAAGTTGTATGGCTCAAGTCACTGAAAGACGAGCTCCGGCGCATGGAGCAAGGCGAGATGACTCCGAACATGGGTGGACGGACTATCTTAGTGGGTGTCCCCGTCCAGAAGCGAAAACTAACCCCGGAGGAACTGGAGAGGCTAGTACGAATCGCTCCGCTCTTTGTAGTGAAGCCCGAAACTACTGAGTACGGATTCAATTTCGGCCTTAGCTTCTATCAAGAATACGAAGGCGGCGGAAACGGCATTCCTATAACGCCTCAATTTGTTTTTTCCATAAGTGGAAGTTACCTTCCACGAGGCATGGACGATCACTTTTCGGGAGCATGGAAAACACTTAGCCCTCTCAGCCATAACAACGAGAACGAGCAAAAACTAAAGTGGTATGAATTTGAGCCACTTCAAAAAAAGGAGCACTACGAATACTGATCCAAGGCGGCCAAATCTGGCCGCCTTTTCATTTAAATGGCCTTACGAACTACATTAATTTCATGATAGTATCCATATACTATGAATGAAAAATCTGACGAAAAACAAGGCAATCCCGGCCACCTTCCAGAGATTTTTCTTAAGCCATACTCGGCCCTAGAACACGAAGCAAAGCTTTATGAGATGTGGGAAAAATCGGGATTTTTTAATCCTGATGTTTGTGTTGAGAAAGGCATCACGAAGGCTGATGCAGACACATTTTCAATTGTGATGCCTCCTCCAAACGCCAACGGTAGTCTCCATGCAGGACATGCACTTTTCGTGACCATCCAAGACATCATGATTCGGTACAATCGGATGAAGGGCAAAAAAACCGTATGGTTTCCTGGAGCTGATCACGCAGGATTTGAAACACAGACTGTGTACGAAAAGAAGCTCGAAAAAGAAGGCCGTTCGAGATTTAACATGGACCCAAAGGAACTGTATGAAGAGATACTTCAGTTTACACTTGGAAGTAGATCATTCATGGAAAACCAGATACGTGAACTTGGTGCTTCATGTGATTGGAGTCGCGCCCTGTTTACGCTCGATCCGCGTGTTATTCATATTGTGTATGACACATTCAAGAAACTTGAAGATGACGGACTTCTCTACAGAGGCGCGCGTATCGTCAATTGGTGTTCGAAGCACCAGACTTCCCTCTCAAATCTGGAGACAGAGCATATCGAACGAGTAGACAAATTTTATTATTTTCAATATGGACCATTTGTAATCGGTACCGCACGTCCTGAAACGAAATTTGGTGACAAGTATGTAGTTATGCACCCTGACGATGCCCGGTACGCATCCTATACACATGGTCAAAAAATTGAACTCGAATGGATCAACGGACCCATTGTTGCAACAGTTATTAAAGATGCGGCCGGCGACCCAGAGATGGGCTCTGGAGTTATGACTATCACTCCATGGCATTCTGGCATCGACTTTGATATTGCAAAACGCCATCAGTTGGATTATGAACAGATTATTGATTGGCGCGGGAAATTACTACCGATTGCTGGAGAATTTGAGGGAATGAATATTAAAGACGCTCGAGAAAAGATTGTTGAAAAACTTAGAGAAAAAGGACTTCTTGTACGTATTGATGAAAAATATACCCATGCAGTTCCGTGTTGCTATAAATGTGAACGGGAAATCGAACCTCAAATTCGCGAACAATGGTTTGTGAAAACAAAGCCACTTGCCGAAAAGGCACTTACTGCGTGCGACACCAAAGAAGTGACATTTGCAACTGAGCGAGACGAACGTGTTTTTCGTGATTGGATGCTGAAAATTGAGGACTGGAACATATCACGACAAATTGTGTGGGGAATCCCTATCCCAGCAAAAGTTTGTACTTCTTGTGGACACGGGATGGTTGATATTGAAAACACAGTGACAGCGTGTGCTAAATGCAACGGATTAGTTGTGCAAGATCCAGATACCTTTGACACATGGTTCAGTAGCGGACAATGGCCACTTGCAGTGGCTGATTTCCCCGATGGAGCGGATTATAAAAACTTTTACCCCACCTCAGTTATGGAAACGGGGAAAGATATTATTTTTTTCTGGGTTGCGCGTATGGTCATGTTAGGGATATACCGCACGGGAGAAGTTCCATTTAAAAAAGTATACCTTCATGGAATGGTGCGAGACAAACACGGAAAGAAGATGAGCAAGTCAAAAGGTAATGTGATTGCACCAAGTGAGATTCAAGAAAAATATGGCACTGATGCACTTCGGATGGGACTTATAGTAAACAATGCACCTGGAACCGATATGAATCTCGACCCTGATAAGGTAAATGCATACAAAAAGTTTGCAAATAAAATTTGGAACATTTCCCGCTTTGTCATTGATGCAACGACAGATTATCCTGTACATGCGACACCACAACAAAATTTGCCCGAATCAGACACGGAGATCCTTAATAATCTTAAAAATGCTTTTTCTGAGATTGACGGATACATGGAAAAAAGCCGTTACGACCTAGCAAGCGAAAAAGCATACCACTATGTGTGGCATGAACTTGCAGATAAAATCCTTGAAGCCTCTAAAGAAATTCTCGCAGGAAGCGATAGTGAGGCTCGGAAAATACGCCAGTACACATTAGTGACCTGCCTTATCGCCTCACTCAAACTGCTTCACCCATTTATGCCCTTTGTGACCGAGGCAGTATGGCAAAATCTACCCGATCACATGCGCGGCAATGAACGAGACATCCTCATGGTTGCGAACTGGCCGACTGTGTAACTCGCAAAAATCGTACTTCTTTGAGTGGTACAATATTATAATTCAGTTAAGGATTAAGATACGAGGCGACAAGGAAAGAAAACTTGAAACGTACCTACGTACGGTGAAAGTTTGAATGACGAAGTCAACGAAGTAGATTGATTCTGAAATGAATTATTGAGTATGGAATCTACCTACTTCGTCATCGCATTCCTAGCAGGGCTCGTACCTGCGCTTTTTTGGTTATGGTTTTGGCTCCGGGAAGACAAGGCGCGTCCTGAGCCAAAAGCGCTTATTGCATCTGCCTTCATAGCAGGTATGCTCGTCGTTCCTATCGTCCTCCCTCTTCAGAAATACGCGATGGACCGCTTTGCGGGAGACAACCTTATCCTTGTCTGGGTAATGATCGAGGAAATAATTAAATACTCCGCAGCGCTCATTGTTGTCCTGTGGAACAAGGCCGTCGATGAGCCTATCGATACAATCATCTACATGATAACTATTGCGCTCGGGTTTTCAGCACTCGAAAATGCACTCTTTATATTTACTCCTCTCACCCAAGGTGAGTACATGAGTTCATTTGTTACCGGGAATTTCAGATTCCTCGGTGCGAGCCTACTCCATATTCTTGCTTCAGGTACGGTGGGTGTCTTTATGGCGTTCGCATTTTATAAGCGTGACGTAATTAAAATCTTCTGGGCGACCGTTGGCTTGTTAGTTGCCATCGTATTGCATGCCCTGTTTAACTTTTTTATAATGGACTCAAGCGGAGAAACGATTCTCGGCGTATTCATGTTCGTATGGATGGGCATCATCGTCCTCTTTCTTGTATTTGAAAAGCTAAAGATTATTGAAAAAAATCATCGCAACATATCATGATTAAAAAACCTTCATTTCTCGAACGACTCACTGGATCGGTAAAAACAACCAAGGACGATGGTTTTGAACAAGAGGAAACCTTTGAACAGGCGGGTGAGCCTGAAATTCATGGAAGCGATGAGGAACACGGGAATTGGAAAAATGATGAGGGTGAGCAAGATGGCGAACTCCCTATCGATATGTACCAAACAGGCGACTCAATTGTAATTCGTGCGCTTGTAGCGGGTGTTAACCCTGAAGATTTAGAAATTGCGATTACACGTGACATGGTCACACTGAAAGGCCGCCGAGAAGAGATCCAGGAGGCACCTGACGAGGACTATTACCATCGTGAGCTTTTCTGGGGGTCATTTTCACGAACAATCCTCCTTCCTGAGGAAATTATTATTGACGAAGCAGAGGCTAAGGAAAAGCATGGACTTCTTGAAATTGTCCTTCCAAAACTCGATAAGGAGCGCAGCGCAAAGCTTACAGTAAGGAGTCATCACATGAAATAAACAAGCGCCTCTATGATAAAAAGCTGTCGTCAAGACAGCTTTTTGAATACCTCATTTGGGAAAGATCCTTTGTAGTCCTACGCTGGACAGTCGCGTTATTCCAACGTAGCGTTTTACACGCCTGTCCCAGATTAGTCCCCTTTGCCATTTCCCGTTAGGGGGTGAACCCATGTACCATCCGTTCATTCGCAGGGCCCACGGAAGTCGATATGGCACTTTTCCTTCCACCATCTTCTTCAGATAGATTCGTTGTTTCCTCACTGCATTAGCGAGTACCATAACGACGAGTGCGGCCACTTCAACGACTACCACAGAATTTAGAGCTCCATATTCCATAATGTTCTCCAGTAGTGATCTATTTTGGATAATACCATAAACCTTTTGCTCGGAATAGACACTTTTTGCGCGGACTTGCTGGTTCGTCTCATTTTGATAGAGACTCACATCGCTTGTTCTTCGAGCAAGGCTCGGCGCAGGTTTCTAAGCTCATTACATTCGCTAAGAACCTCCTGCCCTGGCTCGCCTGTTTTGCATTAGAAATAGCAAAACATGGCTGCGCCTTTCGAGCTTGGGCTCGGGGTCAAGTTGCTAAGCATAATTATGTCGCTTCGCTCTAATTTTACTAAGCACTTCCTCCCCGGACTTGCTGCTTCGCTTCATTTTGAAAGAAGCTCACATCGCAAGTCTTTCGAGCCCGCCCCTCTGCACAGTCTTAAACGAGAAAACGCCCTTAAGGGCGTTTTCTCTAGACTGTGCTGAGGGGCGGGCTCGAACCGCCGACCCCTTGCTCTTCAGGCAAATGCTCTACCAACTGAGCTACCTCAGCGAAAAGTGGACAGCATCGATGCTACCATATATTTTGCCTCACCGCATTACCTCTACCCGGCAAATGTCTTGAAAAGATCTTCAATCCACCTCATTCCCTGAAAAGTTTCAACATCGGAGCCTATAGCAGAAAAATATGGGGCCAGGAAATAGTGATACGCAGCGAGCGGGAGTCCAATAATAATTGCAAACCAAAGGATCTTTACAGTAAACCCAATCATATCGTGCCTATACAATTTTCGGAGCAGTTGGTGGTTTTGCTTATTTAATTCAACGTTCTCCCGAAGGAGCCGTAACATTTCATTATGTTCTTCGTTCTGTGGAGGCATGGGAAAAGTATAACAGACTATGACTTTATTTCTCGTAATTTGTGCCCTCACCCGGAATCGAACCAGGATTTTTTCCTTAGGACGGAATCGTTCTATCCATTGAACTATGAGGGCGATGCCAGCTACAGTAGCACAAAAATACCCCACTTTTGCTTAAAAGATAGGGTATTTTTAAATTGCTTATATTGCAAGCAGTTCCTTGATTTTGTTCTCATCGAAACCTACAACAACATCATCCTTGATCCGAATGACCGGGACTCCCATCTGGCCCGTCATGTCGATCATTTCCTGGCGCTTTTCAAAATCCTCCGCAACATTATGGTCGGTAAAGGTGACTCCGTTTTCAGTAAAAAAATCTTTTGCTGCATGACAAAAGTGACAAGAAGGTGTGCTGTATATAGTTACCTGTGTATTTTCCATAAGAATTCCAAACGTTTAATTCGTAAAGTGGGAATAGTATATCACATACCTATGAGTGCTCACTACGAGCACCCCTTACTCATCGCTACCTGCAAACATTCCCTTGAAGGAACTCCAGAATGACTTCTTGTGCTGAGGAGAGAGGGAGGAAGGCGGGGATTTAGCCTGAAGCTTTTCCGCTTCAGGATCTTCGAGAATAACGACGACCTGTTCGCCTTCTTTGACTACATCAAAACGGCTTCGCAGCTCTTCCTCAATCCCTCGGTCATTTTCGAGGTGCTCTATGTTTGACTCAAGGGCTGCAGCACGGACCCTGAGTTCCTCAAGCTCTTGTAGCTTACTATCACGCTTTACCGCCATCTCCCGCTCAACGGTATAGCGATTATACGCACTATTTGCAATAAGAATACCGATGAGAAATATGGCACCTATGAAGAATCTGGAGTACACAATCTGCCGAATCCTGCGTTTTTCCTGAAAATCAAACATGTGGTAGTATTGTACCATCATGAGTTTTTTGTTTCACAAGAAGACAAAGACGGCCATTAAATGGATCTGGGGCGTGCTCGCAGTACTGATCGCAATTAGTATGATCTTTGCATTCTCAGGAGGTACTGGTGCTGTTTAAAGCCCATTTAAAGGCAACATACTTTGCCAGGATTACTAATCTGATTTCCCTCCTACAGAGGCTGTTCAGGTTGTATGACATTTTCTCCTTTTAGTCGAAACTGTCGACAACCTCATGCAAAGCGATATCTAATCGCTTTTCAGCATACAGCGGCCAGTCCACTTTGACGGTATTTCAATGCTTCGCTTGAAATACCTGGCAAAGTCTTAAATCTGACATTTAATCAGATTTAACCATTTTCATAAAGACGTCCTGTGGGATATTTACTTTTCCATGCGCAAGGAGCTTTTTCTTACCTCGTTTCTGCTTTTCTCTCAGTTTCATCTTGCGCGTGATATCTCCACCATAGAGGTACCCTGTTACATCTTTTTTCATTGCAGAAAGCGTCCGTGAAGAAATAATGCGCCCCATTGCCTTAGCCTGGATTTTTGTTACGAACATCTGACGAGGAAGCGTGGTGTAGAGCTTCTCAACCACAGCCTTTGCATCGGTTTCGGCACGGCGTAGTCCCACTACGCGAGAAAAGGCAGGTACCAATTCTTCAGCAACAAGCACGTCTAGACGAGCCACTTCAGCAGAACGGAGCTCGGCAATCTCATAGGAGAGCGAAGCATACCCGCTCGACGCATTCTTAAGTTTATCGAAGAAATTACGCATGAGTTCACGAAGCGGCATCTCAACGGTGAGCAAATTCCTGCCGTCTCCAAAGACTTCCGTTTCAAGTACACTCGCCTCATGGTCGTAGAGAAGTGACATCACATTTCCTAAATATTCGGGAGGTAGGATTACCTGCGCCAATACCCATGGCTCACGTACCGTTACTTTTGCTCCGTGATCAGGAAAACGCGACGCGGCGTACACTTCTTCTACCTTTCCGTTCTCATGGGTAATTTCATACACAATCGACGGAGCAGTAATGATGATTTGAATATCAAATTCCCGTCGAAGGCGCTCGGTAATGATTTCGAGGTGGAGCATCCCGAGGAACCCGCACCGAAACCCTCTTCCCAATACGCCGGATGACTCTTCTTCATACGAAAGTGAGGAGTCTGAGAGCTTGAGGCGATCGAGTGCCTGTTTAAGCATCGTGAAATCATCCTGTGCCTCAGGAAATACTGAAGCCCACACGACGGGAGGAACTGAGCGATATCCAGCGAGGGGTTCAGCGCGCGCACGCTCGAACGTGAGGGTGTCACCTACAGCCACAACGCCTGGTTCCTTGATACCAGTCACGATGTAGCCAATTTCACCGGCATTAATTGAACCAATAGGTTCTTCCTCTGGAGCAAGAATACCGACTTCAAGTGCTTCAAAGCTTCGTTCTGCAGCCATGAATGTTAGTTTGTCACCTTTAGTAACCACGCCGTCAAAGACGCGCATGTACACAATAATTCCCCGGTGATTCGAGTATTTAAAATCAAAGACGAGCCCACGATAAACATCTGATTCGGGGGGCCTTGGAGCTGGAATGCGCTCACAGATAAGATCGAGAAGCGCAGCCACTCCCTCCCCTGTTTTTCCAGACACAAACTGCACATCTTTGGGATCGCACTTAAGAAGCGCGACCACTTCTTCAAGAACTTCCTCTCTTCGTGAGTGCGGGACATCTATTTTCGTAAGGACTGGAATGATGGCAAGTCCCTGCTCACGAGCCATACTGAGAACTGAAAGTGTTTGTGCCTGCACACCCTGCGTCGAATCCACAAGGAGAAGCACGCCCTCAACAGCCTTAAGCGCCCGAGAAACTTCATAGGAGAAATCGATGTGCCCGGGCGTATCAATAAGATTGAGTTCATAGGTCACACCATTGAATGTATGGGACATTCGAACGGGCTGCATCTTGATCGTAATTCCGCGCTCGCGCTCAAGATCCATAGAATCAAGCACCTGCTCCTTCATCTTGCGGGCTTCCACGGTATGGGTGATTTCGAGCATGCGATCCGCAAGCGTCGACTTTCCATGGTCAATATGGGCGATAATTGAAAAGTTCCGGATCTGTGTCATATTCGTCGCCCTACTCTAGCACAAAAAGAGCTGCCTTCTAAACTGCACCATTTTCTCAAAACTGAGGGTCGAGTGTATTGTAGGCTAGAGATGCGCGCGATTGCCAAAAACGTCTTAGCTACAAGGCGTCAAACAAAGAGTGCGAGGCGTATATAGACATACGATGAGCGTTCTCTTTGTGCAGACAACGCAGTAGATGAGAATGTTTGTGGCTATCGCTCTAGACCGAGAGTTGATCCTCGTCCTGCGGCCCAATAACATGAGTCTTAAATACCTTACTATGAAGCGACCGATAGATTTCACGAAGCTCTGGACTACCAAGCATATAGTAGATCAATAACGCCGCGAACATACCTAAAATCGAAGCCTCCGCTCCTTGTGCGAGAATTCCCAGAAGTGTGTCTGTTTCGAGTGCAGTTGCCACAAGATTGAGCGTACCATACGCCACTGCACCACCTCCTACGGATGCAATGGTCGCACGCCCCATATGGAGGAGAAGTTCAGGTATTCGAATAAATAGTTTTTTCCGAGCAAAAAAGAGAAGGAGCCCACTATTTATGATAATCGCGAGTGAGTAGCCTAAAGGAAGCATCAAGATTTCTGTACCAGGGACATTTTCGAGACGCATAATACTTTCGATAAAGTCCGCCAGCCCTGGCGAAGCACGAAACAGCATAACCCCTACAAACGCAAAGACGAGCGCCAGGATAGATGAAAAAAGCGTGGTAAGAAACGGAAGCCTAGTGTCACCTCTCGCGTAGAGGGCACGCACAATGAGCATGTGAATTGCCTGCGCCGCGAGGGAGAGTGCAAAGAGTGCAAGAATGGCTGCGGTGAGTCTCGTATCACTCCAGTCAAACTCGCCCGTTCCTAAAATGACACGCACAAATTGCGCGCGTACCACCACAAGAAGTGCGATGATGGGAAAAGCCCAGAAGATAATATGCCTTAGCGCTGTCATGAGGTAGGTACTAAACTCAGTATATTTTTCTTCCGCATAGAGTTGCGCTAAAAGAGGAAAGGCAGCCACCGAGTAACTCACTCCAATAATCGCAAGCGGGACTGATTGCAGATTAAAGGCGAGTTGAAATACCGAAACAGAACCTACGGTCATGATACTTGCCAAGCTCACGAGCGTAAGAAGTACGAGCTGGTGTAACGAAAGCGTGAATGCGCGCGGAAGCGAGGTTCGTAGGACCTCGCTCATTTCTTTTAACGAAATCCGTATGAGAAATCGGGGTGAAAGTTCACTCTCATATATAAATGGCAATTGCACCACGAGGTGTCCAAGTGCTCCAAGGACTACTCCAAAGACAAGGCCAATAAGTCCAAACAGTGGATAAAACACGACAAGACCAACAATAATTCCTATGTTATAGAGGAGTGGGCTAATCGCATAGAGAATAAATCGGTGATTAAATTGCGTTATAACACCAAAAAGACTCGAGATTCCAAGAAGGAATGGTTGAAGGAGAAGTATCCTGATCATTGTAACGAGCGTCTCGCTCTCACCGTGAAATCCAGGGAAAATGGCCGGGACAAGGTACGGAGCGGAAAGACCAATGAGGACGGCTAAGATACTGTACCCGATGAGGAAGAGCGAAAATATTTGCGAGAGAAGAAGGCGCGCACGTGTTGAGTCGGTACCGCTCACGCGTTCCGCCACAAACGGAATGAGGACATATACAGAGAGTGTTGAGGCAAAGAGTACGTAGAGAAGATCGGGAATACGAAATGCCGCATAGTAGAGGTCAAGTTCCGTGCTCGCACCAAACTGATGTGCGAGAAGTCTGTCGCGGATAAGTGCCAAAAATTGTGACCCAAGCGTAAAGAATGCAAGAACGTACGCAGCCTGGTGTAAACCACGTACCTCACGATACACAACCTTTAAGACATTGTTAACCATTTATTGACCGCGTTCATCTTCTTCAGTCAGAGGCGCAGTATTTACCGGCTTCACAAGCGCGGAATCAGGGTCCGAATCGGTCACTACTGCATCCCCCTCTTCGCGCACACCATCCTCTTCGTTAATTCCCTGCCCTCCATCTGGAACTGTGGAGCCCCCAAGAGAATTTTCTGTGCGAAGCGTTTCAAGGAGGGCTTTCACTTCAGTATTGTCTGGGTTGAGTTCTTGAACTCGTTCGAGTTGTGCGCGTGCGTCAAGAGGACGATTAAGTGCGTCGTACGCAAATGCGAGGAGATACCGTGCGTTTGCAAAATCTGGATTGAGCAACACTGCGCGCTCGAATGCCACGGCAGCTCCCGCTGCATTTTTCCGTGCTGATTCTAGAACACCAAGCTGGTAGTAGCGTGCAGGATTATTTGGTTCAAGTGAAATCATTGCGCTCGTAGAGCGAATCGCAGCTTCAATATCTCCTGCTGCAATGTCGAGCTGCGAAATAAAGAAGACTGCGTCCGTATAATTTGGCTTTAGTGAAAGGGCTTCTCCGGCGTACTTTCTCGCCGCATCAATGTTGCCGGCACGCGCCTCAAAGACAGCCAGCGATAGGTATGCAAGCGGATTCCTTGGATCAAGATCGCGTGCCTTGAGGAGCGCATTATTTGCTAGGTCATAGACACTTTCCTTGTTGGTAGTGATAAGTACGTTATAGATTGCACCTAGAATATTCCAGTTTGCTGGCTCCGTAGGATCAACCTGTGTAGCAATCGTGGCGGCGTTCACCCCTTGTACCAGTGCATTTTCGAAGACTTTCTGTTCCTCAGATGTTGGATTGGTAAGGCTCAGCATTCGGTTGAGTTTCGTGAGCTCCACTTCTGCAACACGCCGTGCGTACAAATCGTTTTTAGAGAGTTGGTATATACGGTCGAGTTCACTGCTTACAGCAGTAACATCTGCTCCATTTTGGAACGAAACCATACTCTTATTGAATCCGTATGCCGCACTGTAGTGCTGTCCTGAAACGTAGAGCACACTTACTGAACCCACAATCATTGCAATAACTACGAGAGTAAGTACGAAACCAGCGCGTCGGTTTGTGATGATTGAGAACGTCCGCTGCATTCCTTTGCCCAGTGCTGAGCGGGATGCGAGCGCAATACCGGTACAGAGTGCTCCAAGAAGGAGAATTACCGCACCCGGCACATATATGACAGACATTCCCCAAATGTAAATTGCACTTACAAAGGAGGAGAGCCCTATGAAATACCACATACGATCAGCATCCGAGGCAGTGAGTAGGAACCTGACACCTGAAACCGTAAAGAGGACGAGGAAGAATATCCAAGCAAGACCTCCAAGAACCCCTGCAGTGACGAAGAAGGTCGTGATGTATCCGTTACCTGCGTTAAATTCAGTATTCCAGAAAATTGTACTGTTGATGGCTGGGTCCTTATACATTCGCCACGCATCAACGAATTTATTAGTACCTATTCCAAGGATTGCATTTTCACCATACACCTGACGAGCGATATTTGAGGTGGCTTCAAGTGACGGCCGTACTTCAACATATGAGATGTTCGTGTATTTTGAAATGAACCCTCCGATCGTCGCACCGCCAATAATAAAGAGGACGGATACAACGAATACTACGAGCGCTAATGGGAGCGAGGAAGCACTTTTTGTTTTTTCAGATATGAGTGACATCTGCGGGGCGCTAAATCTTCCTTTTCCAAGGGTATATACGAGCATTACAAGACTTACAAGGCCGAGCACCACCCAAACAATAAAGAAGTTAATGACCGCGAGCATGACAAGTGAAAGAACCGTAACAAAACCGAAAAGTAGCTTCCCAGGACGCGTAAGTGGTAGTTGCTCGAGTGCCACCAAGGAAAGGAGTACTGAGAGACCCAAGAAGAGTGCGAGGTCATTCCAACTTCCAATCGGTGTGGCAATGAGACTCGTAAACACATTAAATGAGAACACCTCCGCGCCACCAATAAGACGGATCACATGGTAGATGACAAGGATAAGTGTGCTGGCAGCAAGGACCATGTAGAGACGCATGACGGTTGCCTTTTCGATCGAAAGCATACTCCACACACTCACGGTGAGGGCAAGAATTCCCACAAACGCAGCAGTATGAATGCTGAGTGAATCGCCGATAAACGCATCCCGTAGATCTCCTGAAAGGAGTGCCGAGATACAGGACACAATTACAACTCCCCACAGTGCAAGAAGCGTGTACGAAAATTTCACTTGAATCTTCCCCGAACGTAGGACTGAAAGGCTGTAGAGCACGAGCGACGCGAGTAAACCAACTACAACAAAGAATATTTTTGTGTATTCAAACGGTGCATACGCTGTTGGAAAGAAGAAAAGCGGAAGAAGACCAAAGACAACAACTAAAATATTCTGCGCATATTGCTGGAGTGTGCGAGCGATTGGATCAATTTCAGGTGTGTGTGCAGTCTCAAGTGACATATAAATACGGGATTACTCGATAATATTTCAAAATTGTACCATAGGCGGGCTTTCATTTTCATAGTCGCTGTGGCTGCTTGAAATGCGGCCGTAACGTACAAACAAGCACCCAAAAGGGTGCTTGTTTTGGTGTCAGGTTTGTAACTCGCTACGCTCCCAACAACCTCCTACCCGACCTCGTGGTTTTGCCTCATTGACATCGGCAAAACATCACTCCGGTTTACAAAACAGACACCCCAAAGGGTGTCTGTTTTGTACGTTATAAGCCGAATTCTGTCTGCATCTCGAAAGATGCAGTGTGGTCATTTACCTAGGCACACCGTTGCCGGCATGCTCTTGCGGCACTTCCATCGGTCCTCGCGCATGCGCTTTGAGTACCGATGGACACGGCCTTGCACGCAGGTAAGAATTTAGCCGTTTCACCTTCATGTCGCCATGAAGCTCGTCTCTCCGTATCTTTCGACAGGAGAGACGCTCCCGCTCTTTCGTGGGGAGCGTCTCTGCTCGCATCTCGTAGATTGCTCTAGACGGGCGTTACCCGCTACCCTGCTCCCGCCAAATGGTGGGGCGTGTTCGGACTTTCCTCTCAATACAAAAGTACTGAGCGACCACGAACGTCGACACATTATACAATAAATATCAAAAAAGGCTAGTTATTCTCAACCTGGAGTGGTAACCGTACGCTCTTCCCTGTAGTAATGCCGAATGTCTCACTATAGTTCGCGTTTGTTTCAATGACGTACTTTGCAGGAGAGACTGGACGGAATGATTTTGGATACGTATCCGGACTTACGTTTCGCTCAATGCCAATCACCTTGAGGTCTGCACTTACCCATATAATATCGATCGGAAAAAGCATATCTTTCATCCAGATGCCGTGATATCCCGCCTCAGGAAAAACCATCAATAGTCCCTTTACACTCGTCAGCTCACGTCTTCCGGAAAGTCCTTTCTGTAGCTCGAGAGCTGAATCAGCGATTTCCACCTGCATTGGTATTTCTCCAATATGCACCACTGGCTGACCCGGATAAAAAAGCTCTGAGGAGAACGGGATGTCATTCTTTTCTACATACCAGTAGAGCAGCCCGAGTGGAAAGATGAGAATGAGGATCGCAACTTGGATTTTGTGCATCATGCTGTTTTGGAAAAAATTACCATGGCCAGTACGCAATAACGGTCATACCTCCAAAAATAACGAGTGCGGTGTAACCTAGATTCATAAGAAAATAACGGAACGATCGACGCTCCCACACGGTAAGGATGGCCATTGCTGCACCGAGAAGTACGACAAGGAGCCCTGCAAATTCAAATACGGTACTTCCACTCTTAGTGGAAAATCCAATAAATTTTGTGAGTACATGGAGGAAAAGCAGGTGTGCAATAAAAAGAAAACCAAGTAGTTTAATGAGCGAACGCCTAGAGAGTGTAGCGTCTTTTTCAGTGAGTTTCTGCTCGTGAAGCCAATACGGACCAAACATAATCGGCGAGTACCAGATACTTCCTACAGCTAAAGAAAGGAGCGCTGCAACAAACACTGAGATTGCCGGAAAATTTTCAATCATAGAAATAGTATAGCACTCACATGAAGAGAAGGCGGTAGAGGAGCTTTACACCTACAGCCACTGAAGCGCCAAGCACGGTGCCCCATACCATATCCACCACCGTCACGGCGCTCGACCATCCTGCGAGCGTTGCGTGATTTGTAAGATCGTAGGTAGCGTAGGTAATGAGTCCAAATAAACCACCAACAAAAATCGTTTTGAGCACACTTGCCTCGAGAGTTGGATATGTCACAAAAAATGTTACACCAAAAAGAAAGAGTGCATAAAAAAGGATTGCCGGTAACCATTGTACGTCCCCTAGGAGCGACCCGAGCCTCGTAGCGTAGAAGTCTTTCGCGATCACGCCGAGCCACAACAGATCTCCCACGATAAAAAGCGGGATACTGAGTGCGTATAGGGTTGCAAAGAGTTTAAGATCCATGAGAAATTTCGGTTCTTTGCCTTCGTCTTCGGTAATACACAAATCCAAGAATGCAGAAAAGTATGAGGAGTGGAACATACGCAAGCGGAGACTGAATAACCATGATCCGTGACTTCCCAAAAAACACTTTTACATCCATGATCCGCTCCAAGGTCTCAAAGTATCCTAAATCTGATTCTTCTTTCTCCCCCACGACGAGTACATACTTTTCGAGGTTCACGGGTGTACTGAGTTCAATGCGATACGTTCCCGCTTCTACCTCTTTACTAAACGTTCCCCCCCGACGGTACGAGTCTCCACCCCATGGTTCAAAAAATGAGGACCAGGATGCACCTTTTGCAAGGAGACGCGTTACTTCGGTTACGCGTCCACTCCCTGTTACATTCCGCACCACAATTCCTGAAACCGTATTATTGCTCGAATCAATATCAGGCATTAAGACTTCAACTGTAAGCGTGAACGGCTCTTTTGCTTCAATTTCATACGTGTGTGGGAAACCAACGAGCTCACCGTAGAACGCCTGTGACACATCAGGATTTGAAATCGTCACAATGTCATGTAAATTCTC
This sequence comes from Minisyncoccia bacterium, assembly GCA_046598345.1. GTDB lineage: Bacteria > Patescibacteriota > Minisyncoccia > Phycocordibacterales > UBA918 > Damh-18. Next base: position 267,991 of record JBKJIT010000003.1, on the reverse strand, counting down.
TTGCGTCACCACAAGAGGAATATGTGCAGACACAGTTTCTGCCCATGCAAAGAAAATGAAGAGAATGAAAATGTAGCGTGAGGAGACTCGCATACTACATATCCTCGAGCTCATCCTCATGAATGCTTCTAAATGCATCAAAGTAACTCTCCAGTTCTATAAAGAGTGGAAGCTCGAGATCTTCCCTACACGAATCAAAACTGTAATTGTTTCCCTCCTTTTGAATTTCAAAACGGTATGCAACACCATCGTAGATTATAGGACACTCCCCTTCAAAGCGTGATGCCGCGACCTCTGCAAAATCTGTCTCATCCATAAGACCCTTAAGATCTTCTCTTTGCATTCCTGTAACTTCCCCTTCGAGCCGTTCGTTCTGAGACTCTAGACCCTGCGTCACCAACGTGTACGTACCATCCTCGGAAATTCGATAGAAAGAACATCCTATGCGTTCACACCCTCCATACGCGCTCACAACAACCTCGAATCCGGTCTGCGTGTCGTCCGGGGGCGTGCTGACTTCCGGTTCTCTCGTCATAAAAAACACAAAGACACCAGAAAAAAACCCCACGAGCAGTGTCGAGAAAAGAATAAGATAAAAATGTTTCATCATTGACATGCCTCTAACGATACCGTCTTTCAGTTTTTAGGACAATGTATAGTTTTAACAAATTTGTGCGGGCCGCTCGGGTTCAGTACCATAGTGGTGAGACACCGTAAGGCCATTTTAGTAGACTTTCGTGGGTTATTTTAAGGTACGTGGGTCCTGGTTCTATTTTTCCTTTTCCACAAATTCTTGGAATTTTTGTATATCAGATGCTGAACCGAGAATATGTACCTGATTTTCATGAAATACACTTACTATGTTCTGAGGAGCCATGCCCCATTCCTTTCCTGTTCTTGGATGCTTTGCAATGTAATCTTTTCCTGAAATGCGGTTAATTACTGCATCGGTGTTTTTGAGGTTTTCGTCGTATTCTGGGGACAAAGGATTTTCTGCTTTTTGTTTACCTATCTTAAACATAGCCTCGGAAAGAGGTCTGTCCATGTCATCTGTATATTCTCCAGAAGTAAAATCTTCTATCGGATTTTGGACATTTAACACAACCGCGTAGGAGTTTTTACCATATCTCTGAATAAAATCCCTATTAGAGCTGAAGTTGTAGACTCCTACAATACTATTTAGAGTATCAAAATTAGGTTTCATCGGTTTAAATCCCTCGTTTTTAAATTCAGCATCAGAGTTGTGATATACAACTTCTTTGAATTTGCTTTCAGGAAATATGGACTCGATGTATTGAGCATATTGCTCCTTGGTACCTATTGAAGTTAACTCTGGATACTGTTCAAATATAAAATCAACTCCTTCCTTTACCGAAGCTCTTTCAAGTTTATTTTCTGTCGTTAGGTGATTCAGTGGAAAATGTTCCATATTCTTACTTTAATTTAAATATCAGTCCTTGAGTAATCAGGTCGCCACACGATGATATGCACTCGAATCTACCGATACTTAATTCTTTTTGCGGTGTCTGTTTGAAAATATCCGAACGGAACTAGCTGGGCTCGGCGGGCGGAATTCCCACCACACCCCCCTTCCGCACACCTCGCCTTGAACTGGAGCGGAAAGGACGATTTCAAGTTTTTCTTTGGTGGCAAATTTTTTATTCGATTTTGAATTGAGCAAAAAGAGTATCGGCCTGTTTTTCTTCTGAAGAATCGGCCATCATTATCCAAGCATCAAGTTTAGTGTTGCCCAAAAAAGTTGTGTACTCTCTGATCATACAACTATCACCAACACACCTGTGGCTTGAAACAAACCAATTACGAGTACCGAACTTCTGAAGTTTAAAATTCTGATAATCTTTACCTTGCGCAAAAGCCGTCTTTTGTCCAGAATATCTCGTTATGTCAGGATAATCTCCTTCAAAACACATTGTACCCTCACAACTTTTTGCAAAGTTTTTAATTGATTCTTCGGAAAAAAATTGAAGTTCGTATAGGTCTGGTGTTTTATAATTTCCAGATTGTTGAAAATCGTAAGAGACAAATGAACCCCGGCGATTTTGTTCTCCATTTTTTGCAAGAGAATAATTGTCGGGAAATGAGACTTTGATTCCAACTTCGGAAATTGAAAAAGTTTTTATGCCCGTTGGTGAAGTTGCTTGATTCGTCGGCGTTGGTTGAATAATAACTTGTTCATTTTTCATCGCCAAGATTTGCTGTTCAAGAGAAATAACTTTTTGCTCTAAGTTTTTAACAGCCATGTCTTTTGACGATTTTTGCCAAAAGTAAACTCCTGCTCCGACAACAAGGGCAGTTAGTAAAACACTAGCAACAATAGTGAGGAGTAAAGAATTTTTATTTTGACTTACTTGCTGTGATTGAATTTCTTGTTCCATAAAATTTTTAGTTAATTGTTAATACTATTATAATAAATTTTCAATAGAAACACCTAAAGCCTTTGCAATTTTGCCCATTATCACAACTGAAGGTGTCTAAATAGCGCCACTTTCAATTTTAGTAAGAGTTATATATTTCACACCGGACTTTTGGGCAAAATCTTCCTGCGAAAGCCCCAGTTTATTCCGGTGATTTTTTTTACATAGGTCAGCCCTATGGCATCAAAATGTTTCATCATTGACATGCCTCTAACGATACCGTCTTTCAGTTTTTAGGACAATGTATAGTTTAACAACCTTTGCGGAGGCGAGAGGATTTGAACCTCCGAGGGCTTTCACCCTACTCGCTTTGATCAATTCTTAAGACTGAGAAGGAATTAGAAAAATGAAGATACCCTTGTGGTGCAAGTTAAAACTGTAAGCGGAGGCGAGAGGATTTGAACATTACATGTTCAGTACCCGTTCAGGATATTTTTGTTCGTCTGATGACTCCAAAACTATCTCTGAACAGCTTCAAATCCAGTCCTCCTATTTTATAAAACCGACCACAACAGTCGGCTTATAAAACAGATGCGGAGGCGAGAGGATTTGAACCTCCGAGGGCTTTCACCCTACTCGCTTTCCAAGCGAGCGCACTAGGCCACTATGCGACGCCTCCAAGCCCTATACTGTACAAGAAGCCTCCTCAGGAATCTAGTCACACTCAGTATAATGTATATACTCCGTACAACCCGAGACTTCTTTAAAATATTTTGCGAAAGACGCCTTCTCATATATCCTAGACACATGAATCCTGAAAATTTCACACCACAGCATTCTGAGAAAGAGGAGGATTGGCTTGTGGTAGAGAAAAATCCCCTCTTATCGGAGCACCTCCACGAAGGAATACGACCAATTATGGCATGCATGACTACTTGGGATGATTTTCGTACCAATAAGGAGACCTGGGAAGAATTTCGAAATTATTTTGAGAGAAGTGAAATGTTGAATGTAGACTATGAAGGCGACCCTGGATACTTGAAACAAGAACATTTTAAAAATGCAGGTGTCAAAACCTACACTATTTCTCCCATTGACTCCTTCGGAAAATTCTCAGAATCTTTTAAAAATTGTACGGGGCTCATCGTAGCAGGTGTCGATAGGGTAACTGGAGAGGAAATTTCTTTTTTGACGCATCAAGATCCAACGTACTTTCTGCAACCAGAACATACGTCGGTATTCCTAAAGGATCTAGAAACTCATCTTTTAACTATGCATGAGCGATGCCAAGAAGGAACTGTTGATGCAGTTATTGTGGGCGGTAATTGGTTGGAAGGTAAGGAAGAATTTCAGAGAAATTATAGTGAATCGCTAGACTTGATATCGAGCGAAGTTAAAAAGACCTTAGGGTTTGAGCCCGTAGTGCTTACCAAACCTAAAAACACACCGGGAGCGGACGACGTGTACTACGACACGCTTAATCGAAGACTTTTTTTGCTTCGTGGTAATTCAAGCGGATTTACACCAAGCTTTTTAGCCAGTGAAGCAAAACGTAAAGAAAAAGAATGGGATCGCAAGCCCGGTGAAGATTTAACTTGGGACAAATAACTGTATGCTGCTTACTCTCACTGGCGCTGCAGGAAGCGGAAAGACCACACTTGAACGCGCTCTCTTAAAAAGAGGTTCTATTGAAGTGGCTGGGAAACAACTTCGACTTCTCCCCTTCAACTCGACCACGAATCGTAAACCGCGTGCTGAGGAATCTTTGAGCGACCTGGACTTCGTCTCTGATAGTGAATTTGAGCAACTCGTCCAAAATGATGCATTTGAGTGGCACATCGAGGTGCATGGTAATCGCTATGGCACAAGAAGAGACCATTTTGTTGAAACACTGGAAAACGATATTTATATTGCACCCATCACCTGGCCAAGTCTTACCACGGTGTATACACACGCGGAGCTTCGAGGAAAAGCGAATGCCGTGCGATCTATTATCATGTACGGTGCGAGTGAAGCGATTCTTCGTGCCCGCATGAAAGTGCGGGGCGAAACGGAAGCTACCATTCAGAAACGAATTGATGATTGCAAGACATGGGAGTTCGAAGCACGACAGGATCCTTCGAAATATTACTTTATCGAGAGCACACTTTCACCCGAATTAATTGCTGAACGAGCTATTCAGATTATACGCGGAGAAATTTCAAAGGGGTTAGATTGAGTACATTCCGCCCACGGAGCTCATGAGCATCGGGAGAATAAATACTGATGCGAGGATTGGAAGGACAATGGTAACGATGGTAATGATGAGAATCGTGAGCATATACTTCCGTGCCTTTTCAACAGAGGCATAGATTTGGTCAATTTTTTGTTCTAACCGGGCGATTTTGTCTTCAGGTGTTTCCATGTTCAAAGTATAGCATTCAGTTTTTATAAAAAAATAGAGCCACTCCCCTCCCAGGAAGCGACTCAACTATCAGCAACTACAACTTGATTTCTTCCTCGGTGTTTAGCAGCGTACATCGCATCATCTGCTTTTTTCAAGAGTTCAGCGAGTGTCAGACCACCTCGTGTTGTAATGGCCACTCCAATACTTGCGGTAATCCGTACCCGCGAATACTCTTCTTCCTTGAAACGAATGCTCCGGATACTTTTCAAGAGTGGCTTTACGGCTTCACAAGGATCCACTTGTACGTTTGGGATTAGTATTGCTAGTTCTTCTCCCCCAGTTCTCCCTACTTTAGGATCATAAAGGCCACGACGTGCTCCTCTTGTGCGACCAGCCGTAATAATGAGATTGCGGTGGAAGTACTGCACTCTCCCCCCCACCTTCGCAAGAACCCTATCACCAAAGGCGTGCCCGTATGTGTCATTCACAACTTTAAAGCGGTCAAGGTCGATAATGATAGCGCAGAGGGTGGAGATTTCCCCGTTCTCTAACTTGACCTCGAGAGTCTTCGAGTCAGAGTCAAACCGACGACGATTGGGGAGCTTCGTGATCGGATCAATTTCCGCCGCCTGCCTTAGGGATGCGATTGTCTCTTCCTGCCTGTCAATCACAGACTGAAACAACACATGCATTTCCATGCATTGAGGATTTGCACATTCTAGGGTTTTGTTTCTACTCACCCACTCTTCCATCATGATTTCTCTTTCGGCCTCACCATCTACTTGATCGTGGGCGTGCCGTCGGTCAAGCTCGGGGTGTTGTCGTTCATTCGCAATAATTTCACCCATCACAACCTCCTGTTCGTTTCAAGATTTCAAAAAACTTCCGTCTTTATTACACATCTGCACATAATATGAAAGATATATGTGATTCTGTCCAGTTCCAGAAGTTACATTTTAGTTGTGTGATTTAGTGTCCATGCCACGAAGGATGCGGATCCTCTCAGACACGGGCGGGTGCGTTTGAAAAAGTCCTCCAATTTTCTTCCCAACAGACTGCTCGCTATTTCCAAATGGGTTTGAAATGAAAAGATGGGCAGTTGCGTGGCTCGCTTTCGTCATGGGGCGAGAATGCGCCGCAATTTTTTCAAGTGCTCGGGCGAGTCCTTCCGGATAGCGCGTCAAGAGTGCTCCAGAAGCGTCAGCAAGATACTCACGCTTCCTTGAAACCGCGAGCTTAATGAGCTGCGCAGCAATTGGGGCAAGAATAATCCCAATCACACCCACAATAAGAAACACAGGGCTGCGGTTGCGGTTATCGCCCCCTCCCCACATTAGCGAACGCATAAAGAAATCGGCAAGCATCGCAATGAATCCCGCGAGCACTACTGCAACGGTCATGACGAGCATGTCACGATTTCCAATATGCGAGAGTTCGTGTGCGATCACTCCTTCAAGTTCAGAGCGATCCAGAATCTGTAGGATACCCGTCGTGACTGCTACAACAGCATGTTCGGGATCACGGCCTGTTGCAAAGGCATTGGGCGCAGGATCATTAACCACATACACCTTTGGCATTGGAAGTCCCGCAGTGATTGCCAGATTTTCAACAATATTCCAAAGATCAGGAGCTTGCTCGCGAGTCACCGGCTTTGCTCCTGTCATCCTGAGCACGATCTTATCTGAAAACCAATATGAACCCACGTTCATAATGAGGGCAAAAATTATTGCAATGTAGAGAATTGTAGAGTTTCCGAGGTACCAGCTCGCTGCATAGCCAATCGCGATTACAAGTACGAGGAATGTACCCATGAGTAGCCAGGTCTTTCCGATATTTTCACTTTGATGAGTATATAGTGTTGCCATCCCATTATTTTACGCTACTGGTTAGGGGCTGCAAGGAGTCACCATGAGCCTCCCCCTCCTCCACCCCCACCGCCTCCTGACGAACCGCCGCCTGACGACGCTGAGGCGCCGGAGGATGCCGCAAATGCAATTGAAAATGCCCCTAGACTACTCGAAAGATTTACCGCTGAAAATGATGCCATGTTTCCTCCGTCGTACCAACCTGGTGTCGGTAGAGTCATGTCTTTGAATGCCTCTGCCCATTTTTCTTCAACCCCAAACGCTATGGCATACGGAAGAAACGCCATGAACTGCTCGGGACTTTTTTCTGGTGCATTATGAAATTCATATCGATCTTTTTCCGTGACGCTAAGGAATTCCTTAAATCCGCGGAGGTGATCTCGTGCTTCGTAGCCCTTTCGTGTTCTCCTCCGTCTTGCGAATACGATGAGCACAATCATGGTGAGAAACGTGCAGACCGCAACGAGGAGTGAACCTAATCCCAAGTATGAAAGATAGGAACTGAGGGGCGTGGCAAAGAAGATCATACCCAACACAATACTGGCACCGAGTATAATCCCCGCAGTCTTTACAATTGGATTCTTCTGAAAGAATCCAGACGCTTCTAGATCCTCCTCAAGCTCCTTGCGTAAGGATTCAATTTCAATGTAATTTTGCCTGCCAACCGATGGATTTTTAAGTTGACTAAGAGTGATCGTTGTGCCGGCTGGCACACTCACACTATCGAAGAAAATAGTAAGTATGCTTTTTTCAAAATGACTTATGCCATCATCGGGTACTTTGACTACACTGAGTTCATAATCATCAACCTCGAAAAAGAAAAGTACCTTTTTATCGATCTTCTTAATCTTAAGATACCCTTGCTCCGCTAGAAAGACAATACATGCGGCGATGTCTCGCGGATCAAGTTTACCATCCATAAGGAGGCCGGCGTACATGGGCTTCACGTTCGGGTACGGTTCGTATTCAGGAATGATGGTGCGCCCTGTACTATGCGCAGTCGTATATCGAAATACAAAAATAATGAGACCGAGAAGCCAAACGCCCACGACAATAATACTGAGAAGAAAAGCCTTGTACCGTTCGAGCACTACTTTTTCTACCATCGCTGGATTAAGTCCCTGCGCAATCGTCATTCCTTCCCCAGGCTCGAGCTGAGTTGAAGTAAATACAATATCTTTCCCTTCTTGCTTCACACTGCCACATGAACCCGTCATCCCCCGCACACCACGGTAGCAGGTTCGTTCAGCGGCAAAAATTCCATCAGGTCCAACAATGCGACCTGTCGCCGCGCGCACTGGCACTTCCCAGTCATTCCCCGTTACATTCCAATAGAGCTCAGTTGCAGGATTATACAACATACCCCCAGTAATCTCATACGTAATGGTGTATGTATGAGTTCCGTTAATGGTTGCATCTGGGTCTCCAATCTTTACATAGAATTCACTCCGCCCATCGGTCACCTCGTATGGCACTGTTTTCCCATCCATACTGACTCCTGTAAGTTCCACATCAAGGTATAGCTCACGTAATCCCGAGGACGCAGGCTCAGGGTGGATGGTAGGAATGTACCTAAAGATCCCATGACGCTCCTCAGTAAAGACGTACTCGATAACCTCGGTTACCGTGAAAGAACTGTCTTCTTGGAGTTCAATTGTTGCATCAAAGGATTGGATATACTCAGCTTGTACAAATAGCGGTAGTAAAGAAAATACTACACATACGCACATTAGAGTCTTTTTTACATAGCTTAAACTCATTTCAAAACTCCCTAGATACGAGGAACCAAGGACTGAGAACATGAGGCATATACTCATATGATGAGTGTTTGAAGGACGATGGTGACAAAGTAGATAGCGGTTTTGAAATGAGTTTTAGTCATCAAAACCATGTCCTTGGTCATGCGAGCTATAATCCGTATCTGAGGACCATGAAAGATAAAGACGATCTTCGTATCCCCCTTTTTCTTCATAGCTTTTTTCTACAGCCGCATCGAGCTCATCGTCAGTAATGCCGTACTCAGCAGTCACCGCGTCAAGCGTAATAACCAAATCTGCAAGCTGCTTAAGGAGGTGTTCTTTACCGTCGTGGTTTGAAACTCCACTCGCCTCTTCAAAAACCTTCCGAATAATTTCTCGCTTATACTCGTCGTGATCCGTTTCTCTAACTTCACACTCAAAACCTTTTTCTCGGATGATGTCCGGTACCTTGTCTCGACAGAGCTTGTTGTAATAAATTTTTTCCATAAAATGTACGGAGAGATTAAAGCGGATTAAAAACTTACTTTCACTGGCTCTTTCGCTGCAGCGTCTGCTTCACTAAGTTCATAGAACTGCTCTTCCTTGAAGTTAAACATGTTTCCAATGAGGTTTGATGGAAACGACTGGAGTGCAATCTTCAAATCACGCACGTTGCCGTTGTAAAAGCGTCGTGCTGCTTGAATCTTATTTTCAGTATCAGAGAGTTCACGCTGAAGCTCGAGGAAATTGGTATTCGCCTTAAGGTCCGGATACGCCTCTGCAACTGCAAGAAGTTTCCCAAGAGATTGCGTAAGGTTTGCTTGTGCACCATCCATCGCAGCAATTTGCTCCGGAGTGATGTTGGTAGGATCGATATGCACCTGCGTAGCCTTTGCCCGCGCTTCGGTTACCGCGTCAAAGGTCGCTCGCTCGTGCGAAGCATAGCCCTTCACTGCTTCAACAAGGTTTGGAATAAGATCGTAGCGGCGCTTTAGCTGTACATCAATATCAGCCCACGCTTCCTTGGTGCGCTGTACGAGACGAACAAAGTTGTTGTAAGCAAAAATTACCCAGAGTACGAGAGCAACAACAACCGCGATCAGAATGTATGTAAGTGTCATAGAATTGTTTATACGTAATAAGTGCTACTAGTATAGCATTCATGAAGGGGATGGAAAGATGTGGTGTAGTATGCAAAAAAAACGCCCTTGAGAGGCGTTTTGAAATGAATTCACTCGCTTATCGGCCGGAATTCGAGTGCCATTGTTGGCTGATTCCCTCGCATGACGGGCGTAATTAATAGAATGGTGCGCGGAACACTTTGCAGTTCCGGATCATCCATCATAGTGCCATCCTGATATTCATGACGCGCGATAAGTGGGATTTTTGACGGATCACTTTTGAAGGGGTCGCCCCGCCGCCTCCACAAAAAATAGGGATAGATCACGTACTTAATACTCTCCCTATTCAAACGCAGTATGTAATTGCGATTGGCAAATTGCAGTTTGGGTCCTCCCACATCCACTACCGCTTCGCAAGCAAAACCTTCGACAAGCACTGAATCCAAACCGGCAAAACATCCAATCCAGTCGACTTTTTCCTTTCCATTCCTACAAATCCGGATAAGGGGGCAATAGCTGGATTGATCTACACGGAGTTCTAAGTCCATAATCTCTCCTTAGTGTTGAAGAACAGAATACGTTGTGAGCGTAGCCGAAGCAGGAGCAAAAGTCAAAACTCACTTACATGAAATCGGCAAAATTGCTGAAGATACTAGGAGCACAAGAAAAAAGACCCAAGGCGTACACATCGTACGATGAGGGTCTTTTTTCGAAGTGTGACAACGTAGATTCAGTAATTTTGCCGATTTACATTCCCATGCCTCCCATGCCCATATCCGGCATCTGAGCCTTCTCCGGCTCAGGCTCATCAGCAATCGCTGCCTCGCTCGTGAGGAGAATGCCGGCTGCTGAAACCGCGTGCTCAACTGCCGCCCGCTCTACCTTTACTGGGTCAATAATACCCGCCTTAATCATGTCATCGATAATAATGCCTTCTGCTGCATCGTATCCCGCATTTCCTCCCGCCTCTTTAATCTTCGACACAATCACTGCCCCATCATCCTTTCCGCCGTTCTGCGCAATCTGCTTCAGTGGTTCTTCAAGCGCTTTAAGTACAATGCGGTACCCAATGAGCTCTTCGCGGCCGAGGTCTTTCCGTACATTTCCTTCAACGATGCGTGCTGCTTTTACGAGTGAGGTTCCTCCTCCTGAAACGATACCTTCCTCAATCGCTGCCTTCGTCGCATTGACCGCATCTTCAATCTTCAATTTCAGGTACTTCATTTCAGTTTCAGTTGCTGCCCCCACGCGGAGAACAGCTACACCACCTGAGAGCTTCGCAATTCGCTCTTCAAGTTTTTCTTTATCAAATTTGGAATCAGTCGTTTCAAGCTGCGCACGAAGTGACTGCACACGCGCATCAATGGCGCTCTTTTCACCTTCGCCACCTACAATAACTGTCTTATCCTTCGTTGACACCACACGTGATGCTTTTCCTAGGTGACTCAGTTCTGTTGTTTCGAGTTTTAGTCCAACCTCACTTGAAACAAACTGCCCACCGGTCGTGATGGCAATGTCCTGGAGCATTTCTTTTTTTCTATCGCCATACCCTGGTGCTTTCACAGCAAGCACAGAGAACCCTCCACGTAGTTTGTTGAGCACAAATGTCGTAAGCGCCTCACCTTCAATGTCGTCTGCAATAATGACAAGTTCTTTCTTTCCGCTCTGAGCCACCTTTTCAAGTACTGGGAGAATTTCTTTCGCAGAAGAAATCTTGCTGTCAGTCACGAGAATAAGCGCATTTTTATACTCTGCTTCCATGCGCTCAGGATTTGTGATCATGTACGGAGAAACGTACCCACGATCAAATTCCATACCCTCTGTAAATTCTGTTTCAATTCCAAACGACTGTGATTCCTCAACAGTTACCACGCCATCCTTCCCTACCTTTTCAATCGTCTCAGCAATTTTGGCGCCTATCTCAGCATTTTCCGCAGAAATAGTTGCAACCTGCTTAATTTCTTCCGTGCTACTAATCTTAATAGCCATCTCCTTGAGCGCCGCAACCACATCCTTTGCTGCGTGCTCCATACCAATACGTACTGCGAGTGGGTTTACTCCCATCGTTGTCTGTCGGAATCCTTCATCGACGAGCGCCTGCGTCAAAATGGTTGCTGTAGTCGTTCCGTCTCCCGCGAGGTCATTCGTCTTACTCGCAACCTCCTTAATGATCTCCGCCCCCATGTTTTCAAACTTGTCCTTAAGGGTTATTTCCTTCGCGATTGAAACACCATCGTTCGTGATTGTTGGTCCGCCATAGCCTTTATCAATGATCACGTTTCGACCGCGAGGACCGATCGTTACCTTCACCACATTCGCGACAGCATCAACGCCAGCCTTCAGTCGCTTCTTTACATCCTCTCCATACATTATTTGTTTTGCCATGCTTTGATGTTTAGATTTTATTAATGAATGAAATGAATTTAAGGAATTTTACATCTAGCTAATAATCCCAAGTACACTGGAATAGCCAATAATAAAATACTCCTCTCCCGCAATTTTTACCTCATCAAATCCATATTTTGAAAAGACAATACGATCCCCTACCTTTACGCTCATTGGAATTCGTTTATCACCATCCTCATTCCACTTTCCTTCTCCTATAGCGATTACAATCCCCTGTTCAGGCTTTTCCTTTCCTGCGGTATCAGGAATGATAATTCCTGAAGCAGATTTAGTTCCCATTTCCTCTTCAGTCAGGCGCCGAACGACAACCCGATCATCCACTGGCCGAATAGTAGAACCTCCTTCGTTTTGTGAAGCCATATAGAAAAAATACTCCAAATTAGCCTAGTAATGCGGGGTTATTATAGGTATATACACTGCCTCTGTCAAAAACACAGGGTGTAGGCCTTTATTTGCATTTTCGCGCCTGTATGGTACTATCTCCTCGACATGGAAATCGTCCGCACCATACTTCCGTACGTGCAAATAATTCTCTCTATCCTACTCGTAACTGCGATATTACTTCAGCAGCGAGGTTCAAGTATGGGAGGCGCCTTTGGCGGTGACAACTTCAGTGCAACCTACCACAAGCGCCGGGGAGCAGAATTATTCTTGTTCAAGGCATCTGTCTTCCTTGCTATTTTGTTTGTAGCATCAGCTTTCCTTAGTCTCGCGATTTAAGCATTCTCCCACTTCGGAGTATTCCCTTTGCGTCTGTTTGCGTCTGTAGATGTCGTTTTCTAATCGTTCTTTTCATGTTCATACATGCATAATCATCTCTCAACTAAAATGTCCGCTTCTTTGGATACATCCTCTCCGAAGTTACAGCGTCGTCCAAATCTACTTGATCGTATTTTTTTACGCCTGTTCCGTCTACCTATTAGTGATTCCTTTTTTCTAAAGGCCGCTTTGGTAGGAGTTTTGGTCTTTATTCTCTGGCTTCTCGTATCATTCAGTATGAGTGCTCAAGTGAGTATTCCAACCAAAGGAGGTACTTTTAATGAGGGAATTATTGGAACTCCACGCTTCGTGAACCCAGTGCTTGCGGTAGCGCGTGCGGATAAAGATACGGCTGCGCTTATCTTTGATGGACTTATGAAACTTGGTGCTGACGGTACGCTCGTTCCCCATCTTGCAGAATCTGTCACCGTTTCAGAAGATGGACTCACCTACAACGTTGTCTTGAAGCAAAACGTAGAATTCCACGATGGGGCAAAACTTACTGCTGATGATGTTCTCTTTACGATTAATCGTATCCAAGAACCAAATATCTTGAGTCCACTACAGACCAATTTTGAAGGTATCATCATCGAAAAACTGGGAGACCACGAACTCAACTTCGTGCTCCCTAAAGCGTACGCTCCATTCATTGAAACGCTCACCTTCGGTATTCTCCCTGCACATATATGGAGAGACGTTCCCGATGCAGAGTTCTCATATGTGCAAAGGAACAGTGACGCGATAGGTACCGGTCCCTACCGAATTAAGAAAATTAACCGCAATACTTCAGGTATCCCTGAGTCCTATGTACTCGAGGCAAACGAGAATTACTTTGGGGGAGAACCTAAAATTAAAGAAGTGGTACTGAAGTTTTTCCCCAGTGAAGAGCGTATCATAGCTGCGTTTAATAAAGGTCAAATAGACAGCATCGTTGCACTTGATGAGGCGAGCATAAAAGAACTTGTCATTGATGGAGACACTTCAGAGATACAAGCAATCCCTCTTCCCCGCACTTTTGCAGTCTTCTTTAATCAAAACAAATCCCCGGTACTTCGAGATAGTGCGGTCAGAAAAGCGCTCAATGTGGCAATCGATCGAGATGCCCTCATCGAGACAACGCTTCACGGGTATGGTCTTCCTCTCTTCTCTCCTATTCCACCAGGGTTTGGAATTGAAGGGAGTGTGGGCACGACAAGTGAAAATCGCCTTGAAGAGGCACGTGCTATACTTCAGAACGCGGGATGGAAGCCTAATGCAGAATCGGGTGTGTGGGAGAAAGAAATTGCCAAAGAAGTCGTACCCCTCACGTTTAGCATTTCAACGGCAAACAACCCGGTGTTCCAAAATACTGCTGAATTTCTTCGCAGTAGTTGGGAGGCACTTGGAGTCACCGTAACAGTGAAGCAATTCGAGCAAACAGATCTTGCGCAGCAAATCATACGGCCGCGAGATTACGAAGCTCTTCTCTTTGGTACTGCGCTCGGACGCTCCTTAGATTTCTATTCATTTTGGCACTCTTCCAAACGGAACGACCCCGGGCTCAATGTATCCCTCTATACGAATCTCGTATCGGATGCAGCTCTCGGAAAAACACGCACGACCCAAAATAAAGAAGAACGAGCGCTCGCAATCGAGACATTTGCGGGAGAGATCGAAAAAGATACCCCTGCAATCTTCCTCTATAGCCCGGAACTCATTTACGTGTTCCCAAAGAAGATTGTTGGAGAAACATTTACCGGACTTGATGAGGCACAAGAGCGTTTTACATCCATTACGAGTTGGTTTATTACCACTGATTCAGTCTGGCCATTCTTTAAATCACGAACCGAATAACACTTATTACACTTAAACATACAAACTAATGACATGAACAATTCAAATTCAAATTATCCAAACAGAAAAAGCACAGGCGGCACCTCACAAAACCAAAACGTGAGACGCCGTCCACAAATTCGCGTATCACGCCGTGAGGATGCTACTCTCGCACCCTCTCTTCGCACTACTCCAACTTCTTCCGCACGGCCAACAAGCCGCCCACAAGGAACTGGCGGAGTAAGACGAAGTGAGTACCCAGCTCCACGGAAGTATGCAGGAAGCACTCGAACAGGAAACGGTGCTTCACGCGGAGCACAAGGTGGCGAAGGGAGAACACGCTCCTCACGACGACCTACAGCGAGAAAGCCTCGCAGTATGACTGCACCTGCACTTACCCATCGTTCAAGTATTGACGATACGAAAGCTGCATCAGTGCTTCCCGTTACTGACCCCGACATTGTCCGCATTATCCCTCTTGGAGGCGTTGAAGAAGTAGGAAAAAATATGACCATTGTAGAAACAATGGACGATATTCTTATTTTTGATGCAGGATTTCAATTTGTTTCTTCAGAAAGTGATGCACCGGGAGTCAATTACATTCTTCCGAATACGCAGTATCTTGAGGAGAACAAACACAAAATTCGTGGCCTCATCGTGACTCACGGTCACCTCGATCACATTGGAGGCATTCCGTTCCTTATTGAACGTATTGGAAATCCTCCCATTTTTACGCGCTACCTTACCTCGCTCATGATCCTCAAACGGCAGGAGGAATTCCCGCATCTTCCCAAAGTGAATATGCAAGTAGTAGAAGTTGGTGAGCGTATCAAGGTTGGAAACACATATATCAAGTGCTTCCCCGTAACCCACTCGATTCCCGACTCTATGGGTATCTCAGTTGAAACTAAGCATGGGAATATTGTTATTTCTGGTGACCTCAAACTCGAACACGAAGATGGTGATCCATCAGATAAAGAGAAGTCTGTCTGGGGTAAAGTCGGTGAAGATAAAAACATTCTCTTTATTGGCGACTCAACAAACGCAGAGCGTGACGGATTCTCGATTCCTGAGCTCCGCGTGCACACCAATATCGAAAACATCGTGCGTGATGTAAAGGGCCGTCTCATTGTTGGAACCTTCGCTTCCCAATTTGAACGTATGATCCGTATCATTATGATCTGCGAAAAACTTGGAAAGAAGATCGTACTTGAAGGACGTAGTATTAAGACCAACCTCGAGATCGCAGAACTCGCCGGTCTTATGAAAGTACAAAAAGGTACAATCATTCCAATCCAGGATATTCCAAACTACCCCGCTGACCGCATCGTCGTTCTCGCAACGGGTGCTCAGGGAGAGGAATTTGCAGCGCTCATGCGTATCGCCACACAGCGACATAAGTTTATCACCCTCAATGATCGAGATACGATTATGCTCTCATCATCAGTTATTCCGGGAAATGAACTTTCCGTTCAGAAACTCAAAGACAACCTCTACCGAAGGGGGGTTCATATTATTCACTACCGCGCATCTGATGTGCACTCAACTGGACACGGTAACTCAGGCGAACTCGTCTGGATCCGCTCACAAGTAAAGCCTGAGTTTATGATGCCTGCGTATGGATACCACTCAATGCTTCGCTGTCACGCATACGCAAACATGGAGGCTGGTTTTCCGAGAGAAAAAATCATTCTGCCGGACAATGGTACCGTCATCGATATTAAAAACGGCACTGAACTCACTGTACTGAAAGAAAAAGCGCCATCTGAAATCATGATGGTGGATGGATTCACTGTTGGTGCACGTCAGGAAGTCGTCATTCGTGATCGACAATCGCTCTCTGAGGACGGAATGTTTGTCATTATCGCGACACTAAACGCGCAGACGGGGAAACTCCGTAAGTCACCTGACATTATCTCTCGGGGATTTGTATACCTTCGTGAAAACCAACAGCTTCTTTCAGAAGCGCGTGTACTTATTAAGAAGACTGTGGAACAGAACACCGAAGGCTCGAAGCCAATTGATCTTGATTTTGTAAAGGATGAAATTACCAATGTCGTTTCTGGTTTCCTTCTACAGAAGACAAACAAAACGCCGATGGTGATCCCTGTACTTATTGGACTGTAGGCTGTTACGTGACCGAGTGGAGACCCCCGAAAAAGCAATGCTTTTTCGGGGGTCTCGTGTATAAGCCCTCCGTACACCTCTTTCGCTCTAGTACACTACCTAGATGACAAAAGACACACACAGTAAGCGCTCCCCGAAGCTTAGAGGAAGTTTTTTTGCACTCTATAGTGGGCTCCTCCTTCTTACCCTCCACTGGGCAATTGTGGTGTACATCAACTCATCCTATCTAGAGCAGTTTGTAAGCGCAAAGACCGTCAGTACGCTCTATATTGTCGGGGCACTCATTACGATTGTTGCATTTCTGAACGCTTCAAGACTACTCACCCGTATTGGAAATCTCCCCCTAACCGTCATTCTCACCATTGTGGAATTTATAACGCTACTTGGTATGGCGTTCAATGCTTCTCCAGTCTTAGCCATAATTCTTTTTGTCATCCACCAGGCTGTCGTACCTATCCTCCTTTTTAATCTCGATGTATTTATGGAGGAACTCATCGGAAATAAAGAAGAGAGTACGGGAGGCAGACGCGGATTTCTTCTTGCACTAGCGAGTCTCACGACAGCACTCGCAGCACTCGGAATGGGAAAATTGGTCGGGGATGGTATTCCTCATTTCGATTACGCGTATATTGCAGCTGCTGTAATACTCATCCCCTTTCTTGCACTTATTGTCGTATGCTTCAAAAATTTTAAGGATCCACAGTACCCCCACCTACGCGTCATGGAGGGACTTAGAAAGTTTTGGAAGTTTACGGATGTTCGGAACGTATTCTTCGCACATTTTTTGCTCCAACTCTTCTTTACGTGGATGGTTATCTATACCCCGCTCTATTTCTCCACGAAGCTCGGGTTCACCTGGGAACAAATTGGTTCAATCTTAAGTGTTGCGATGATGGCCTATGTGTTCTTCGAGTATGGTATTGGAGTTATTGCGGACACATACATTGGTGAAAAGGAAATGATGGTAGCCGGATTCATCATTATGGGTTTCTCGACCGCAAGCTTTATCTATCTTGAAGGTATGGCAATTGGTGTGTGGATGTTCGCCATGTTCATGACTCGCGTGGGAGCAAGTCTCGTTGAAACCACAACAGAAAGTTACTTCTTTAAGCACACACAGAGCAAAGATACCAATCTAATTGGCCTTTTCCGTATGACACGTCCGCTCGCCTCACTTATTGGTGCAGTTCTCGGAAGCCTAACGCTCATTTTCCTTCCTTTCAATCAACTCTTCCTCGTTCTTGGTATCTGTATGATTGTTGGTATCATCTTTGCGGTACAACTTAAGGATACAAAATAGTTAACCTGGAAGCGAAAACTTTTTTGATGTTTGTATAATCATACGCTCTTTCATTAGCTTCACGAGTTGCGCATCGATACGAATGTCTTCGAACGGGAGTAGCTTGAGTAGTTTTTCACGTGTATAAGGTTGCTCACTGAGTACGCGTAGTATTGCTCCGCGAATTTCTCTATCTGAACCCTTAAATGTTGATTGTGAAGCATAGTGCTTGCTCCTCCTGTTCGGATTCCCGTACGTCTTCTTTATGTATACTCCATAATCCATGAGTGCGTAGTACCACTCACGAGGATTTTTAACGTCAAGGGTTAGTACGATTAATCGTACTATTTCAGCATCAGTAATATCAGTTTCATCCAGAAAGAAGTGGTGAAGGTATACGCTCCGAATATTTGTCTCAATAATTGGGACAGGTGTATTAAATGCAAACACAAGTACTGCACCAGCAGTATATGGTCCGATTCCAGGAAGACTGATAAGTGTTTCTACATCCTTTGGTAGCGTACCTCGATAATTCTGCGACACTTCTCGTCCAAGCTCGTGGAGCATTTTGCCACGCCGGTTATACCCCAGCCCCTGCCATTCCCGCAACACATCTCCGAGTGGTGCACGCGCGAGTGCTTTCCAAGTAGGAAAACGCTTTAAGAAACTCTTGTATTTAGGAATCACCCGATCAGCCTGTGTCTGTTGGAGCATGATTTCTGACACCACAATGTGATACGGGTTTGGGGTGAGGCGCCACGGAAGACTCTGCCTTCCGTGGCGCCTGTAGTACTCCCATACTTCGTTTACAAATTTTTGTTCCTTGCGATTCATTATTAATATCTTTTGTAGTCTTTAAAGTGCTTAGATGCGAGGCAATGAGTCGTGAGAATACGAGTCGTATATCTATACGGTGAGTATTTGAAGGATGAAATTAACGAAGCAGATGAGTGTTTTAAAGACTACAACGTGTAGACGACATCTTTTCGTTCTATGATAACCGGCCACTTCTTTCCTTTCGCATACGTATACAGCTGCATGTTGGGATTAAAACAAATAGGCATCGCCACTGATTCGAGGAGTGGGATGTCTCCTTCAGTATCCCCCACTCCCATGGAGTCATCCTCACTATAATCCCCGCGCTCAAATACACGGCGTACAATCTTTGCCTTGTCTTGGATAAGTTCAAGTTCTGCGACTTCACCAGTAAACCGATCTAGGGGACCAATTTCATAAACGCGCCCATACACTTTATCAAAACCATAGTGGTCACAAAAATCATCAAGAATAAATTTGGGTGATTGAGAAATTGCAACGAGATAGTAATTTTCTGCTTTGAGATTTGAAACTAAATCTCGCGTGTAGCGATACACGTGCTTGCTTTGCTCATGCACAACCATGCGTCCGATGTCAGCCAAGGCACCATAGTGCACCCCTCGCAGATTTTCCACAAAGGCTTTAATCACTCCTTGTATGTACGTTTCATATGTACCCTCTCGATTCTGCCACGCCTCATGCGCAGACTGATATAGAGAGCGTGTCGTCTCGGGAAAGACTCCATCAGCTACAAGTCTATTCACTAACTCAACAAGGAGACTGGAGCGGAATATAGTTCCATCAATATCAAAAAAGGCGACACGCTGTTTTTCCATAGGAATAGTGTACCCCAGGGCACCCTCTCTTGTCTCGACAATTCACCTTGTACCCCAGGGCACCCTCTCTTGTCTCGACAATGGCCCAGGCAAGCTTCTCTATCTTCGATATTCACCTCCTTCACCTTGTATCAAAAATTGAAAAAAGCCCGCTTACAAAAAATGTTGCGGACTTGATCGAGGGCAACCGAAGTTGCGAGAACAAATGAACTGAGGATTTGCGGGTCCGGCGTTGCGCGCAGACCGAAGGAAAACTTGTGACCCATAGAGTCAAGACGCGGTACCCGTGATTCGGACCAACACCTAACCCATTGAAGATCACCACATGGGCGCATGTGTCAGCGAACATGAGCCGAACCCGCAAAATCCACCTATACTCTAGACCTCAGACGAGCATCCGTCAACTCCAGTGATGTATTAAACCACTTCTATAAAAACGGGGTGCAATTCCCTCCACTCCTCTTTCGTAATCATTCGTTCGTTATAGATACCTCTATCTGGATAATTCACTTCCGAAACATGGACGGTCTCATCTGGAAATACCGCCTCAACATACGCAAGATGCCCCACCTCATCTTTAAAGACGTACTCCATGACGCTCCCTGCCTTGGGAACCATACTCATGCGGATACCATCTACTCCTTTTAAAATTGTATGCCACATTCCTGGAACTCGTGGGCGTATCTCTGGCCACATAATACTCTGTCCTTTTCTGCGAAGACGGTACAGCACATATTCACCTGCCTGGAGTGGAAATGCTACCTTACCCCCACCAAACACATCTCCCGAAAAAGCCCGAACACGAATGGTGTTTGGATCATCAACATCGTTCTCCTCCCCGAGGATAAATTCCGGGTACACGTATGCGGCACGGTCTACGAGATCTTCGCGCAAAATCCAACCTGAAAGTTCTTTAAAGATGACCCGAGCCCATCTCCCCCGCTGCTCGAGCACCATGACCATGTCGCCGTAGGAAAGCGAACCCAGACATGTATCAAATTCTTGCGTGGGTTTCATATAGAGCGGAGCTTCATTCGTGCCGACATACATCACCGTATTCTTATCTCCCAAGATTGCTTCACGCGTCTCATGTGCAAGTACGGAACTCACCGATTTAAAAGTGGGTGTTTCAGGCTGGTTCTTTTCCGCCGCTTCTTCTTTTTCCAACGTTTCACTGTATGGAGGAAGTGCAATCACCGAGTGTGCAGACTTTTCCACGTTTGCCCCTTCCTTCCTAAAAAGGTCAATTCCTAGTTTCCCTAAGACCGGACCAATCGTGTGCGCGTACATACCATCAATGAAAGTATAGAAAGTTTGCATGCGTACACTATAGCACTCGTATTTTCAGTGCACCATTGACGAGGGTGCTCTTACGAATTGAAATATAAACCAGAGAATATGGCTTATTTAATGGGCTTTGGGCCATTTCTGGAGTGCTTCAGGGTAGACTTTTGTGAGTGGGTGCGCTACGCAGTCATGTTTCCGTGCAGGACAAAAATGCCTTCCATACATGACTAACCGATGATTGAATCCCCACCAGAGTGAGCGCGGCATGATTGCCATAAGATCGCGTTCAATGCGAATGGGATCTGTATATGATGAGAGATCAAATCGTATTGCAAAGCGTCGGACATGCGTATCAACCGCGATGCCTTCATGCACTTCATAGAGGTTGGAGAGCACAACATTTGCTGTCTTTCTTGCTACACCGGGAATACGAATGAGCTCATCCATCGTCTTCGGAATTTTTCCCTTAAATTCTGCACGCACCATCTTGGCTGCATTCCGTATATTACGGGCTTTGTTTCGATAAAATCCACACTGAAAGACTGCCTGTTCCATTTCTTCTTGCGACGCTTCTTCGTAGGCCTTAATTGATCGATATTTCTTAAATAATTTCTTTGTAACTACATTAACGCGAGCATCGGTGCATTGCGCAGAAAGCTGCACTGCGACCAGAAGTTCCCAAGGAGTTGTGTGATCAAGCTCTACCCGAGGATCCGGGTAGAGACGCTTCAAGATTGTGTTCATCTTCGCTACCCGGCGCATGCGATCATGTTTTTCCCGCTCAGTCATATACGTATTGTAACAAAACACCTGCCCCTACGGGAGCAGGTGTTTTGAATCGTACAAAAATTTAGGCAGCTGCGTTACATGCCTTGCATCGTGTCTTGTGTGTTGCAACCTCGTAGATTGCTGAAAGACCGACAAGCACGTAGACAATCATCGTGAGTGTACTTCCTGTACCCAAGATCATCTCAACTACATTGTAATCAAAGGCAGTGAGAAGCCAATTGAGTCCACCAATAACGAGGAGAGTAAACGCCACTGTGTGCAACATCTTATTATTCATATTGTATGTGAGAACCTTTTAATTTGATAAAAGCTCATCTTCATACAGTATAACACCACTTATATGTAGCCTCGGCAAGGGTGTGCACAAAACACTACCGCGCTGATTCGTATAATTGCTTTCCAATTGCTCCAAAGACAATAATGAGGAGTGTAGCCATGAGGAGTGGTCCAATATACGGAATCACTACGAGTGCAAGAAACGCAATGGTCCCAATAAGAGCACCGATCCATGTCACTTCTTCAGTTTTCATGAAAGGCTTAAGGAGAACCGTTCCAACCACCATACCGGTAACCACGAACGTCGTAATGAGCGTAACGAAGTAAAGTATGAAGAGTATCATTCCTATAATGAAACCAATCACGCTTGCCATAAGCAAGCTCGCCACAAACGGCACTCCAAGAAACATACCTAGTCCAATAAGTCCAAGCATGCCGTAGGAAGATTGTACTGATCGTGTCAATCGCTGCACATGAGACTTAAAGAGCATGAATATGGTGAGCGCGGCAAAGAGCAACATGGCAAACGGGAATAAAATAATTCCAGGTCCAGCGCCATCGTCCTGAATGAGTGCTTGCTTCGTAACACTTCCAACAATCACAGAATCTTCCGCACGCTCGATATCAGAACGACTCGTGTACGATACATTGCCTTGGATGTCCGCATTGTCCCCGAGCGTGAGTTTTTGAACAGCAAAAACGGTCACATCTCCCCCAATGCGAGAGTCAATGCGGACCTTTTCCCCTCGTCCGTAGATCCCGCCACCGACTGCACCTTCAATATCAATCTTTCCACCAAAGAAGAGTACGTCACCTTTTACTTCAGCTGTAGAAAGAATTTTTAACACACCCCCAAGAACCACCACGTCTCCTTCAACCAGGTCAGCAATCGTGACTTCCCCCGCAATGATGCGCACATCATCTTTTACCGGCGCGTGTACTTGTACTGAACGAGCGGCAGCAGCCACAAGATCAGCACCCACTTCTGCATTAATGGTAACGGTGCCTCCCGCAACATACACATCCGCGCTTGATTTACCTGAAATTGAAACATCGCTACCCAGTCCATAGAAATCACCCTCAATAGCTTGATCCGCACTCACTGAGACCGACTCCCCACTCCGAACAACTGTACCAGCAAAAGAGACCTGAGGGGCCGCGAGCCCTAAAAGTAGGATGGCGAGGAGTGCAAAGTGTTTCATATGAGGCTTAGTATATAGGTTTATCAACTTTTATCTAGTCTCACGCTCGGTGTAGGAGATGTAAATTCAGTTCCCGTTTGTCCCTCTCGCTGTAATTTTTGAACGGTGTACCACACGTACACTCCGGCAAGGAGGGCAAGTACAAGGAGTACTGTAACAACCGTAAGATACATTTTTAGTCCCTTCATACGCCATTCACATAGACAACCGGTCGTTGGAGCACATACGCAATAACAAGCCCGAAGATACAGAGTAACAGAAATGCGCAAAAGAGTACCAAGCGAGAACGAGAGAATTCCCACACACCATTGTCCCAATTACGCGCAAAGAGAAATGGGAACACGAAGCGGATAAATTTCATGTATAGCTCAATAATACGTTATTAGCCCAGCTTCTTATAGAGTCGACCTGTAAAGAAGAGGATGCTGATCCCAATCACTAAAATAAGCCACGGACGAGCAATGAGCCATGGTACTTGGAGCATAAGTTGCTCAACTCCAAAGTAGGTAGCGCTCACGCCGAGCGCGACGAGAAGTGTAAAGAGTGCAGGAAATCTCTTAAAGGCACTCTCGCGGTACGAAGTCGCGATCCGTTCAAGTGATTGTGCCGCACTGAGTAACGATTCTGGAGAATGCTCTTTTTCCGTAAACATCTTTTTAATCATATGTTATTTTCATTCAAATAATTTCCTACCTTTTTCCCACATCTCGGGGTGTCCCTGTTCTCTCAGCCAATACCACCATTCTCCTCCCCACAAATACTGGCGGTCATATCGTGTCTTTTTTGCATATGCAATTATTTGATCAAACTTCTCACTGTCCATTCGAGTGTACTGTGTTTCTATTGGAACATCGACCACTGATTCAAGGAGCCACGGCTCAAGTGCTAGCTCAATGAGGAGCGTATCCTTTTTTCCGTAGACAATCTCCATGACATTCTCTTTCATTCGGTAAAACGCAGGTGGCAAGACCGTCTTGAATTGACCAAGACTTGGATTCCAGAAATATACATACACACTCGTACCGAAGAGGTCACCGTGCGAATATGCCCCGCGCCAGGTGCCTAGGTTGCCACTGTCTGTAACAAGAATCTGTCGGGTTGGATCAAGTGAGCGCACAAGTGCAATTTCTTCTTCGAGAAAACTCTCATCAAGCTCGCTGCAATGCTCCGTAGCAAACACACCGAGATACGGTTCGTTCTCAACCTGCCAGTATTTTATTGCAGGACTTTTTTTGTACCGTTCTACCACACGAGTGATGTAGTCGCGCAATTCAATTTTCTGCTCTTCCCAACTTAACTCCTTCGCCCAGGAAGGTACGTGGCACTCCGGCCAACGTGGCAACCGCCTACCCACACCAAACACGGCATCACCTCCAACTTTTTCAAGTTCCTCTACTTGATAATCGAGCCACGAAAAATCAAACGTATCTTTCTTAGGTTCGGTGAGCGTCCAGTGCGCAGCAAGCCGTAGGTGACGCACTCCAAGCTCTTTGAGAAACGCGTCATACGCCTTCTTTGGGTCAATACCAAGCTCGAGCGCATACGGCACATTAAATGAAATGCCATAGGTGATTTTTTCTGGGACAGGCTTTTGTGCAAGTACAATAAGGAGGACTGCCACTACGAGAAGACAGATGGCCAGAATGAGCATAATTTTTTTAATTCGTGCGCGCATTATCTAAACAGTACTAAGAACCCTATTGTAATGACCGCGACAAATATAGCTTTCTGAAGGATTGCATTAAGCTCATACTTTTCTGCAACGGGAATGGCTTTCTTGTGATGGAGAAGGGTGAAAATAATGCCAAAGAAAAGGATGAATACAAACTGTAACCCACCGAGTGCCTGCACCACGGCAACTTCGCCGAGCGCCGTTGCTTTGAGGATGAGAAGTGTTGAAATTCCTGCAAGGATTTTATTAGTGAGGATAAGAAACTTTGCCGGCTTCCCTGTAGCTTCGGTCTGTTCGCGCACCTTTTTAAAGTAGCTTGGGATCATGAGGAGCGAGAGGGCAAAAAACATAAATGCAATACGTGACCAAAAGAAGCCATTATCAAATGATGTCGCATTAAAAAGTCCCTTGATTGCAATGTAGTGAAGGGCAAAGAATATTCCTGAATAGGCTGCAACAAGTGCGGTCGTAAAAGGAAACCGGAGGCGAGAAACGAAAAATGTACCTGCCGCAAGGAGACTGATACCGATGATGAAATTTGATGTGAGCGTTGTACCAAGAAAAAAGTAACCAAGACCAAATGACGCAAGTGCGGAAACAGCTCCAATTACCGGAACAACGTCTGATGCATCGTGGTCTTTGAGCGCACTAAACATAGCAACAAGCGCACTGAAAAATGTGT
Source organism: Minisyncoccia bacterium (assembly GCA_046598345.1). GTDB lineage: Bacteria > Patescibacteriota > Minisyncoccia > Phycocordibacterales > UBA918 > Damh-18. The sequence continues at coordinate 242,562 of JBKJIT010000003.1, read as the reverse complement.
ATGCAGAGAGAAATGCGAGTGCTACAACTTCCAGAGTCGGACGAACTACATTCGAAAAAGACGGGACGGGGAGGCTGTCCGGTAAGAATGGAATGAAGCCAATAAAATACACCACGATCCACACACCTGAGATAAGGCACGTATAAAACGCGTACACGAAAGGCTTTGGGAAGCTCTTTTCGTCGGAGACGATGTGCTTATCAATAAGCGCAACAATTGCGTTTAAAATTTGGGCAGCAACTGCAAGAAGTATCCAGGACATTCGCGAGATTACATAAAGAACTTAAAGGTTCTGTACAGTTCGAGGAGTAAGCGGGATGGGCGACCAAGAGGTAGTTACCTACCTCGCGTGGAGCACATCCGCGCAACGACAAAGAAATGCGCGAACATTTAAGTTCTTTATTATTCTACAGCATTAGAAGTGCAAATTTGCTTGTATACATACGCAGATGGGCGTATCTTCCGCTCGAGCGTAGTATAGTCAATTTCTACGAGTCCGAACCGTTTCTCAAATCCCAGCGCCCATTCGTAGTTGTCGAGGAGTGACCAGTAGAAATGCCCGCGGACATCTGCCCCCTCCTGAATCGCTCGCCACACTCCCCGTACCTGATTTGTAATGTAATCCCCTCGATGCACATCCTTTTCATCGGCAATTCCTGACTCAGCAACATACAGCGGTTTATTATAGCGTTTCAGCATCATCAAGCAGTCGTAAATACCCTCAGGGTAAATATCCCAGTTCATATCACTTTTCTCGTACGTTCGTGTGTCACCGAACTTTCTATGAAAATAGTAATTCAGACCAATGGAATCACACTTATCATGCACCATACCCATAAACCAATGTGTCCACCACCAGTTCATGAATTTTGCAACAACTCGATTCAAGGGATTTCTGTTGGCATGAAAGAGAATCACATGCTTTACCACACTCACGTCACTTGCGAGAAGCACTCGCTTGATAGCGACGTACGCTGCATTGTGTGCTCGTGCAAGATTCTTCACCACATGTAAATATAAAAAGAATGGTCGTATTCCCTTTTTGTACCTTGCCTCATGCTGCCTACCTGAATTGGTTATTGAAATACCATCGAGAAGAAGGAAGCGTTTGAACGGAGGCCATGTGCCACGCATCCAACCATTAGAAGCAAAAACGATTGGCTCATTCATGGTCGAGTAGTGATGGCAGTAGTCCTTGAGATGTTCAACCACAAATGCACAGTAACGGGCAAAAATTTCTGGGGCATCCTTTCGCTCAAACCCTCCAGACTCAGAAAACCAAAGAGGTAGCGTGAAGTGCCAGAGGGTAATACCTGGATGTATTCCTCTCGCCTGAAGGGCCTTAGCAACGTCTTGATAATGCTGTATTGCCTCCAAATTAAACTTTCCTTCCTCTGGCTCAATCCGCGCCCATTCGACAGACATACGGTGTGCGGTGTGCCCCAAGGACTTCGCAATATCAAAATCTTCCTCATACCGATTGTAGTGATCGCAGGCAATGCCGCATGGAGGCACTCTTCCTTCACGTGCGGCCTGTGCCCAGTCAGTATTTTCGATGCCGCCCTCCACTTGGTATGACGCTGACGCCGCGCCCCAGAAGAAATCATCCGGAAACTTCTTCAGTTCAGTTTTTTCCATTTCTAGAGTATAGCAAAGAAAAAGCCCGGGGCGCGTACGCGTCCCGGGCTTTCAGGCAAACAACAACCTCAGGAAGTTCCACACCATTCCCGGCGGGAGTGTTTCCGTAAGGATTCCTATTCCAAGCAGTGACCACCACACAGCAAGGATCTTATTGAGGGTGTGCCCCCACCACGTAAGTATGATCCACTGATTGAACATGGTGGCCACGCAGAGCGATGTTGCAATGAGCTTATAGGACACAGGGTCTCCCATGTGGAAGCTCGTACAGAGGTACACCAGGATCCAAGCCAGCGTGAGTGGGATGAGGCAAAAAAGAAGCGGTAACCATATCCGTTGAATTTCGATTTCCAACTCTTCTTGAGAGCGGAGATATGTGTTCACCTCTATCTGGTGTTCTGTTTCCGAATACACCGAACGCTTCGTTGGTTCAATCAAATCGGCTGGATAGAAATGCAGATCATCGTGTTCAGAATTTTTTTCCATTTCTATCCCTCAATGAAGAAGTACTTCATGCCAGCAAACACTGCAAGTGGAATGAGAAGGAATGCATGCAAATCGTGCACCCCATACCAATGTGAAACGAACGCAACAGAGAGGGTACCGAGGCCGATATCGCCAAGAAGTGGAAGTATCTGAATCAAGAAGATCTCCTGTAGTTAATCAGATCACATTATACCATGATATTAATATCTGTCTACTGGCTCGATGAAGCTTCTCGGGGCGAGTGTGGCAAGCCATTTCTCGTAGAGCGCAGCAGTTGCGACAATGTCGCGGGCGTTGTACTTCGCAATATCACGAAATTGTTTTGATTTAAAAAGAAGCGCTACATCATCCCCTGCAACACCTGCGGCCTTGGGACTATCGATTCCGAAGGCTCGGCAAAAAAGGTGTAATGACGGGCGGCGGTGCATCGCGCCATAAAACGTGAGTTGATCCTGCAGATCAACGTGGCGAACAAATTTTTGCTGATAGAGATACCGTCCATCCATAAGGTCACGCGTTGGTTTGATACCATGAATTGCTGAGCGTAAATTGAGAAATGGAACATCAAATCCCCTGCCATTAAACGTGACGAAGGTGTCATACTCCTTTGCGCCTTCCCAGAGTGCTACGAGCATTTCTTTTTCTGAGCGCGGCTTCAGGGTGCAGCCTCCTTCTGTTGATTCTTCAGACTCCTCAGATTGGTAATACACCACACCCTGCATGCGTTCCAAGTCATACAGTCCAATGGCAACAATCTCTCCCGTGAGCGGTGAGAAACCCAAACCTTCACGCAGGTCCTTCATTTCAGCCTCGTGCTCATCATCGGTCTTCGCGGTTCTGTCCACCCACCTCGAAAGTACCCCTTTTGTTGTTTCATCAAGTGAATCCCAGTTCTCACCTACCGTTTCAATATCGAGGACAAGTGTGCGCATAGAGAATGCTCTTACTCTGTGAGTGCAGTAAGCGTTTGTAAATAATGGTCGCACGAACTACTTCGCGCAACATAAGCACTCATGCGTGTTGTATCACCCGTATAGAGCGTGCTCAGTTCCCCATAAAGTGGAGCGATTTCAGTCTCCCCTGTCTTGTTGTTAATCTGTTCGATCACTGCGTCATATCTTTGAACAAGCGCTCCTTTAGGTGAAAGAAGAAGTTCGCTATGAATCAAGCCACCCGCTGAGAGGTACGTATCAAAACAGCTTTCAGCCTCAGTTTTAAGAGTAAGAAGTGGAGATGTAGTTCCGGCGTCAGAAACAACTATTGCGTTCACGACATTCTTTCCCTCTTGTGCATTATGCATCGCATTCTCAACGAGTAGGCCCCACGTCGTATAATCTGTGCGTTTTTGTGTGAGCTCTGGAAGTATTCCTTCCCATATACCCCAATCAAAAGTGTCTGGAGAAGACACAACATCACCCATTACAACCTCTTCTATTTCCGTACCTGTTGGTTCTGCTATCACTTCGGGGGATGGTAGCACCTCTTCTGTGACTGGAGATGCCTCCTCAAGACTTTCGCGTTGACCTATCTTTGCAAGTACTTTTTCTCTGAATGTATTCGTGCGTGCACTTGGCGATGCTGCGAGGGTATATGCCGGGGCATCAAACACAAAGAGCGCAGCAGTATCCTTTATCACTAACGACACATCTTTTTGGATGAGCGTCTTATACACCACAACGCCAACGAGCAAAAGCGCAATAATGACGAAAACAATAACGATATGTTTGCTCCGTGGGACCATATATCATCAGTATATCACCCTAAAGTACCTAATGAGTACGTCATTCTGCGATTACATCGCAAGTCTCAGCAGGCATTCTAAAACTAATTAATCCTACTCAAAACGCTCTGGATACGAGTAAGCGAGTCATAAAGAAATGAGGCGTACTGATGCTACGATGAATTTCTTTATGACGAAGCTGCCGAAGTAGGCAGACGTTTTGAGAAGGATTAAGCTATTTCAATGTTAATCAGTTGCTCAACTCGTCGTATATCCGCAAGAAGCTTCGAGCGTTCAACATTGAATAGTGTGACTGTAAATACCGCCTTTCCTCCATTTTTGGCAAATCGACAGCGATCACCCACTTTTTTCACTACGTTAATATCAACAAACGATTTAAGATCGCGGCACTTTTTAATACCCTTAAGTTTTGTGATGATACCCTCTTTTTTTGGATACCACTTGAGGGTTGCAGCATACCCTTTGCATTTCTTGGGAAGAATTGGACGCTTCGGCAACCGGATAAGAATATCATTGAGTGAGTGATCGATATCGCAGGAAAGTTCGTGAAGCTTGTGTCTAAATCCTCCTATACGCGGACCAATCTCAATGAGCTTCCACTCATCATCAACTTTCATAAGTTCGACATGCGCAGTCGTGTTTCTAAGCCCAAGAGCATGAATACCTGCCTCTGCTGCAGTATGAGCTTTTTCAATTGAAGATTTTTTAAGCGCTGTCGGGGACATATGGAGATAATTAAAAAAATCATCATGACCAATCATTTTTCCCGTCACCACCTTAACCATTGGACAAAAATATATACTGCCGCGTGAATTTACATATGCATCAACCGAATACATATCACCATCCATAAACTCCTCAGCAATAATTTTTGGAGCCTCAATACGTCCATTTTCATCGTATATTTTTTGAATTTTTATAAAAGCGTTGGTGAGTACCTTTTTAAATTCTTCTTCGTGATAGCAAATTGATACCAGAAGACTTTGAGCGAGGTTAGTAGGCTTCACAATGAGCGGGAATCTAATCTTTTCTATGACACGCCTTCGTTCCGATGATGTATTTTCTTTTACGACTGCATACTTGGGAGAAAATTTTGGTGCAAGGAGCGCAAAGCGGCGGCGCATCTCAAGTTTGTCTGAAGCCCACTTAAGCGATTCTGTCGTAGGTGTTCGCAAATACGGCACATGGGGAATCACTTGAATAAAGCGAGCCATGTATGATTCTGTGCGACATGAAATGGCACAGAGTTTCGACTGATACGGTGCAAGGGCTTCAGCGATAGCATTTGGCTTTGAGAGATCAATGGGGAGAAAAATATCTAATCCCTGATATGCATCTTTATCTTTTTCCGTTTTGACATTTGTATCCCAAATGAGCATTACCTTGAATTTTTTATCAATGCTACGCCCATATCGACGAATGCTTGGAATAGCATCCGAAGGTAAATTCATGACATATGCAATGATGTTTTTTTGTTCTGTCTTCATAAATGATGACTCCCTCCGAGAGAAAGAACGGTCGCCGTATACAGGTAGTAATGAATGTGGGCGCTACTATACAACGTTTTTAAGACTCGATTATACTACACAATAAATCTGTAGAATTGCAATTTTCCCCATTTAGTATTACAGTGCACCCTAAATACACTATGTCAAAGCAACCTACATATATTCTATTGAATGCGGGAAACAAAACCCGAGGCGCTTTTGCGTCAGGTATTCAAAAAGCTTCGATAGCCTACTACAAAACAAAAGAAATGCTCCTTCATATACAGGAAAATGGCAACATAACCTTTTTTAATAAAAACACTCAGATTGATTTACATGGCACCCACGTCTTTACCCGCCTTCGAGCTACTGATGCACATTTTTGTGGCATGCTTTATGAATATTTCGATCAGAATAGGATTCCCACCAATGACCCTATCAATCGTTCCTATCCCCATAGTGCCGAAAAGATTTCACAAATGATGCTGCTAGCGCTTGCCGGAATACGAATTCCTCCAACCATGGTATTCCGAGAGGAGTCGTACCATGCCAACCGTGAATATATAGCTTCGCAGGTAACGTTTCCACTCATATTCAAAACAGATGGAAGTAAAGGAATAAATGTACATCTGCTTACCTCACTGGAAGAACTTGACCAAGTTGTAGAACGTAAACTTCCCCGCCAATTGGCTCTCATTCAGCCTTTTATTGAAAACACATTCGATACACGCACTCTCGTTGCCTATGGGGAAGTCCTAGGAAGCATCAAACGAACTCGTACGAGTGGATATTTAAATAACATTGGTCAAGGAGCAATCCCTGCGAAAACAACACTTACTCAGGGTGAATTGGAAATTGCTCTTGCTGCAGCAAAGGCGTGCAGCATTGATCTTGCCGGGGTAGATATGATTCATACCGATACTGGACCTGTCGTACTTGAAGTTAATAAATCTCCTCAAGTGAAAGGCTTTGAGTCAGTTCACGAATTTAAGGTATTCACTCGAATTGCAGAAATTATTGCTGCAAAATTTAAATATTCGTAGCTTGAGTTTGCTCTACCAACTTTGCGTACACCACCAAGTTGTGGCTGTACCGCTGCTCACCTTTATCGAATGAGCCAGTGCACGTAACAAGCCGAAGCGCGGAGTACGGAACTTCACCATAGACGAGCCCTGAGGGGAATTCCTCCTGTGGGTATCGTTCAAGAAAATCCACTTCAAATACCGCTTCAGTGCCATCTTGACGCTGAACAAAGATTTGATCGCCAGGAGTGAGTTGGCCTAGTTCATAAAACACCGCTGCGCCATCTACGGAATCTACATGCCCCAGAACCACCGCGGGACCTACTTCTCCTGGTGTTGGACCAAATTTATACCACCCAACTTTCTCATAGGACTTAGGCACTGAAACCGTGAGATCGGCATTGAGGCCAAGGGGCGCCTCAAAGGTGGTATCGAGATTAAGCGTAGGAATTCGAAGCCGTACTGGGGCTGACCTCGAAAGTCCGTCTGGAGTCGAAGTACTTTCAAGGGCAGATGGATTATTTACCACAACACTTCGATCGCTGAAATAAGGGTATACTTTTGGGTACAAGAGTACACCGAGTGAGATTCCAAATACAACAAACGCCGCTACCCGAAGGTAGTGGCGTTTCGTTGTATTAAGAAATGTAAGGTTAAGCCTTTTCATCATCACGTCGTGTTCCTCGAATGGTCATGAGAGCCATAACCATTCCAAGGAGTGCGAACGCAGATGGGAGTGAAGATGCTGATCCTCCAGCGCCCGTGTTTGGAGCACCTTGTGGAATAACGCTCGTAGCCTCACCCAATACCTCTGGGGTTGGTGTGCTGCTTCCGCCTCCGCCTCCATTTTCATCAACTTCAAGTCGGCAAGTATCATCCTTGCTTCCACGATTTACCGTGAGAAGGAACACATCCCCCTCATCAGATGCAGTTTCGAAGATTCCTTCGTCAGTTACATCGTCATTTGTGGTTGAGAAAATCTCATCACCATTTCGCGTAATGTTCATGTCGTACCCGTTTCGAGTCTCCCATGAGAGATCATCACCATCGAGTTCAAATGCATCACAACGTGGTGAAGGTGAACTTCCACCTCCGCCTCCTCCACCGCCTGACTGAACGTCAACAGTGACCTGGCACTGAATTGATTCAAGTTCTTCGTTATCACCCATGCGTGAAGCAGTGAGTGTGTAGGTAGTGTCGTTAGCCACTGTTGTCGATGTTGAACCATCGAGATCAAGATTGTTTCCGATGCCACTAATGTCTACATCAGTTGCATTGTTAGATTCCCATGTAAGAGTAACTTCCTGATTTTCTGATACTGACACGTCGCTTGCATTGATTGAACATGAGAGTGAATCATCACTCGTATCAATGAATCGGTTTGTGATTGTACATGTAGTTGTCGCTCCTTCCGTTACCGCAACATCAGTACAGTTGTCGTAAACAGTTGCGTAATTAGCATTTGCAACTTCTGTTACTGTGTAGTTGCCGGTAACAACAGTCATGTTGTTTTCTCCATCAGACTCAAAAGCAGCAGCCGTTCCTCCATCTACTTGGAAGCTAAATGCGCTTTCGTCAGCTTCTGAACCGAGGACAACTTTCTTTACCTGGAGTACACCCGTGTCTCGTGTGTTATTAAATGTACACACAATATCATCTCCAGCTGTAAGCGTGAGGTAATATGGGTTGCCATCAAATCCTCCAACTTCATTTTGTGATTCGTTTACACAAGAAGAAGTTTCTTGATTGAGTGTCCATCCTGTTTCTCCTCCCTCCACAAGGTTGTGTGAACCTGGAGTAACTACCATTGCGCCAGAAGACTGACCTCCCATAAGTGACGCTGAGGTTGCCACTCCTCCATCGAGGTAGAAGTCGAACATATCGCCACTCGCTACATTCGTAACCTTATTGATCGTAATTGTAGTGTCGTCAACCACATCCTTTGCGTTAGTGAATGTGCATGTTGCATTTTCGCCAGCTCCAAGAGCGATTCGAATAGTATCTGCGTCTGCATTGAGATCAGTTTTTACAACTTCACCAACCTTACATTCCACTCCGGTGAGTGTGTAATCTGATGCATCAACTTCTGTAATGCTGTATTCGCCAGAAGTAAGTCCTGTGTATACTTTCGGTGCATCGCTTCCTGAAAGCAAGAAGAATGGGCTAAAGAATCCTGTGAATGTGAAATCAAGATCCTGATTAGCACCTGCTCCTGTTACAACCTTATCGATTGTAATAGAACCTGGATTAAACGTATTTGTTATTGTGCAAGTGTAAGACTGCCCAAGAACAACGGTTGGAGAACATCCATCGTATGTTGTTGTGTAATCTGTCGCAGTAACTTCAACGATATTGTGTACTCCTGCAGTTGTTACAACTACTTGATTAGACCCGTCAGCCTCGAAAATATTCCCAAATCCTCCATCTACGGTGAAAGAGAAATAGTTTGGAGTTACTGAAGTATCTGGATTTACTACTATTTTATTGACTGTAATTACAGCTTGGGTTGGATCATATGTACATGGAAGCGGCTCATTCTCATTGTTTGCATTTGGGTCTTCACAAACTGGAGCTGCTTCGTAAGTGTTCGTGATAGTGCATGTTGCACCTGCTGTTGTAAGTGCAATAGATGAACAACCTTCATAAGAAGTAGCGTAACCATCACCATCTTCCTCAACTTCTACAACTGTAAATGGACCATCATTGAGGTTTTGAATTGAATTATTTGACCCATCAAGATCAAATTGAACTGCATCACCACCATTTACAGTGAAGCTGAAATCATCAGCGGTAACACCTTCTGGTTCATTTACTAATTCTTTTACAACAACGATAGTGCCATTAGAATTGACACTTTCGTTTACACTAAAATTATCTGATTTTGCACCACCCACTGTTGCCTTAAAAGGATCGTTATCCTCTGAACCTTCTGGCAATGATGGGATCGCAGTGAAGCAAAAATCACCATTTGCATCAGTGGTCACAAAACCACTGGCTATTGCTACAGCATTGGGACCACCAGCTGCTGGAGAAATGTCCCAGCTATACTGAGTGTTCGGAAGGAAATCCTTCCCTTTAAGTAGAACGGCCTGCCCTACTTCGTACTGATTCTCGTTTACTGGCGCTCCACAAGAGCCCGTAACAGTATTGACTTCTCCAGCTGCTGCACTTGCAAACTGAACGCCTGCGAGTGGTGAAAAGACCAACGCAAAAATCGCCACAAGCGCTGCAATTTTGCGCATTGGCGTGAACCCACTAGTAATACTTTGCATAAATAAGTTAATTTTACCTTTAAATCTTAATAACCTCCTCAGTCGCTCTTTCATGCCGAATGAGCTTCTTCATGAAAACAGCTTACTACTATATATAGTAGACGACAACTCTGGAACATCAATACAAACTACAATGCTTATACCACATCTTTTTTATTTACGCAAGTAAAAATTGGCGGCTCGTTTCGCATCTTAAAGTACGGCTTAAAATATACGTATAGTGGCAGGCTTCATTTACCCTTCATTATATTGACGGTTTAGATAAAGAGTTGCTTCGCGATTTTGTAGAAAAATCAAAAAACGATTCCCCGTCGAAACGGGGAATGGGTGACAAGTTTCCTCACATCGCCAGTTGCAATTGTTGCGGCGTTGCAAACAAGTCTGTCTGAATGGGCATAAGGAGAAAGCGGCCACCACACCCGTAGGAACAGAAAGGCTTTTTGACCCCAGCTACTTCAACAATGACAGGCTGGAGACTTCCTATACAGAGGGTGTTGTGACAGCCCGTGCACTTTACTTCCTTCTCGGTCATGATGTTGCTCCTTGGAAAAAAGAAACAAAAGACGATCTAGTTCCAGACTACGGCTCACTAAGGATGAAGTCAACGAAGAGTGAGACGAAAAGTGTGCATATAACCAAAAAATCTCGCACGAGGCGAGATTTTTTGGTTATATGCAAGTCTCCTATCTTACTTCCGAATATGTATCCTGTTTCCGGAGAGGATAGCGAATAAGGTTTGAATCTGAGGCAATTGTTGAGGTGAAGTTCCACCACCTCCTGTATTTGGAGCACCTAATGGAGTCACACTGGTACTTTCACCAAGGACTTCAGGAGTTGCTCCGCCTCCACCACCTCCCGAACTATCGTCATCATCATCGTCGTCATCGCCACCTCCCCCGCCCGACGATCGTCGTCCACCACCGCCCCCGCCTCCACCAGTATCATTTTCGTCGTCATCCGTAACTTCTCCGCTAATAGTTCCCGCTGTAGAGGTTGAAGAACCATCTACATTACCTACAATAGTTCCCGTCGTTGAAGAACCTCCGCTAGTGGTAGCAGTATTTGTGATAATACAAGTTGTCGTCGCATTCGCGGCAATTACAAGGTTTGAGCAATTGTTGTATAAAGCTAGGTATCCCGCCGGAATAGAAGACTCGGACACACTATAGATACCAACAGGCAGCTGGAGGACATTTGTACCATCGGCTTCAAAGCTTATGTTTCCGCCTCCCGTATAGGTGAAGGAAAAGTTAGTGGTAGAAACAGTAGTTGTGCCCATAATAACTTTTGACACACGTAAGGTTCCCGTTGCGGCACCCCCGCCTCCCGCTAAGGTTGCAGTGTTGGTGATTGTGCAGGTAGTTGTAGCTCCAGACGTTAGGGATATATTGGAGCAGTTTTGGTATGTTGTTAGGTATCCGGGAGCTGCATTTTCAGTGATGGAGTATGTTCCAACCGGAAGTGCAAGAGTATTAGTTCCGTCAGCCTCAAATGCATGAGCTCCTGTGCTTGTTCCACTATATGAGAAGGAAAATGCCGTAGTAGGCACAGTTGTTGTTCCTACAATCACTTTTGTTACATGTAGGGTTCCAGTTGCGGTGCCGTTACCCCCTCCTCCAGTCGAAGTTGTGGCCGTGTTCGTTATGACACACGTGGTTGTAGCACCTGCCAATATGGTTATGCTGGAACAATTGTTATAGGAAACAGTATATCCAGGACGAAGCGGCGATTCGGTTACCGAGTAAGTCCCCGCAGGGAGCTTCAGTGTGTTCGTCCCATCCGATTCAAAATTAATATTTCCTGGTGCTCCCGTATAGGTGAATGCGAAATTGGTTACTGGAACGGTAGTCGTACCAACAATTTCTTTTGTAACCAGAAGAGTCCCTGTCGCTGTACCACCGCCTCCACCACTCCCAGTTGAAGTTGCGGTGTTCGTAATAACACACGTTGATGTAGCCCCTGATGTAAGGTTTATATTTGAGCAATTATTATACGTTGTTACGTATCCCTGAGCAGGATTTTCAGTCACAGAATAGGTCCCTTTGTTGAGTGTGAGAATATTTGTACCATCAGCTTCAAACGTGTGAGTTCCAGAATCTGTGCCACTGTATGAGAATGAAAAGGCATTTGCAGGAACCGTTGTGGTACCCACAATCACTTTCGTCACATTGAGTGTTGCTGTGCTAGTACCCCCACCGCCATTATCTTCTTTTTCTGGACGCCATTTATTTTTAGCTCTACACGGCTGATCTCCCAACTCATTATTATGATTTGGAGCAACTACAAACGTCGCCTCAAATTGATTTGAGTCGCTCTGCTTACATGCGCCACTCCATTGCACCTCCCAGTCATCTGGATTAAAACCAGCTGGTCCAATCTCAGTGATGGTATATGTTCCATCTGACAATGGAAGTGTCGCTGTGAATTTAGGTCCATCGGGAGTCACATAAACATCCTGGGTGAATCCTGGACCAGACACTACAAATGCAAACTGGGTTTCTTCGTAGCCTGGAGGAAGTTGTCCAGCAACATTTTTTTGAATCTCAACATCCAATTCAACAGAACTTTGGGCTCTAACGTATGAAGGCTGTAAAATTTGAATATATACAAAAGCGACAAGTACCATGGTGATACTTGTAAAGCTCAGTAATTTGAGGTGATTAAACATAGAATATATAAAACTAAACTCTTAAGGTCCGATGTACGTCTCTAGCCGTTACACTTCGCACAAAATTTCTTCTTCATATTTAGAAAAACACCAGGCGGAGCCTGGTGTTTTTCTTGGTGAAAATAGTCAATTTAATCGTCGTGGAGTGAGAGTTTACCTAAGAAGTCAGCTTTTCCTATAGCTACACCTTCTTTCCGAAGGATGCAATACGCAGTCGTGACATGGAACAGAAAGTTCGGGATGCCGTATTCCATCAGGTACTCATGGCAGTTGAAATGCTTGCCGGGGTAATACTTTACAACCGTCGTGCGTTCCGCTGCTCCGTCAAATTGTTCTTTTGAGAGTGTCCCTAGAAAGGCGATCGTCTTTTCAATACGGGTGTACAGTTCTCCCAACGCAGTTTCGGTATCTTCAAAAACTGGAGCCGAAATATCTGCGAGCCGTGTGCAGGCTCCCTTCGCATTATCAGTTGCTATTTGGATTTGCTTCACGAGTGGAAACATATCGGGATGTATGGCGAGCTTAAGAATATCTTCATCAGACATTCCTTTGGCTTTGAGTGTTTCCTCACCTTTCTTTAGAAACGCAGCGAGACTTTCGAGGTGCGAAGTGAAAAATGGGACGGTAAGATCGTAATAGGTTGGGTGCATAAAAAAGTATCGCTTAAAAAATAATTGGACGCTAAGTATACTAGGCTTCGGGTATAAACGTAATTGAATCTAGAATTTTTTGGAAGTCCGTGTGAATCTCCGAATCGATATCAATGTAACCACCGGAAACAACGTACACATTTCCGCCATGCGTAATTACTACTGTGTCCATGGCATAAAGTCCATCAACGGTATATCGGATTGCATTTGCCCCACCTACTATAGCTTCTTCTACTTCCCCCCGTATTAAATTAATGTTTGAAAATCGAGAATTCTGGTCTGCCCACTGTCTTGCAAACTGGTTGAGAGGATTCTTATATGCTTGAAGCGTAATGGCTGGTGGACCATCTCGTCCCTCAGTGCTTTTTTGTAATTCTTTAAAATCTACTTCACGTATAAGACCGAATAATCCAAGGAAATTAACGTCATCTCCTAGCTTGGGCAGTCTTTCTTCGAGCACATATCCATTAGGTTCTTTTCGGTACCCAAACTCAAATTGGAGTGCGGGACGTTGCACGACTATCATTTCGGGCTCAAGAGAAGGAGTTTCATTCCCACCTATTTCCTCCGCTGTGGGTGCCGTTACTTCACGACTTCCTCCAAACATCACAAAGAGAAGGAGGAGTGCCCCGAGTAAAACTACGATCAATCCTGTGTGTTTCATATAGATAGAGTATATCATTATGCCCATTTTTGGCTTTCTGTGTATATACTAGAGACATGTTCACTCACCTTGAGGAGATTCTTCTCTCCTATGCGGATACACTCCCCCTTCCACTGTTTTCCTTTGTCGCGTCGCTCGTTGAAGAAGTGATTGCTCCAATTCCCTCCCCCGCGGTAATGATTATTGCAGGAACTGTTGCTTCTCTTCAAGGAATGACGATTGCAGACCTCCTGTTACTTTCTGTTATTGCAGCGCTCGGAAAAACAGTCGGAGCCCTCTTCATTTATTTTGTTTCTGGGAAACTGGAGGAAGTTGTTATGGGAAAATTTGGAGGATTTTTCGGTGTGACCTATGCTGATATTGAGAAATTTAGAACCCGCCTCACAGGAGGATACCGTGATTACTTTCTCCTCACGCTCTTTCGCACACTTCCCTTTGTACCGAGCACACTGGTCTCTATTGGGTGTGGGCTCCTTAAAGTTCCGCTAAAGCTCTATATAGTGTGTACCATGATTGGCACAATCTTCCGTGATATTTTTTATCTCTACTTTGGTTTTATGGGAACTGCGTACCTCGGAACGCTTATCGAAGGTTCATCGTCACTCGAATCCATCATTCAGGGACTTGCACTCCTTACCATAATCCTCGGCCTGCTCTTCGTGTATATGAAACGACGAAAAAAGGAAAAACCTATTTCCCCTCCTCTTTAGGCTTCTTAAAATATTTCTTTCCTTTCAGTTTTTCTGGGAGGAGCTCTTCTTTCGTGTAGAGTTCATACCCTTTGTGGTACCCTAATTCTTTCATGAGTTTTGTTGGAGCATTACGTATGAGTAGTGGAACTGGTAGGTTGCCGTATTTCTCAACATCACTCATCGCGAGCATCGTTGCGTCGTAGGCACTCCGATCTTTCTTTGCAAGCGCAAGATAGGTAACCCCATGACCTAGATTAACGAGGGCTTCGGGCAGGCCGATGCGATCGACGGCATCAAAGACAGCATTCGCAACGACAAGCGCAGTGGGTTGAGCAAGTCCAATATCTTCGCTCGCAAAAATAACCATGCGTCTCGCAATAAACTTAGGATCTTCGCCCGCCTTAATCATGCGCGCAAGGTAATAGAGCGCTGCGTCCGGTTGCGATGCTCGCATGCTCTTAATGAATGCTGAAATGGTGTTGTAGTGCTCTTCACCTTTCTTGTCGTACCGGAGGAATCGCTTCTCGAGCGTTTCCTCCAGACTCTCCACTGTTACGTTTCCGTAGAGCGCATGCACAGCCTCGAGCATTGAGAGTGCCTGTCTCGCATCTCCGTTTCCCACTTCTGCGAGCCAGGAGATTGCTTTTGCATGTATTTGTATATTCGCGCGCTTCGCACTTCGCTTGATCACTTCTTTCATTTCCTCGAGCGTAAGTTCTTTCAATACGAACACGCGTGTACGAGAAAGGAGTGGCGCGATCACCTCAAAGCTTGGGTTTTCTGTCGTTGCACCAACGAGCGTGAGTGCACCTGACTCGACATACGGAAGGAGGAAATCCTGCTGTGCCTTATTAAATCTATGAATCTCATCAAGGAACAGAATTTTGGGTTGCCCGGGAAGATCGGAGGGTGTAGCAACGATCTTTCGAATATCGTCTTTTCCTGCAGAGACAGCTGAGAGTTCATGAAAGGATGCATGGACACTTTTTGCGTAGATGCGCGCCAGCGTCGTTTTCCCTACGCCTGGTGGTCCCCAGAGAATAAAGGAAAAAAGATGCTTATCCCTAATCGCAACATTGAGAGGCATCCCCTCACCAACAAGGTGTTCTTGCCCGATAAAGTCAGTAAGAGCTAGCGGCCTCATTTTTGAAGCGAGTGGTTCCATTAGTTTGAGTATACCAAAACGTAGAGTGTACTGAATGAACTCAAGAAAATCCTGCTAATGCAGGATTTTCTTGAGTTCATTTGGAGAACTTATTGTAAACCCCAGATACGAGGCGTTGAGGAATGAAAAACTGAGACGTACTACTGTTACGATGAAGTTTCGAATGACGAAAACAACAAAGTAGCTGGGGAATTAAAATATGTTCTAAGCGTAGGCTACTTTTGGTGAGAAAACTTGGACTGTCTCCGCCCCAAACTTCGTAAGCGCCTGCTCAATGTCAGACTGATTCTCCTCATCCGTTTCAATCATCACTAACACATCCCCCGCTTCAACCCGTTGCTCATATATCTTTGCTTCATTTTCTCCCACACCGAGATTTGTAAGAGCACCAATGATACTTCCCGCAATTGCGCCCGTAAGCGCTCCTGCAGCAGTTGCTCCTACCGCACCTGCAGTACTAATGCCAAGCGCAGAAATGAGTGTTCCAGCGGCGAAAATAGGGCCAATAACAGGAATAATTCCTGCAATAGTCGCGAGACCAGCAAGCGCACCAATTGAGCCTCCCACAACCGCACCAGTTGCAGCACCTTCACCGGCATTGGTCACTTCTCCGTCACTCACTTCTTCGATCTTTCCTTTACTATTTCGATAGATATAGGAAATATCTGCATCCCCAACTGCGAGTTCATTCTTAATATACTCAATTAACTTCTCTGAATCTGCGAGTGAATCAAATGTTCCCATTACAACTTTTTCCATATATATGTTTGTGTATTACAAAATTTAATAATTAGAGATCGGCCTGTTCAAAGGGCACTCTTTACCACCACGATCCTTCCTCGTCTTGTAGTTCGAGAACAGAAATTTCATGCATCACATCAGAAAGACTGAAATAGTCACTGCTTGGAAGATCGTGGAGCGTGTCGAGTACTTCACGGTCGGCACCATTATCTGCAGCAACTTCAATGAGGTCCGCTTTACTAATGGGATAGTGTGCCCCTTGAAGATACATATAGATCTCGACCGGATTAACGACGGTGCTAACTTTTTGACTCATACTAATGTGTAGGTTGCTACCTGATAATGTAGGATTCAGGCAAGAGAGTTCTGTGAGACTTCAATACTGTGAAAAGTCTCAAAAATATTAGATGTCTCTCTGCTAACCTCCTCTGAGCCAGGACATCCTACCCTGAACTGAATGAAAGAATTATGAAGATTGTCATACCAACAAAGAAAGTGCGGGATGTCCCGCACTTTCTTTGTTGGTATATGTAGGAATGTATTTCAATAGTTCAGGTTGATCGTACTGGTGGATTATTTATTACTACTATTACCGCCCTGGCGGTTCTGGCTCCCCTTAGTACGATTATCTCGATCCTTTGTGTCCTTGGAAGAATTCGAATTGTTGTTGCTGTTGCCGTTATTGTTCTTGTTGTTGTTAGGCATAGAAGTAATTACTACGTTACTTTATATTTATAATTTCACTTTCCCCACACTACACATGACGTGTGTCTGGGGCGACCTTTGATCCCCTATCATACGGATTTGTAATGAACCACTGATGAATCAATCCCAAAAAGATACGTTCGTTGCGCTTTTTTCATGATTTGCCATAATTGTTCTAGGCACTCCTGTCCACTACACATTTAATTCACAACGGTATGCAAGACAATTCGATAGACTTAGCAAAAGCAGCACTCCGCGCATCGCGCCTCAGCGAAAATGAGCAGATGGTTATTGTTGGTGCGCTGGAAAAAGGGACTGAAGAATTCCGACAAATTTTTGTAGAGCACTTCTCAGCGTTTCCAGAAGAGCTCCCCGATTTTTACGAAGACGTCCTTCGGAAAAGTAATCGATTTTTTGATGAGTCCCACATCGATACACTCATCGACGAAGAGAAGCAGAAAATGGCATCCTTACTCTAATTAGAAACAGAAATCAGTTAAAATAATTTTGTATGTTTGAATTCCTTAAACCTAAAGCTACTACGGAAGGAGCAACCTCGAAGGAGGAGAAGTCTCTATCGAAGGAAGGAAGTCCAAGGTTTGTACTGAAAAGCGGGATGGCGCTCGTAATGGCACTCATGATGCATGGACATGACGCAAAAGCAGCTGATTTGAGCATGGATCTCGCGAGCGCATCGAAACGTATGTCTGTAGGCACCGTAGACGGGAAAGCTAGTGGTGTGCAAGTAGATACCGCAACACTTACTCCAGGACCTATAGGTGAAAAAATTGCTGGCGCAAAGATAGAACCCGTAAAGAAAATTGAATTTAAAACTCCAGGTACAAAAGTAGAAGGCGTGAACTCCGTATTTCCGCCTAAATAAAAGTGACAGGTAGGGTTTAGAAAAACCCGCCCCCAAATGGGGGCGGGTTTTTCATTTTCTTACTTCCCTACCAACTTCCCCCGAGCTCAGACTTAGCCAGGCAAACCTGCTCCTACCGTTGTAGATGCAGGATAATTTTTCTCCATGAATGTTTCAATCTGAAGTTGCAGTGTTGCGGACTCAGATGCTTGCGCCATACCCACTACGTCGACATCGCTCACGATGCGTGCGTTAGAATTTGAAAGGTACACATCATCACCCTGTTTGAAGGTACCGTTTCCATTATCCTGATAGAGAACCGCCACAAGTGTCTGTGATTGTGTGGTTGAAGCTGCTAACTGGATTTGGATATTTTTGTACGATCCTGCTGGTAACAAACTTGAAAGTCCTACCTGTTTTGCTTCTCCGATACTGTCCCCTGTTCCGTTAATTGCTGAAATCACAATGTATCCCGGCTTTGTGAGTACAGCACTACTAACAGTCACTACACTTCCTGGGTTAGATTCGCTAAGCAGAACTGAGTTACTCGGCGTTGCACTAGTCGTGTCGTTTGTTGGAGTTCCTGTTGTTGGAGTCACGGTGTCTGTGTCACCTGTTACAGATACGTTCGTCGTAGAGTCAGGTGCTCGTAACACTGACCAGAGAAGAGCGCCGAGAATAATAATACCTATTACAATTGCTACTGTTTTTCCTGTGTTATCCATAGTGTTACTTTTTAAAACTTATAACTCTTAGTTGCATTCATTCTGTACATGATGCGATGTGATACTGAATGTTACTTGTAACAAGCAACGAGACTTGCTCCCTCGGTGAAACTTGGTGTTGCACCATTCTTGATTGCTTCTATACGTGCAGCGCCTAATTTTGCTTCACCGCATGCAATCATCGCTGGAGTAATAGTGACGCTGTCTGCATCAAGGCCAAACGCCGCAAGAAGCTTCCTTTGACCCTCAGTGACTGCGATTTCAGAAGCAGTCCCTCCCTCATTTGAAACAGTTCCTTGGATCGTTCCGCTTTCTTCAGATTGCGTTTTATTATAGCTATTTGCCCCAAATGAAAGCGGCGTGCCCTCTGTCACCCGTCCTACGTACACTCCCACTCCAAAAACTACCACCATAAGGAGACCTATGAGTAAACCATTAGTGTTCATGGAATATATAATCGTTAGTATAAATAATGCCTACGTTGCAACAGCCTGCCAAAGAAGGGCTATTGTACTAGATAACAGCGAACACAGGTGTTCGCTGTTATCTATACCGTACAAGGAGGCAAAACGTTACAACAGCCGAATTACTGGTACATAGGGCAATCCCGTGTGGAGAGTTGGTTTTAAGATGCAGTACCTGCTGAACCGGGACCTTTAATGGTTATCAAATACTCTTCAAGGTGATTGATCGACATGGGCTTCGTGATGTGGTGATCAAATCCAGAGGAGAGTGCACGCTCCTTATCCTCTTTTGTGCCATATCCTGAAAGTGCAATAATACGGCCCTTAAAACCACTTGCCTTTAATTTTCCCGCTACATCATGCCCTGACATATCTGGAAGACCAATATCGAGAAGGATAATTTCTGGATTAAACTCGGGAATCTTACGAAGTGCCTCCTCTCCCGAGTGTGCAATTGCTACCTCATGATTCTTGAGGGTAAACAATCGAACAAGCGCCTTTGCTGCAGCCTCGTTATCATCTACGACAAAAATGCGGAACGATGGGATCTCCTGTCCATATATTCCGGGTGTGCGGGGAGTTACTTGCTTTACAGAGTGTGCAGGCATTTGCACAATAAACGTACTCCCCTTTCCCAATCCCTCACTTTCCACCTGTATTGTTCCGCCTTGGATTTCCACAATGTATTTTGTGAGTGCAAGACCGACACCAATGCCACCGCGGGTATGCTGTGGGCTATTTTTAATTTGCCAAAAGGACTCAAAAATATGTTCGCTATGCTTCGTATCAATACCAATACCATTATCCTTGACTCTAACTTCAACAACGTTTCCAGACACCGTATGACTAATTTCAATGACTCCGCCGGGCTCTGTGTACTTCGCTGCATTATTTAAGATATTCACGATAACCTGCTCAAAGCGCACTGGATCAACATCGAGCCATATAGAATCGTCGCAGACCTTCGTCATAATGAGCCGGTGGTTGCGCTCTGAAAAAAGCTCCCTCGTTGCATCCACACTTTGATTGATAATCTCACAGAGGTTCACACGTTCAATTTGGAGTTGGAATTTTCCTTGCGTCACTCGGGTTATATCGAGAAGGTCATCAAGTAGGCGACCCATTGAGTGTATATGCCAGTGAGCGTTTTTAATGAGAAGCTGCGTTTCTTTGTCACTCTCCTGTAGACCCAGAATTTCAATCGTAGTCTTTACCGGTGCAAGTGGATTTCGGAGTTCGTGCGCGAGAACTGAAATAAAATTATTCTTAAGGTCAATTTCGTTTTGGACTTTGCTTACCGCATCTTTAAGCTCAACAATAGTATTCGCACGTTCTTTCACGAGTGCTGAGAAGCCATAAAAGATAGGGGCCACCAAGAAAAGAAAAAGTTCGGTTGCAAAGAGTTGTTCATTAAGCGCACGCTCAGGATTTGGTGAAAGGAAGAGGCCGACGATCCCAAAAACGACAGTTACAAACATCGAAAGTGTAACCGCTCGACTTGAAAGGCGAAGCGCGATCCAAAAATGCGCCATGAGGAAGAGGAAGAATAAGATGAAAGAATACTGTTCTACAACGTCAGTCCAGAAGAGGAAATACACGGAAAGAAGAAGCAGAACGGAAACGAAAATGGTTTCAGGAACGTTCCATTTTGGACCACGTTCACGCTCACCTACCCATGTAAGAATAAGTGGAGTTAGAATAATGCTGCTGAAGATAAATCCTGCCCACAAACGAGTCCATGCAAGATAGGGTTCCACATCGAGATAACCCGCAAGGTACGATACGGTAGTGGTAATCGCGGGAGAAATCATGCACGCAACTGCAATAACCAAAAGGAAGAGGAGCACGTGACGCATACTTGAAAACGTTCCCGTAAATCCATAACGTCTGAGGAGGTAGACTGCAGCGATATGTCCCCCCACCTCTGCGATTGGCGAAGCAATTGCCACAACGATTCTTGCCCCTCCTGGACCTGTTAGCGACGCGATAAGGAGCGCAAGAAAAACGGGGATTGCGAACCGATACCCTCCCAGCCAAATAGCTGCGATTGCAATACCCGTGGGTGGCCAGAGGAGTGCGGGGGATGTGTCCCATTCAAAATAGAGATACTGTCCAAACTTTGCACCAAGAAGCACGAGCGCAAACACCAGCAGATGCATGAGCAGTTCTTTGTGATGTATCTGTAACATAGACGAATAGGGCAAAACACACTAACGCCGAGGAGAATCGTGCTTGGGGCAGCACACCCTACTGGTGTGTACGCAAGCCTTCACGAATAGGTTCATTGTGAATGAATTGTTAGGAGAATGCAATCTTGCTTTTTTATTTATTTATTTTGCACTGGCCACGCGTACGCCAGAAATTGATACAAAGCGCTTTCCGTCTGTAACGGTACCCTCAGCCTCCACTTCACTCTTTGTTCATACGCCACATGTGATAGTGAGCACATGCCCAACCTGGGCCAAAAATATTATGCAACCATCTATCGCATACAGCACCTCATACGCACCATCCGATATTTTTATCTTTCTTCTGTGTATCAGTCTCATTATTGTGACCACCGCACTCATTTTTGCGGCGTATCGCATAATTAAACTGGTCAAAGAAGTGAACGCACTCGTGCGCGGGGTACGTGGGGAAATTGAACTCCTCCGAAATAAGCGGCGGGACATAGAACTTAATGGTCGAACGGCGTTTAAGGTCGTGAAATTATTAGCTGGGTTTTTACGAAGATAACTCTATACATATTTATGATGCAACATCATTCACCGCACAAGTTTCCCAAGTATAGCGAACACCAAGGCACGTCGATACTTTCCTTTCTTGCCGGTGCTGCAGCAGTGATCGCTGTGGGTGGATACTACCTCTTTGGTCCGAAAGGAGAGCAACATCGCATGGAAGTGGATCGGTGGGTTCGGAAAGCAAGGCGCGACATTCTCTCAAAAATGGGTGACATCCAAGACATTACTGAAGATCAATACCATCGCATCGTTGATGACACGGTAGAAAAATATGCCGGCATGCGGGACCTTAGCATTTCCCATGTGGAACGGGTGAAAGCGAATTTCAAAGCCCGCTGGAATGAAATGCGCGAAGCAGCTAAACGAGCCAAAGAAGACACACGACAAGAAATGGAACTTGAAGAACGTACCCGTACTTCAGAACTTGAAACTGATATGGAGCGGTATTAAGAAAAGTAGTGATGGAATGCACAAAATGTTAAAAACCCCGCGCCAGAGATTGGCGCGGGGTTTTAATGTCAGTCTTCTTTAGTACGTACGAGTCTGTACATTGCCCTCACCCTGTCATCTGAGATGTACGCAATCCCGCTTACGTAATGAATTCCTTCATGGGGGATTATGAAGACAGAGGCAGCCCTTCAAATTTTGCCAAAAGAAAACCCGCGTCGAAACGCGGGTTTTAAGGTGGCAGTCGTTCCATCGCAACAAGTTGCGACTCGCCACCCGAAAGAGTTCCCGCGCTGATGAGTCAGCGCGGGGTGAGGGGCACTTGGATCCTCGCCACAGCTTACTATTCGCCCCTCAAAAATTCTCAACCGCGACTTCGTCGCGGTTGATGGTGGCACCGTCCGAATCGAAGCATTTATTCACTCGCCACCAAAAAACTAACTCGCGCGATTATGCTATAGCCTACTCATTATCTCAATACCTTCTTCTATTTCATCAACTTCTACAAGTCTATAAATCGCCCCTACCCTCTCATGTGAATGAATTCCTTCATGGCTAGATTATGAAGACTGGTATACTTTTTAGATGTCCCCAAAACAATTCCCGTTCATTATAATTACCTTCTTATTGCTTGTAAGCGGACCCATAAGTTACTCGAAAGCTTCCCACACGAATGACAACGATGGCGTTACTGAATATACGGACTGGATGCGCTCGCAATCCACTACCTTTCGAAGAAATGTAAAAAAACTGGATGACGATCCCGTACAGAATCTTCCAATTCCGGTACTCTTCACAGTAAAACTTGAAGATCTCACTGAAAATTTCGGTGACCCTCGGGGTGGTGGTACACGAACCCATGAAGGGCTCGATATCCTCGCCCCTTCTGGTACCCCTATTGTGAGTCCGACTAAGGCAGTCGTTATAAAAACTGGTTCAGAGGGGAGTGCTGGTAAATACGTGTATACAAGAAATCCTGGAGGAGAGACATTTGTGTATATGCACCTCGCTTCGATTGCGCCACTTAAAGCAGGGCAGTTTCTCGAGATAGGAGATGTAATTGGTACGGTCGGTGATACGGGAAATGCAAAAGGTGGTACACCCCACCTCCACCTCGAAATTCGAAAGAGTAAACCAACTGATCCATTTCCTCGACTTACCAAAGAATTTACCCTTACAGAACATATTACGTTTACGAACCGGATGCTCGTGAACACCAAGTCTTCCAAAGAACGTGTCAGGCTCGCAACGTCCCTCGTAGAGCGGTACAACGGATTCTTCTTGGAGGCGGCGCAGAGCAAAATAGTATTAGACAAATCGCTTGGGGCGGCACTCAATACATTCACATCGAACTTCACCCTCGATGGAGTTCCCGCAGGACTTGCACTTGGTTCAAGAAGTGACGCGGTCGTTACACTCCAAATGGCGCTCATGATGTCGAACGCGGGAGAGAAGACGACACTTCTCCGCGAGGCCGGAGCGACCGGTTATTTTGGCTCACTCACTGAGGCAGCCTTACGCGAATACCAAACTCTTAAAAAGCTCAGAGTAACGGGTATTTATGATGTCTCAACACGCATAACACTCATGGCCAACATGAGCACGTCTACTCCACAGCTTGGTTCCTAGACTCAATTAAATATTTTGCATGTTCGGCCTCGTCAATTGGTGTGAGGATATTTCTTTCTGAAGTTCCATCTACTGTTTCAGATTGATCGATACTTTTTGTACTCATCCATACAATGAGTCCAACAACAACGAGGAGCGAGATGAGTGAAAAGAACCGCATGTTGATTACGTTATTCGAGTAAGATCTCCATCAAGTACCTGTGCTTTCATCCCCATAATTTCTTGTGTATAAGTAAGCTCTGATGAGACTTGGTTAAGGATATATATCTTCTTACGCAAATAAACGCAATACCGATTTCAAAAAGTACGAGGACACTTCCTCGAAAAAGATGCTTGGGAATAGATCTGTCGAAACTCACGCTTTCATTTTACCATCCTCAAGAATGGCTCTGAGCTCAAAAACCGAATCTACAATCTTGAGGAGATTCTTGTGGGGTTCGCGTAGGAAATGTGACCGGTCATGAGAACCCCAGGTAACGGCAATTGTAGGCACTCCCGCTTCGTCGGCTTCACGTATGTCCCCTAGGGTATCCGTCACGAACACCATGTCACTTTGTGCAACTGCGTACTTCTCACTAATAATTTTAAATTTAACCACCTTACTCGGAGAAACTTCTCTGGTTCCGATAAAATCAAATAGCCCATGAACCCCATTCTTCTCCAGAATGGGAACGCAGTTCGCTACGTTTGCAGCAGTACTGAGCGCAAGAACGCAGTTCCGCTCATGCAAGGCCTTGAGAAGATCGTGCATGCCTTCAAATAGGGGGACTTCGAGCTTCTTCCGTGCATACTCAATCCTGTGGTGTTCTTTTTCTTCTTCTGTTTCTTCAATCTTCACAAAATTCCGCTTTGCCATCTCCTCATACCAATTCCCCACCCCCATTTCTCGGTGAATCTCGGGAGTGATTTCAGGATATGTACGCCGAAGTTCTTCCAGCACATTCTGCATGCTGTCACAAATCACCCCATCGAAATCGAATACGATTATTCTAGGTTTCATCACAAAAAAATATTTTCTACCGTCTAGGAATTATGCTTCCGCGAGTTCTTTAAGAATTTTGAGTGCCTCCGGCCACATGTTCCCGAACATATCTTTGTATTCTGCTTCCACATCAATATCAACCATAAGCTTGGTGCCCCCTTCAACTTCTAAGAATGTGTAGTTCTCAAATGACAGTGCCCACTTCTTCGCTTCGTCACTCAGAGTGTCCTCAATCCCATCCTTGTAAATACCCATGTGTTGTATTGATATGAACTCAGGCTTTCTATTTTCTGCAATCCGACTCACCATACCCATCTCTCCTCCGCCTTTGCCATCATCCCCAACAAATATAATCTTCGAGCCCTCACTCCAATCACCTCTAAAGGATGAATTGCCACTGAATGGCTTCGTCCAGACGCGATACGTGGCATCTCCCAGCATAAGGTCCCACACCTTTTCTCGAGGAGCATTGATAACCGTCTCAAAATGTATTTTTTCCATATATATATGTGTAATTATTGCCAAATAGTAAGCCACACGCCGATATAATGTAACACAACGTAGAGAAAGAAGACGTAGCCTAGGACTCCCAAAATTACAACGAGCGCTATGTAATTCAGGACCTCATTCCGCCGCCGCTTCAGGTCGTCAATAGTGCAAATTCCTTTCTTACGCCGCAGATAATACATGAGGGATACAAGGAGCGCGAGAATACCCACTCCTCTAAATATCCACTTATATTCGCCGTAGAGGGTGTCAGCTAATGACGACGCAAAGCTCACGGTCGAAACACCAAGGAGCACAAGAATGATGGGAGAAAAACAACAAAGCGATGCGAGTACTACTGGAATACTACTTATTTTAAAGATGTCTTTGAGTGTTTGTTTAGTCATGTGAGCGCTATTATTGCTGTACTTCTAGTAATCCACAGGTGTGTGTCTATTGCCCCCCTTCCTCTGACGGCGGGATATGCGTACCCACTTCCGTAATTGGTGCTCTTTCTTCCTGCATGAGGTAATCCACCACCTTTGGTACCCAGAGTGCCTGCGTCGCGAGGAGCATCACCCCAAGCACAATGAGCACGAGTAGGAATATCTGTAGAGTATTAAGTAACGGTGCACTGCTATTTGGATCTTTGGTAAAAGTAAATGCCATAGATATCACTATAATACACCCTCACAATACGTCACTCACCTCATGTATATAGGTCATTTTCCTAAGCAAAAACTTTTAAAACTGCTGATACAATAGGCGAAATGAAGCAACGTACAAAAGCAGGCAACAGCATACGATTCCTGCTCAAAAAGTATTCAACAATAATCGGAGTTACAGTGGTGACTTTTTGTATACCAGTACTACTTCCGAAATAAAATCCGATGTCTGGTGTGCTAGATTGGTTTGTTCGTTAAACTTTTTTGGATTTCAGAAAACCACAGACCGTATCCCTCATCACTGAGATGTAGGTAATCCGCTGCATAGTATTTTGAGGGATGCTCTGTAAGTAATGTCCCAATCTCTGAATCTATCAAATCTACATAGGTAGCTCCGTGGGTATTGCTCAATTTTTGATATATTTCGCGCACTTCTAGACTTCGTCGTGATAACAGTGGACGAAAATATCGAGGAAAGAAGAGTGCTTCTCCTACATTTCCAGAATGTAAAATCAGTACAGTGCTTGAATGTTCTCTGAGCTGACTAAGAATTTTCTCAGCATCGCTCTCAATGTCTTTTAATGAGGTAAGTCGAATAATGTCATTCGCCCCTATTTGTACCAGTATGAGTGAAAACTGGTCTTCCGGTTTCAATTCTTCTATAACTGAAACTAAGCCTTTCACACGCATTCCATTTTGTGCCAGATTCCGTACCTCTGCATCGGGATAGAGGGCACTCAAACGACCGGCAGTACTAAGAGAGGGCTCCTCTACCCCCGTCCCCACTGCCGTACTGTCTCCAAGAACCAGGATCTTCTGTTCGGCTTTTTCGTTTATACGTTCAAAAGGAATGGATTTCTCTACTAAACTTTTACTCTTTCTAAAAAGTAAGTAAGTCCGAGTCGTGTCGAGTACAAGGAGAAAAAATATACCGAGGGCCAGGTAAAAAAGTAGTTTCTTCATTTCAAAGTTTCCCATTTACATGAGTATACCAAAAGTATACGTGAGCTTTATATGAGGGACGAAGTTGGAACTTACTGCCAGCGGGAATTCTCTAAAGAACCAAATTGACTGTAGCTTTCTACTCCAACTAAGCATGGCTGCTTTAACTTCGCGTCTACATAAGCGTCACACATACTACGAGCATTGTTAGTGTCAAATGTTCGTTCATACTTCATAAACATGACCCCGCTACCCTGAGCACAAATAAAATTAGATGGCGTTTCAAGCTCATTACACTGTATTGCAACTTCACTAGCAGCTTGATCCTTCAATGTTCTAGGTAGATAAAAGAAACAGCTTGCCTGGATGTCATGATCCATATTCAGACATACACTCATTCCATCACTATAAGAAATCTTTATAGGAGAGCTTTCAGAGTCGAACTGTTCCATAAATACCCCATCATAGCAATCTGTATGCTCGCTTGTGATTCCTTTACATAAATCTATAGCTGAGCTTGTATTTTGGGTTACATTGAATATGGCATGCCCTAACCCATGGAGACAGGCTTCAATTTGATTTTCTTTACACACCTTATGAACTTCGCCCACAAGTGAAGTTACACTGTCCAATGTTACAGCCTCCTCTAAAGCTCCGTGTAGATATCCCGCTCCACACATAGGCCTAACAAAATCAAACGCACGCTCTTGAAAAGCTGAGTACGCAATATGTCCAATATTGTGCGTAATTTCGTGACAGCGGTTCATTAACTCTGGATTCGCATTTATTATATATGGAATCTTATCCAGAGCGACATCGGGGTGAGTGCGAGCAAGCTCGTACAAGTCCTCAAGAGTCCTCACCTCTTCTGCTTCGAGTAGGTAAACTGCTCCATAGCTAAAAGCAACGGCAAATACCAGGGCTCCGAGAAGACATTTTTTCATTCCCGCGAGCATAGCATTTAATTGTACTCAGTCAAAATGTGGGTACTTATCAGTAACTCCACAAAGTAACCCTGTGGAGAAACAGTATATGTGAGCTTAATATGAGGGACGAAGTTGGAATTGGTTTTTGTTGCTCCGAAGTCCATTCTTTTGCTTCCTGACTAAACAACCGCCCTCTCTCATGTGAGAGAGGGCGGTTGTTTGATTTCTTGATCAGTACAATCTAATGGTATTAGATTTTGTTATCTACTTCTACCTCTCCTGCATTCCATGTCTTACTAACCTTTGCTTTAAATTGATCCCAACTAGCATCAGTCCAATCAGTTGCAGCGTCAAATTCTTCACTGAAGTTTTTGAACGCATCATTGGCTTCCAATCGTTTTTCTGCATCCATTTTTTCTAATCGTGCCTCATGCTCAGCTTTTTTTGCATCCCACCACTCCTTTCGATCGTGACCTGCGTCGTTCATATTTGGGTTATCCATATTCATAATTCTATTTAATTTTTATAATTGTGTTCTAAAATCGCTTGATTGAGTACATGGTTGTATCAGCATTACCTGATAGGTACCAAACACAAAAATATTTTAAGTCATGTAACTCTTAAAAATTAATATTTATAGATGCAGTCTTTTGATAGTAAGGAATTGTATGTATTCCATTTATGTTGGTTCTCATATGCTAAATAGTTTGCATATGTATTAAAAACGTAACAAATACATAATGAGTTAGTTATGAAGAACTGTCATTAGCTCTCCTTCTTGCGCCGGTAATTAAGAATGGGCACCCAAATGTAAGGTTCACTTAGTTAGTAAGCTCCGCTGTCTGGGACGATGTTGGAACTTTTTAAATTCGACCAGAAACAAAAGCTGTTAATTTGGGTCCTTGAGAATACTTATTTAGTTCAAACCTTCCATCAAGACCCCATCTTATTAATCTATGCAAACCGTCTTGATGAAATAGATTTCCTAAATTTATATCCACATCGCTCCTTTTACCTTTTCCTGGAGTAGGGCGAGTACTTAAAAGTACCGGCGAAAAATCTTTATTTTGCCAATACATGATTTTTGACCAACAAACTGGATTGTTTTTTGCATATTCAACATTATTTTCTTTCATTAAGGTGAGCGTTTGGTTGAGTGTCATGCCCTGCACATTAATTAAACTGTGTTCTGTTTCTTCTGACGTATGATGAGAAAAGACAATCCCGAGTATATCCTCAGGTTCTAATTCGCATAACGTCCATTCTCCTTTAGAAACGTCATTTGCCCACTCCAAGTGTTTCATTGCCCATTTATTCCCAGCAAAGTTAGGTGATGTTTCATCCACAGGGTGTTCCTTTTCAAAGAATGTGACAACTTCATCATACGAAATACTTTTAATCTTTTTCATTTTTGCATTATAGCAAAATTCTTTAGCTGAGCTGTATGGACGATGTAAGAACATTTTTAGATTGTGACATCGCGTATTCGCTTCATTAGTTCATTCATATATTCATCTTTCTCTTTCCTATACAAAGCATATTCATCAGAGTACTTTGCATACAAATTCTCTTTTAGTTGAGAATAGGCCTCAACTTCTTCAGGATGACTTCGAAGGTAATCTCTCATGGCAAGCATCTCGCTATTGTGTGGATGATCTTTAGGAAAAAAGTGAATATTGGCCAGTGATATGTTCTCTTCCATCACTCTAAAAAGGCGTGAGTCTTCCACCACAAGTTCTCCCACATATTCAAATCCCTTTTCACGCATTTCATCGATATGATGTTCTATAGAATCTAAATTATCAATCATAACTAGCACATCAATGCAGGGTTTTCCTGACATGTTTGGAACTGCTGTACTACCGATATGCTCTATCGAAACGTCACCAAATATTAGTTGGATTTTCTTTCTAAGGCTTTCAAATGCATGGACCCAATTTGGGTCATAAGAAACAATTCCGTACTTTCTATCCTTATAAGAGTATTTGTCATTTTTCATCACGAAATTATACACCTACCAATAACTCCATAGGGTTAGCCTGTGACAACATCATTTCCTCCACAAGGTTACCCTGTGACAACATCATTTTTTTAAATGTCTAAATTGCCGTTTGGGACGATGTACGAACTTCTTTAAGGAAGATTGGCTTTCCACCTCACAAATCCAGATTCATCAAGCACTTTGTTAATCAACTCAGTTTTTCCGTCAATGTATCTGTTTTGACCTGATACAAATGTGACAGAAAACACCCGTCTCGGTCTACGTCTCATTTGAAGATTCTAGATTGTGCTGTATACACTAGCGAATCAAAGACAGGTCCGCATAATTAAAGAGTACGCCAAACTGCCTGCACCACACCATGACGTATTTGTATTCATTCACATCTACATTTGTGGGCACAGCGTAATTCACATTACCTTCAGTCGCTTTTAATTCACCGAGATTTATAAAACTTTCTGCGTCGAGGTCTTTTGCCAGATAGACAAACAAATCTGGACCATTAAGTGTCTTAAAATTCTCATAGCGAATCACAGCACCACCTTCCGTATTGATGATTCGAGCAGTTCCGCTTGCAGGATGCCCCGTGGTACCAATAATAGGTGATGAGACTACCGTCAGTGGTAACTCCTCTTTGGGTCGTGGTTGAGTTAAGGTATCATCAACTGGTTTTTTCATCCCGCTTGGTGATGATTTTTCCTCTGACATAGAATCTTCGGTCTCCACTATTGCGCCTGAAGAAGTTGCAAACGGCGACTCTTTCGAGACTGGTGCAACTTCGTCAATGCGAGTGTTTCTGAATAGTGGCGAAATACCGTAATACACAACACTTACAAAAACAATGGCTACAACTCCGAAAATAATTTTTTTATACATATTTCACACAGTCACACGACCCTCATTATTGACCTAATCGTTCTGCGCGTTTTTTGAGTGCTTCCTGTATCTCTTCTTCTGTCTCATCATACGCCCCTTCACCAATATGGTCATATACGATATACCCATCAATATCAACGAGATACTTCCTCGGCCAATAACGATTTCCAAACGCTTTCCACGTACTATAGTCGTTGTCGAGAACCACGGGATATTTGATGTCGTATGTGTTGAGTACCTCTTTTTCAACATTTTTTAAGACCTGCTCGTACGCAAACTCTGGTGTGTGGATACTCACTATTTCCAATCCTTGATCCTTATACTTTTCATACCATGAGTTTAGGTATGGCAATGTGCGTTGGCAGTTTATACAGCTGTATGTCCAGAAACTTACCAGAACCACTTTCTTTCCTTTAAATTCTCCGAAAGTAATTGGCTTTCCATCCGTATTGATAAACCCACTAGGATTTACTATTTCTGGAGCACGCACGTCCAAACTTTCTACATCACGAACAGGTGCAGGAGAAATAACTGATTGTACTACAGTGTTATTCTCTATATCGGATACAGTCACAGGCATTTCTTTCTCTACAACAGGTTTTGCTTCAGCAACAATCACTGGTACTGGTGCCACTCCCTCTTTTTCACGTATAACCGAGACGTCTTCCCCTTTACCTCGAGGGACTAATTCAAGCAATTTTTGCTCAATCTTTGTTACGTCAAAAAATCCTGCATCGAGTACTTTTACTTGGAGTGATTTGTCCACTCCGAAAATTATCGCGATGCCTACAATCAGAAACAGTACTCCAAGAGTTTTCTTAAACCAGCCATGCGAGTTTGCAACAACTCCTGCCCTGTCTATAATCTTCTGTCCAACAAAAGCAACGAGTAGGAGCGAGAGTGAGAGTCCGAAAGAATAAGCAATGAGGTACAGTATGCCCAAACCAAGATTTTCAGGAAGTACTGCAGCTAATACAAGAAAATACGTCGGGCTACACGTCGAGAACACTGGACCGAGCGACGCGCCGACAATAGCATCGCCTACGAAGTTTTGTTTTTGGTAACCAGTGGAAAGCAACTTATTGCTTCCAATGCTTAGTTTTGAGAGAAAGGGCAATTTCTCCCACAGGTTCGGGAAAACAGTAACGAGCCCGAAAACGATGATAATACTACCGGAAAACCACTTCCAGAAATCCTGCGGTATGTCGATAAAAAGCGTACTCGCTTTTATGAGAAGTGTAAACACAATAACCGAAACCGCAAGTGACGCGGTAACGGTTATTGCACGCTTCCAGCTCTTGCCACCACCAATACTTCCACCCACAATCACTGGAAGAAGCGGGAGTACGCAGGGCGCAAGTACCGTCAGTACTCCAGCTATGAATGATACGAGTAGGAGTACCATTGTGTTATTTTACTTCCGCAACAAGTGCTGAGAGCGTCGGACTGCCACTCCACTTTTTGATGAGATTTCCTTGTGCATCGACTTGCACAAATGTGTGCTGATAGGTAACCCCATACTTTTTCTTGAGATCAGTTGAATTGTCGTAGTCTACGTCGAGGATAGAGAGAGTCCCAGGAATATCTTTTAGATGGGCCTTGATGTCTGCATCTACTGCCCTACAGGTCGGGCACCAGCTCGCACGGAAAAAGAGTACGACGTCGTGGCTTACGGAAGCCATCGCAACCTTTGTAGATGCATACGACTCATATGAACCCGCTTTCATCATGACTTGCTCGTCTTTCATCAAAGTACCGTCTGTCGACGTGTCCATCATCGCCCCCTCGTCTTTTTCCATCATAGTTGCGTCATCCTCTTTCATCATTGAGTCCTCTGCTTTTGTCAATGCATCCTTCTCCATTGCTTCATCTTTCATCATCTGCTCTTTCAGCATTGCTTCCTTTTCCATTTTTTCTTTCTCCATCGCCACCTGCTCCATCTTTTGCTTCTCCATCATCGCGGCATTATCTGTGTCGCTGATTGAAGCGAAGACTCCTCCAACAATGACAACGAGTGCTATCGCCCCAACAACAATTCCTATATTTTTATTCATATTTTTATGATTGCGTATTAATAGAGATAAGTATATAGATTCAATATCTAAATGTAAAGTATACTTTACATTATCTATGTGGATAGCCAGCCGTACTCACCTTAAAATAGTCTGTACAAAAAACGCAGTAGGGTGTTCGTCGTTGCAGTAAGTTTAGACGCAAAATAGCTCGAGACGAGACGTTTATTAATACGAGAAGCAGTTGGATACGCATATGTTTTATTGAACAAAGAGCGAACTGAAAGCCCGTTTGTTTGTGCAAGTACAAGTTCTTGGATGAGTTCACCGGCATGTGGTGCAACCAAGGTTCCACCCAAAACTTTTCCTTTCTCGGTAATAAAAAGTTTTGCTTTTCCATACTGGTATTCATCCGTAATAGCCCTATCATCTTCGTTAAAATCTGATACAAGTACAATATAGGCAATATTTCTTTTTTTGAGTTCTGTTTCTTGCACACCAAATGTCGCTATTTCAGGAGTCGTGTACGTAGTCCAGGAAATTGAGTCCCCATTAAATTTTTTCTTAAACGGTGAAAAGAAGTTTTTTAAAATAACGCTTGCGTGCATTTCTGCAGCATGCGTAAACTGATAGTTTCCAGCAACATCACCACATGCGAAGACGTTTTTATTAGTGGTACTCAAATATGCATCAACAACAAGTTTCCCTTTTTCATCTATTTCGATGCCAGCTTTCTCTAATTCCAACCCCTCAATATTTAAAACGCGACCAATCCCAATGAAGACTGCGTCAAACGTAACCCTGACTTCAATACCATCGTTCGTCATGAAAACCGCTTCTGTAGGAGAGGTAAATTCTTTTAATGTGTGTTCTAAAAGAAATTGTACTCCCTCGTTCTTCATCTGTCCTTGGAGTACATCAGCAATGTCTCTATCTTCCTTACTAAGAATCTGAGTGCCAGGATCAACAACAGTCACTTTTGAGCCTAGATAGGAGAGTGCCTGTGCAATTTCAATACCGATTGGACCCCCACCAAGCACTAACAGGCTCTGTGGCAATGTCTCCATAGTAAATACATTTTCATTGTTCAGAACTCTTGTTACTTGCTCTATACCTTTTCCTTCCAACACTCTCGGACGTGAACCTGTCGCAAGCACAATCTTTTTCCCTTGATAGGCAACCTCATTAACTGCGACTGTATTTTTTGAGACAAAAGAAGCCTTCCCTAGTACAACTGACATTCCTTTTGACCGAAACCAGTCAGCGTTTTCATGTGTACGAATGATGTCTTGTTTTTGTTGTATATAGGAACGAACTTTTTGCCAATCTACCTCACCACTAACAGTGAGGCCGAAGCGAGTGGCACGTTGTGCCTCGCGCACTGTTCGTGCAACATGAATTAAGGCCTTAGAAGGAACACATCCAAAATTAAGACAATCGCCTCCGATATGTGCATTACTTTTGTCTATCAAAAGCACTTTGAGCCCAACACGATTAATAAATGACGCGATGTTCAAACCACCTGATCCCGCCCCAATAACAATGATGTCGAATATATTTTCTTTTTTCATAGCAACTGTGCATTGTTACTCTGATAGCGTTTCAGAACATATCTTCCCAAGAGAGTCAGGGCAACAACAAGAGCCACTGCGCTAACAATTCTTAATGGACTGAGTGTTGCGAGTGAGTCTCCAAAATAGACGTATGCAAATGTACCTGGAATAATGCCCAAAAAGGTTCCGAGGAAGTAATCCCTATATGACACTTTTGTTAATCCAAGTGCAAAGTTGAGTCCATTAAATGGAAATAGCGGTACAAATCGTAGAAACAATACCATCAGAAATCCATGCTGAGCAATTTTTACGTCGTATGTCTGGAGTTTTTGTGACACACTTCCATTTCCGAATGAGATAAACTTTCGACCAAGTGTTCGCGATAAAGTGAACGCCAGAAGTGCGCCAATGGTTGCCCCCACTATGGTATATATTGTTCCATATAACGGACCAAAAAGTGCCCCTCCCGCAAGAGTTAGAGGACTTCCAGGAATAAACAATACTGACGCGAGAGCATACAACGACATGTACACGATCGGAGCCAATACTCCGAACCCAAGAATGGTGCGTTTAAGCTCCTCACCTTGGAATTCAGAAAGTACACCTGACTGGTGGAGTACAAAAAGCATTCCAGCAAATGCTATACAACCAAGAACAAGAACGATGTACTTCCTTTGCATAGTTACATTTGTGTGAGTAGGTACCCATACCCCTCTTTTTCCATTTCTGCCTTAGCAACGAAACGCAACGCCGCAGAATTCATACAGTACCGTTTACCGCCACGATCGGTAGGTCCGTCGTCAAAAACATGACCAATGTGCGAGTCGGCATAGCGCGAACGTACTTCTGTACGTGTACTGAATAATCCCTTGTCCACTTTTAATGTGACGACATCAATTGAAATTGGCTTCACAAATGACGGCCAGCCAGTTCCAGAATCATACTTATCCTTTGAAAGGTACAAAGGCTCTCCGGAAACAATATCAACGTATATACCCTCCTTCCAGTTTTTGTCGTATTCATTTTTGAAGGGCGATTCTGTTCCTTCTTCCTGTGTTACCTCATACTGCAAAGGAGTGAGTACATCCCTTAACGTGTCTTCTGATGGTTTTATAAATGATTTCCATGACATAGTGTTGAATGATGCTATCTCTTTATTCATCTCCTGCGCTGTATTTAGTGATTGCGCAGGAACTTCAAATCGTGACGCTCTATCGCCCCACGTTTTTTCGATAAACGCACTCCTTCCTGACCCCGTTCGGTAATAACCATATTTTAGTGAGTTTTTCTTTGCAAAATCTTGATGATACTCTTCTGCGGGCCAGAATTTTACTGTTGGTGTAACAAGAAGTGGCAAGGGATTTGAAAATACCTTCATTGCATCGATTGCTGCAATTACTCGAAGCGCTTCATCTTTCTCTCCGTCATTCTCATAGTAGATCGCCGGCGCATATTGCGGACCTCTGTCATTAAATGATCCAGAGGCATCAGTCGGATCACCGTGTTTAATGATGTGTTCAACAAGGTTAGCGTAACTAACGATAGTGGGATCATATGTTACTAACACAACCTCTCTGTGCCCTCCGACAGTAGCGTTCTCATACGTTGGACTTATTGTGGTCCCACCAGCATATCCCGAGATGACGCTTTTCACTCCAGCTACTTTTTCTAAGTCAGCTTCCACACACCAGAAACAACCATTGGCAAAAAGTGCGAGTTTCGTTGAAGACTGTACCATTTGTTTTGAGGCTACTGGCACAGCATTTTCTTCTCTGTGTGTCTGTTCATCTGTCACTTGAATTTCAGATGCAGACTCCCCCGGAGTAGGATTATCATCTGAAAGTGTAACCGGCTCGGTAACCTCGCCTTGATTTTGAAGATTAGATAGAGACAAAGCTTCTTCGCTTGGATTTTGTGCGTTAATAAAAAATAACACTCCCACGACGAGAGCTACAGTACCTAAAAAAGCTAGTATTATTTTTGTATTCATGTGTCCTGACAGTATACATCATGTGTAAAGCATACTTTACATATGCACTGTTGATACCTCACTTATATCGCTCGGAATAGAACCGAGAAAAAAGCTTCACGAGTACCATAGTACCCAATGCAACAGAAATCCACGGGTCGATATCATGAGCTAGTCCTTGTGTCACCAACGCAATAGTAAGTATCATAATTCCTGAAAGGTAGGCCATACGCCCTGCATGCATTCGATGAATCGCTTCACGTTCATCAGGTGCACGTTCATACATCACAAATCCAGACCAAACCGCTCCAAGTACGGCCGCTCCAAGCAGTGCCACCATTTGTAAACCCATTGGCATCCAGTACATAAACGGATCAGATAATAGTGTGAGGAACACGACAAGAAGTACTGCAATACTAATGTGAATAATTTTATTATTTGTCATAGGTAATAGTAAAAATATCTTCGACTCGTACTTTAAAAACAGACGCGATTTTAAGGGCCAATAATACTGAAGGGGTGTAATTTCCCTTTTCGATTGAAATAACGGTTTGTCTTGTAATACCAAGTTTTTGAGCAAACTCTTCTTGAGTGAGATTTTTTTTGGTACGTAAGGTATACACAGTGTTTGAAATATATTCTCCCATATCATTTCTGATTTATATACACTATAATGCACGAGCTACACACATGTCAAGTCGACTTTACATACTAGGTAATAGTTCAGATTTTATTCTGGAAACTGCACTGATGCAATTATAGCATTGCTATAGGGCTTCCTAGACAATTTCTGTCGTCGGATTTAATATTTTTTGCTTTATCTAAGATTTGTTAGTGCAGTTC
Organism: Minisyncoccia bacterium; assembly: GCA_046598345.1. Taxonomy (GTDB): domain Bacteria; phylum Patescibacteriota; class Minisyncoccia; order Phycocordibacterales; family UBA918; genus Damh-18. The sequence continues at coordinate 205,510 of JBKJIT010000003.1, read as the reverse complement.
CTCCACTAGGTTACCCTGTGGCAACGCTGTTTAGGACATGTTCGAACTTTTTTATCACAGCAAGATACTCAAGCACCAAGTTGAGAGTGCGTTGATGCCTCACTATCTCGATTCACCTTCAAAATTTGCTTCTACAACACCCCACTGTTTGCTTACTGGATCAAGTTTCAAATAAACACTCTTGTTGAGTGACGGCGTAACATCCATAGAATCGTTTTGTGCGCGGTCTGCATAGTTTATGACGACAACATTTTTATGTCTTCCGTTTCTACTCAATTCAGTCGATTGCGGAGCAACCCTATCTCCAAGCAAAAAACCATCGGAACCAAGATATCCATCTTCAGTATTAAGAGCAGCGACAGCATAGAAAAATGTGCCGGTTCCCCCTGTTTCCTGTGTGAGTAGGAACACCACGTCGTCGCGACCATCATTGTTAAGGTCAGTTTTTAGTTCATTACCAAAATATCGAGTTATGGTTTTGGATGCAGAACCAGGTGCAGATTCTACTTCTGACACACCGTTAAGAAGTTTGATGTGCCTCCCTTCAATAACGTAATCAGTATTTTTATAATCATTCTGAATTACTACTGCTTTGTCACCAGTACCATATTCACGGAAGAGAAGTGCACCTGCGAGGAGTAGAACAACAAAAATAGCGTATAAGAATTTTTTATTCATTTTGAATATTTAAATTTTACCATAACAATTATGCAAGTGTCCCGCGACCACAACTTAGTGAGCTGGCTGTATGGGACGAAGCTGAATGCATATGGGATATGTATTCAGGAGGTTGCCAGCGTTTTTATGAAAAAGCGACAACCTGAACTGAACATGCGAGGTAAAGAAGGCACCCTGGGGTGTAATGTTAGAACTTTTCTAGTGACCCTAAACCATTAATTTTCATCTCCATTTCTGGAAACGTTGCACCACTTTTCATTCGAAATTTTTCATCAGTCCACCTCCTACCAGTATCTTCAAAACCTAGTCGTTTATAAAACTCGATTGCATTACTGTTATAGGTCACAACTTCAACTGTCGTGTCTTTTGTCTGATCAATGAACGTAAGTACCTGATTCCATAATTTGGAACCAATTCCCTTTCCTTGAAATTCAGGTAAGACGTATATTGCTTTCAACTGATTCTTGTCCTCAAGAATTCTTGCTATACAGACACCTGCAACTTTTTCATTGATTTTTGCAACAAAAACTCTTAGGTTTTCCATTCGACTATCCTCTTCAATCTTTCTTTGGGATTTTTTGATTCCTTCTGGAGTTAATTTGTCCCTGTAATATTCATGTACGTCATCCACAGTTACACCTGACACCTCATTAGGATATGTTGCGAGCCAGGTTTTATAGAAAACAGTTTGGATTTCTTCTGCATCCTCCGGACGTGCACGTTCAATTACAACCTTCACTTCTTCATGAGACGGTATTGATTCCATAATATAAGTTTACCAAAACTTGGGTTCGAATTTGATATATATCCTCCACAAGGTTACCTTGTGACAACATGTCCTCCACAGGGTTACCCTGTGGCAACATCATTTTTTAAAATGTCTAGATTGCTGCATGGGAGGTGGATACTGTCTATTGAAGGCTGCAATGCTACATTAATTGACAGGTGAAAAATCATGATGCATTGTTTCAATAAGATGAATAATAAAAAATTGTTTTTAATAGTTTTGACAGTCCTATTGTTAGGTGGCAGTTATTTGTATTTCCGCGCAAACACAAATACGAATAACAGCGACGAGAAACTTATTGAAAGTGATCTCACTCATACTACCGCTACATCAAACTGGAAGACTTATTCGAACGAGGAGTATGGTTTTGAATTTAAATACCCCCCGGAACTACAGTTCAAGCAAAATAAAATTAACCACACAAAAAACATGTACGGTGAATCAAATTCTGTTGAGACTAGAATTGAATTAACAAGGGATTCTGAAGAGTGGGTATTACAAATACTTTAGCGACCATAATGTCGTTGGAGGTAATGCAGCGGTAAATATAAATACAATGACGCCTATAACTGTTGCTGGCAAAGATTTATATAGAGACCAGATACCTCATGTCGAGGGCATTTCAGCACCAATTATTGAATTTTGTGCACTCAAAGGGTTCACAGCAGAAGAAAAGGAAAACTTACTATCAGCATACCCCTTCAATTCCACCTGTGACAAGGTGCATGTAATTGGAAAAAGTGGTTTTGTATTAACCTATGTAGCATTGGCAAAGGACGAAAGTATGACCAATGAAACACTTCAACTATTCGATGCCATTTCTAAAACTCTTACATTTACCCAAAGATGACGATTTTCTATTAGCTGCCAGTCAGGGACTCGAACCCCAATAACATGCTCCAGAGGCATGTGTCCTACCATTAGACGAACTGGCAATATTTTTTGTTCTGGTAAGGGACTCGATCATTACATGATCAGTACACGTTGTCGATATTTTTTATAAATATCTGGCAACGTCCTGAAATAATACCCCATATCATTTCAGCCCCAATACTCAGGACCTCCCAAACGTCTGATTTTCTTCTGTGAGGAAGAAAATCAGACGGACTCAGAAATTATAATCGCAGCGCTCATTAATTTCTGGCCACCATTAGACGAACTGGCAATGGTGCTTTTGAAAAGCGATGTTACCTTACCATATTTCGATCTTCCCATCCACGACATTTTTATGATTCTATCTCCTCATGTCAAAAGGATGATCCAGTACATTTGGAGAATTAGTTACTCAAAAGTTCCAACTGCTTCCCAAACAACGAGCCAATTGGAGCGTCTGAATACATTTGTGATTGACCAAGAACTAAGGATGGTAGAGCTTAAAAAAAGAAATCGAGTCTCTGAAAGGAAAAACGGACTTGTAAAGCGTACGATCTCCTAGAGGAAGGATCATATGCAACCTATAGGTTGCATATTTGTATGTACTTTGCTACACTCCTTGCATATAAATGTTACGAATTAATTAGTGAAAGTATGCAAGACACGATACAGCGTGAAATAGTTATTGAGGCCTCTAAAGAGGCAGTGTACGAGGCCATCGCAAATCCCGAGCAAGTGGTATTGTGGTTCCCGAATGCCATAGAAGGAACCTACGCAGCTGGTGAACAACCTGTCTTTGTCTTCAGTGAGCACGATAGTAAAACCAAGGTATTAATTGTTGACGCACGGCCCTACGAGTATTTCTCATACCGTTGGATTCCTGGAGGAAGTACTTTTCTTGGAGATGTGTCCAAAGTGCCGAACACCCTGGTGGAGTTTCGTATTGAGGAAAAGAATGGTGCGTGTACAGTCATAGTGACGGAATCCGGTTTCGCATCATTACCTGAAGACATTGCAGAAAAATCATTCAAGCAGAATTCAGGAGGGTGGGATTATATGCTGGGACGACTTGTAAAATTCTGTACAGAGAACTAGTTATGGAGGCGCAAATATTTAAAGCACTGGGAGATCCAATACGTCTCGAGATAGTGCGACGACTTTCTCTTGGAGCTACCTACACGATGGGAGACTTGACCAACAATCTTGCTATCTCAAGACAAGGTGCAAGGAAGCAGGTTCAGGTATTGGTGTCTGCGAGTGTTTTACACCTAAAGCCAGAGGGGCGAGAAGTGCGAGTGTCCCTTGATATGAAGTCCTTGAAGCGATGCAGTGAGTTCATCACTCATATAGAAAACCAGTGGGACAAGCGACTACGTAAGCTCAAGGAAGTTGTAGAGAAAAAATAGGTTTGTAAAAAGCAAACAGATTAACTGATCGGCGTAAGACAGTCTTAGGGAACAGCAAGATCAGTTCCAACTTCTTCCCAAACAGCCAACATATACTTTACATTTCCTTCTTATGGGATAGTCTGTTCTTAGAAGTTAAACCACTTTGAAAGGATGGTCATGGACTCCCATTGGCTAAAAGAGACGGAAACGTTTTTCTTCAATAGCGTTGGCTTCGGTAGGGCAGGCGGAAATAACGGGTCTCTGCTCTTCCCTGCGGGAAAAGCAGTTCCTGGTCTGGATGATTGGAGAGAAGCAGGCTACGGGGACCACCTCGGTTTTGGTGGATATCACTTCGCAGACCGATGGGGTACCGACCCCCATAGCGGCAGACCTTCAGGATCCCTGTTCATCACCCATTGGGGAATTCCCGTTTGGGGCATGTGGGTTGGTGGCGAGCCATACAGCAAGGACGTATTCCCCTTTCTCCGCACGGCACTCATGGAAAGTTATCGGAAGCGAGAATTTTGCGGGGGAAGAGGTCCACAAACATTCCAAGCAGATTCTCTCTTGTACACCAATGAGTTTGAGGGTACCTTCGAACGATTCAGCGGAAGCGAACAAATTGATCGCGTACTCGACAACGGAAAAAGGGATTATGCCGGGTCACATCAATATTGGGGTGGAAGTTTTCTGTACCTCAGTCGGCCGTAACATAAAGGACGACCCCAACCATTAGAAAGTTGGGGCGTTTTTAAACACAAAAGTCCAACACAGTCCCAGATAGCTTCGGTACGAAGATTATGATGAAATCTGGTTGACGGAGAGATTTTTAGAAAAAATATCGTTCACCGACACTGCTATACTATGCAGATGGCTTTCTCAAGACTTAGAAAAATACCTTTTTCGCAAGTAGCACTTACCCTGTTTGGTATCGTAATTGTTGTTATGAGTCTCCACTTTTTCAAAACAGACACTACCCCCGCTCTACCTCCTGATCCTCGATATTTGGATATCACCCTGCCTATTCAGGATCGAATCACCAATCTTCTTTCGTACATGACGCTCGAAGAGAAAATCGGGCAAATGGCACTCATCGACAAGAATAGCATCGAGAAACTCGAGGACGTGCCACGCTACGGTCTTGGAGCTCTTTTAAGTGGCTTTGGTGCAAAGCCAATGGATAACACAGTGCAGGGATGGAGTGACATGGTGTTGAGTTTTACTGAAGCCTCAAAGCAGAGTCGGCTCGGCATTCCAATTCTCTATGGTGTAGATGCAATCCACGGACATTCAAATGTTCCTGGCGCTACGATTTTCCCTCACTTCATTGGTCTCGGAGCGACGAGAGACGCGGTACTTGTAGAAAAGATTGCGGAGGCTACTCGAGATGAGCTGTTGGCAACACACATTAACTGGACGTACTCCCCCACACTCGACCTCCCTCGTGATATACGGTGGGGTAGAACGTATGAGACTTTTTCAGACGACCCCGCACTCGTGAGTTTGCTCGGTAGTGCATTCGTACGTGGAACAGAAGGAAACGATAACGGGCGAATCAAAGTACTCAGTACACCAAAACACTTTATTGGAGCGGGGAGTATGCTTTGGGGGACTGCGAGTAATGAAAATTTTAAAATTGATCAAGGGCTAACCTTGCCGAACGAAGAGGCGCTTCGAAATATCTACCTCCCTCCATTTAAGAGTGCTGTGGTTGCAGGTGTCAAAAGTGTCATGGTTGGATTAAATAGTTGGGGGAACACAAAACTTGCGGCAGAAAAGTATCTCATTACAGATGTGTTAAAGGGTGATCTTGGTTTTACTGGATTTGTGGTGTCCGACTGGTATGGGGTGTATGAGATTCCAGAGAGTAATTACGCTGCGGCAGTGACCGCCATTAACGCAGGAGTAGATATGGTGATGCTTCCCTTTGACTACAAGGAATTTGTTCGAAATGTTTCCCGTGCAGTGCGGCGGGGTGACATTACAGAAGCACGCATTGATGATGCGACAAGGAGAATCCTAGGCGCAAAATTTGCACTTGGACTTTTCGACCCAGAGAGTGAGCGCGTTACGCACGAAGTGGTTGGATCTCCTAGGCATCACGAGCTCGCGCGGGAGGCAGTATCAAAATCCATGGTACTCCTTCAAAACAAAAGCGCGACGCTTCCTCTCAAGAGCACTGTGCGCACGATTCGTGTAGCCGGGAGCGCCGCACATAACATCGGAAGGCAATCCGGCGCATGGACAGTCGAATGGCAAGGCATCGATGGGAATTGGCTTCCGGGGGCGACCTCAATACTCGATGGGATCAAGCAGGTTGCCGGAAAAGATGTTGTGATTGAGTACGATGCATTAGGAAATTTTAAGGAAGGAGTAGCGGAGATCGGTATCGCAGTTGTAGGTGAAAAACCGTATGCGGAAGGCTGGGGTGACCTTGAATTCCCTATCCTTGATAGCGAAGACAGAGAAGCAATCAAAAAATTACAGGAGACATCCGACAAAGTAATCGTCGTCATTGTGTCGGGAAGACCACTCTTTATCGCTGAAGAAGTAGGATCGTGGGACGCACTCGTCGCAGCGTGGCTACCCGGAAGCGAAGGCGGTGGCGTTGCCGATGTGCTTTTTGGGAAAAAACCATTTACTGGCACACTTCCCCTTCCTTGGCCGCACCATTCAGAACAGTTACCGCTTGCGGGTGATGGAACAACTTCAAACGGCACAAAAGTCCTCTTCCCTCGTGGATTTAAGGTAAGCACCTCAAACTAAGATTTTGGTAGTGCAGACTTATTCTCCCTGGTTGTAAGTGCTTTCTTCTGTAATTACAAAAAAAACAGCAGGCCGTGAGGCCTGCTGTTTTTTATGAGATACGGGTTAGTTACACCACCTACGCCCTACTCTTCTTGAAACAGTCAATGCACTTCAAATTGGAGGTATCTTTTGGCTCAAATGGGAGTGAAGTAATTGCAGTACCGCAAGAACTACATGACCAGTTTCCTGCAAACCGAGGCTTATCGCCTTGCTGTGGCCTAGGCGCACTTCCACCACCTTCATTTCGCTTCTTACCGTGACACTCTTTGCAGAGTAGCCCGTCAGTGCTACGTGGCTCAAACGGGAGCTCGGTGATCGCGGTACCGCAGCTACTACAGGTCCAATTTCCTTGATTCATACGCAAACGTGAATTTATTTAATTACTTAGCGTCCAGTATACCCTACCCGCTAGCGAATGTGCAGAATCCACGTACACGAGATCACGCCTCATTTGATCAATTTTTGAAAACCTTATACACAGACCACACATGAAATGGTGCATGCATCACCTTCGTAAAGTCCTTCCTTTTTGCGTATCTGTGCCTTAAGCGGAAGAATGTAGGTTCCTGATTTACTGTCTGGAAAAATAGATGTGTTCCATGTCGTTTTTCCGATAGTCACTTCTACAGGGAGTGAACCCCATCCTTTCGTGAGCCCTTTATATAATTCTTTGAGTTCGCTCGATTGCTTTTTCGGAACGGTGCAAAAGTGCCAGTTGGCCGACTCACCCGGGTACAGCCAGATTTTCCCCTTAAAGGTAAACGATCTAGCCTGTTTTGTTTTCATACGAAGCCTTGATGAAAGCTGTGAAAAGTGGGTGCGGACGAAGTGGGCGAGCGTGAAATTCTGGATGAAATTGTGTTGCTAGGAAAAAAGGATGTTCGTCTTTAGGAAGTTCCATGATTTCCATAAGCCTTCCGTCGGGCGAGGTGCCGGAAAACACAAGGCCTTTATTTTGAAGCCTCTCTATATATTCAGGATTCACCTCGTACCGATGACGATGTCGTTCGGTTATTTCTCGGGTACCATACGCATTGGCTGCAATTGAACCTTTTTCTAAAACTGACACATATTCACCAAGACGCATCGTGCCCCCCATATCCCCTTTCGCTATTTTATCCCTTTGATCAGGCATCACCCCAATAACCAAATGCTTCGAGGTAGGATCGATTTCTTCCGTGCTTGCATGTGAGAGACGCAGCACATTCTGGGCATACTCAAGTACTGCAAGCTGCATTCCGTAGCAGAGTCCGAAGTATGGGATCTTATTTTTGCGGACATAGGCTATCACCTTGAGTTTTCCTTCAATTCCCGTTGAACCAAATCCTCCCGGAATAAGGACCCCGTCGTACTCTTTGAGCTTCCGGAGTTGTTTTGCGTCAGCGAACTGCGCAGACGAGAGATACACTATTTCAGGCTTCAAGTGGAGTGCATATGCAGAGTACTTAATTGCTTCAAGGACCGAAATATAGACATCCGAAAGGACGAAATCTCCTGAATTAAAATATTTTCCTACTACGGCTATCTTCACCGTATCCTTTCCATTTTTTGAACGCTCAACAAATTTTTTCCAGAGCGTTAGGTTGAGTGGCTTAATCTTTTTAATACCAAGTACCTCACAAATGCGCTTAGAGAGATCATCTTTTTCAAAATTGAGGGGAATGTCATAGACGCTCGCAACATCAGGTGCTGAGATAACGTGTTCCGCTCGCACATTACAGAATTGCGCAATCTTCTCTTTGCGTTTTATATCGAGTGGCGCGGGGCCGCGCGCAAGGATAAAATCGGCAAAAACTCCGGCGCTATTCAGGCTTCGCACAGCTGTTTGCGTTGGTTTTGTTTTCATTTCTCCGATACTGTACGGAACCGGAAGATAACTGACCATGACGACCGCAACCTTGTGGGGCATTTCAGATTTCATCATACGTACTGCTTCGAGAAACAGTACGTTTTGGTATTCTCCTACCGTTCCTCCCACTTCAATGAGCGTCACATCAGCGTTCGCAGCTTCCGCAGCAATTTTAATTCGTCTAATTACCTCTCTCGGGAAATCCGGAACAACCTCAACATTCTTTCCTTTGTACTCAAGATTGCGCTCCTTACGGATAACATCCTGGTACACACTCCCTGTCGTCATGTAGTTAATGCCTGGAATATCGATATTGAGAAAACGCTCGTAGTTCCCCATATCCTGATCAGTTTCAAGGCCTGTATTTAGCACAAACACCTCACCGTGTTCAGTCGGATTCATCGTACCTGCGTCAACGTTGATGTATGGATCAATTTTTACTGCGGTCACGATGAGCCCACGCGCCTGAAGAAGCATCGCGATCGACGAAGAGGAAATTCCCTTCCCAACTCCACTCATGACCCCGCCGACGACGAAGATGTATGCATGTTCTTTTTTCGTGCTTTTCAGTTTCTTTTGATTCTTCTTCATGCGTTAGATGCGAAGGTAGCGTGCAACTGCGAGCGTGCTCGAAATAAGGCCGAGTGCCATTCCCGAACCGACAAGGACAAGGAAGAAGTAAGCGAAGTTATTTACGAAGTGTACAAAGAGGTTAAGAGAGAAGAAACTTTCAGTCGCCGGCCCAAGCCAAAGAACAGTAGGATAAATGATGAGTAGGGTTATAACTCCTGCAACGAGCCCATACATGACGCCCTGAAGCATAAATGGCCCACGGATAAACATGTTCCCCGCACCCACAAGCCGCATGATGGAAATTTCCTCACGCATGGTGTAAATAGCGAGACGAATGGTGTTGAAGGTAATGAGAATTGATGAGGCGACCAGCACAATCATGGCAATGAGACTTGACCGCTCAACTGCATTAATAATATTCGTCAGCTTGTCGATTGCGTCTTTATTGTTGAGGTAATTTACTCGATCAATGAGTGGGTTCTCTGCGTCCTCACTCGCGCGTTGTTCCTGAATGAAGGTTGAAATGTTTTCATACTGCGAAGTTTCTTTTGCTCGAATGGAAAGCGTTGCCCCGAGTGGATTGTCATCGAGTTCTTCAAGCGCCTGGAGTGTAAGTTCGTCATTCTGGTGACGCTCCCTAAACTGTGCGAGTGCATCATTGCGATTCGTGTACGTTACGTCTCGTACATCCGGAAGTGTTTCGAGTGAGGTTTTAAATTTCAAAATACTTTCTTCCTCGGCACTCGTCACAAAGTAGACGTTGATATCAACCTTTTCTTCAATCTGTGAAAGAGAAGCATTGAGGATTTGTCCTAATAAAAGCACTCCTGCAATCACGGTAAGTGTCACGGTCATTACAAAAATGGCTGCCAAGGAAACAAATGCGTTGCGCCAAAACCCCACAAAACCAGCGCGAATAATTCGTTTAATACCCGTAAACATATCTTACTGGTTTGTTGAAATTAAGAATTTGTTCAGAGTTCGCGAAGCGAGTGAAATACGCGACCAAGCGGTAGTCGACCTACCGTGCGTGGAGCGTATGAGTGAAGCGACAAAGAAATGTGACAAATTCATAGTTCAATTAAAGCACGTACTTACCCTCAGCGTCATCCCGGACTATTCGACCTTCGTCCATCGTAATTACCCGTCGCTCAAGAGCGTCAATAACACCCTTATTATGAGTCGTCATAATAACAGTCGTTCCTAAATCGTTAATCTTTTTCAAAATCTGCACAACCTCATACGTCGCTATTGGATCCAGGTTGCCCGTTGGCTCATCCGCAATGATAATGTCGGGCTGATTCACTATTGCACGCGCAATTGCTACACGCTGCTTCTCACCACCGGAGAGTTCATGCGGAAAATTCCAGATTTTATCGGTAAGATCCACAAGGGCGAGCGCTTGCGGCACATTCTCCGCAATCTCTTCATCTGAACGACCATTTGCTTCCATTGCAAAAGCAACGTTTTCGTACGCCGTCTTATTTGATAGAAGCTTGAAGTCCTGAAATACGGTTCCTATCTTTCTTCGATATTTCGAGAGCGAACTACGAGGAATAGAGTGGATATCGAGTGATTCAAAAAAAACCTGTCCATGACTCGGCCTATCTTCTGCGATGAGCATTTTAAGAAGCGTCGTTTTCCCTGCTCCTGAGTGTCCAACGATTGAGACGAACTCGTTTGGCGCTACTTGAAACGTTACATCTTTGAGGGCCACTGATTGGCCTGCATTGTAAATCTTCGAAACATTATCAAAATAAATCATAGAATACCTAACTCGATGTTTTATTCTACTCCATCACACTCTCTGCGTCTAGAAATAGCTGGATGTCGCCTCCTAAAACCTTCTGTATATCGCGTATTTCCACGTCCGTACGATGATCCTTCACGAGTTGATACGGATGGAGTACATACGAACGAATCTGACTTCCCCACTCAATCTTGACCGTTTTCTCAATCGAAAGTCCTTTCATTTCACGTTTATGCTGTTCCTCACGAAAGGCGTACACCTTCCCTGCGAGGAGCGCGAGTGCCTTCTCTTTATTTTGCTGTTGACTACGTTCTGAGGATACATGCACTGTAATCTTCGTCGGCACGTGTGTTGCGCGGACCGCAGTTTCTCGCTTGTTAACGTTTTGTCCACCAGCCCCTCCTGCCTTTGCGTACGAGGTTTCTATTTCCTCCTCAGGAAGATCTACTTCTTTCAGATCGTCAACACGAGGCGAAACTTCAACGAGTACAAACGATGTCTGCCGTTTACCATTTGCATTAAATGGAGACATACGCACGAGTCGGTGAACACCCGATTCACGCTTCAGCGTTCCGTACGCCTCTTTCCCATTTATTTCAAATGCAATGTTGCGATAGCCATTCTGCTCATTGGCATTTGAATCAATAATGGTAAGCCCCCATCCGCGCCCTTCGGCATATTTCTGATACATCTCTACGAGCATGCGAGCAAAATCTTCAGCATCGTCTCCCCCGGCGCCCGCCACGATCGTTAGGATGGCAGGGCTCCGATCATATTTCTCTTTCCCTGCGACCTTATCTTTGAGTGCTTCCAGTTCCTTGAACATCCCTTGTGCTTTCTGGGGGTCACTCCAAAAATCCGACTGAAGCATTACTGCCTCAATTTCTGCAATACGAATATTTGGATCATCAGCCATGATGATGAGTATACAAAAAATAATAAATAAACGCCCGTGTGTGCGGGCGTTTATTGTGGCGAGGCTGGGCTGCATTCATGAAGCACATGAAGCTTCTTGCAAGGCCCCACTCTTTCCTATCATCTTAAAGAGCAAAAACCATCCTGTGAAAACACGGGATATATTAGACTATCACACAACACTTACTTCTTTTACTACTTTTCTGATACTTCGCAGCTTCTACACAATGCCATTCTCCTACATAAATATCCTATAGTGTCCGGCCGGACACTATAGGATATTTAATTTTTTTGAGCCACCTCACGGGATTGGTGTCCGGTTTCTAGGCTCGCCAAGAACCTCCTACCCGACCTCGTCTGTCGCAAGCGACATGACTCTGGTTTTCAATCCCGGATGCAGGCAAAGTAGTTTGCTTACCTAGATGTCTCAAAAAATCCCCTTTCAGGGATTTTTTTCTGAGCCATCTCACGGGATTGAACCGTGGACCTCATCCTTCGCTTACACCCCAATTTATAAAAAGTGATATATGGGGACTAGACTGTATCTTACGCATATTCAACTTGAATGAAGCGCCCCTTGTCAGTCGTTCGGGCCCATTGGGGTAATTGGGCCACGGTCTTAACTCCACCTGAGTTTTTAACCGTAATTCGGGTTTCATCAGACAGTTTCCAGTCTGAAGGGCAAGAAGTCATGCGACTTACCATGGATGCGCTCTACCGACTGAGCTAAGATGGCTTATTGTAAAGTTTCCCACGCAATTCGGTAATTGCAGCCATGATACTATCACGAAGTTTGGTGTTCGAAAAATAGATGGTCAGAACCCCATACTCGCTTTTCTTTTTGTAGATACCTTTGCGTACTGACTTAGTTACAACAATTTTTTGAAATTTACTCTTTGAAACTTTTAATTTCTGAGACCAATATTCGAGTGCCTTTTCTTTTGGAATATCAGTAAAGAGCTGTAATCCAAAGCGTAACTTCTGTTCGTTAATTTGATAAACAGACTGTAAAAAGTATAGAAATAAATTTAACAAATCTCCGTCAGTATTTCCAAGTCGCACAGAATTTTTATTCATCTTATTCCCCTCACCCCAGAACAGACCTAGTCCAAGACCATATATAAACCATTCTTCAGAACTTTTTGGTTTTTTAAATAGGAACGGATCTCCCTGTGGATTATATTTAATGTAAAGAGCATCGGAAATTGTCCGTTTTGGAATTTTGTGTTTTTCGAGCCAATATGTGATTTTGTTTTGTGAACATTTCTCTTCTCCCGCAATTTGACTTACAGATTTCTGCTGTACGAGATACTGTAATTCGAGATTTTCTTTAATCACATAAATTAGTATAGCATGTCCAAACTATACATATACTCTACTATGTTAGGCCTTATTTTTGCAAAGGGTCATAAAACCACGAGTTGCAAGATACCCCGCAAGAATTACTGCAACACCGCTTGCGTAGAGTGGGATTTCGTATCCACCAATTGAAGCACCGAGATTAAGTAGAATTCGAGTGAAATGTGCCGCTGCGATTACTAAAAAAACTGTGGAAGTGATTGCGTAATATTGTTTGTCTTTCATATACCTTAAGTATACTATAGCGACACCGCCGTCTTAGCTCAGTTGGTAGAGCATTGCATTCGTAACGCAAAGGTCCCGAGTTCGATCCTCGGAGACGGCTCCAGTCTTTTCAAATCCCTTTCGCTGGGTACTGGTCAGGAGTTGCTAATTCGCTTTGCTCTTAAGCACTCTCGACCCGGCCTCGTCTATTTTGCATTTTGTGTAGCAAAAACATGACTCTAGCTCACAGTTAGATACGAACACAAAGCAGTTTGTGTTCTAAACCTAAAAACCACAGTCCTTAGACTGTGGTTTTTAGGTTTATTTAACTGCGCGGCGGACGGGACTCGAACATTACATGTTCAGTACAGGTTGTCGCTATTTGTTTCCTTCGGTCACAAATAGCTGGCAACCTCTTCGAGTCCCTGACGCGCACGAAAAAATCGGCACAAGGCCGACTTTTACTAACTGCGCGGCGGACGGGACTCGAACCCGCAACCTCCCGCGTGCACTGCTTCCACTATTTTCATAGTGGCGTGGACTATATCTTTATCATGAGTTTTTTCAAACTTTTAGATATCCCGGTATCTAGTCTCTACGGCGCCCTTATACTATGTGTTTTTGTGTATAAGGTTCCCACGGTATTCGCATATTCGCCAAATGGCAAACTTAGCCTTCACCGTTATCCCGGAAAGTTTCAATCCCCCTTTCGGAAAGAAAGCTGCACGTCTACAGGCGGGTGCTCTAACCAGTTGAGCTACCACCGCAGTTACATTGATTTATACGTATCAAAGCGAAGCTTTTTTCTTTTCAAATAGAGCTTCGGTTGCCCATTATACATGATTCCCTTCAGTTTCAAAGCATCTAAAGTACTTAAGGAAAGTCGAGAAAAATTCTTTGTCTTTGATGAGTAAAGTGAGCCACCTCGTATCCCTCTCTCTCGCAAGAGAGATAAAAGCGTTTCAAGAAATTTTTTACTTCCGCTTGTAAATGCGACTTGGATTACTTTTGTCTGCCTTTCTCTGTGTTTATTCATATAACCAATCCAAACATTTCCATCACCATCAAAATAACCCCGAATGAAATCTGGAATGTATTGATTGGGGATATTAGGCATGAGCATACGAGTTGATTTGCGTTTACTAAAACCAAGTGCAATGAGGTCATTAAAAATGACTTTGCTACCAATTTGGAAACGATAGACACAACCGGTCTTAGATTTTCGTTCGGATAATTTATGATTAGACTTCATCAATCTTTGTATGGCGGATAAAATCTCTCTATCGGCAGAAGTAAACGAAATAAAATGAGTATTTCTTTTTGTCTTCGTTATACTTCCGTCTGCTGCAAAAAATCCCAAAATGTACGCCATGCCATGACTCCATGTTTTAAAAAAATCTGATTGTACAATCTTTTGTATGGGCATAGTACATAGTATGTCATGACAGTATATTTACCTAAACAAGTTATCAATACGTTTCGAGTCCCGTCCGCCGCGCAGTTAGATAGAACAAAACACCATCATGAAATGATGGTGTTTTGTTCTATGACACAAACTGCTTTGTGTCAGTGTCTAAATGCGAACCGGAACGATGCCGGGGGCACGTGAGGTGGGGTCGAAAGCACTTAGTACAAATGTAAGCATTTTACTGAGTGACTCGTGACCATATGAATAACTGTATCCCGGCTCAAAAACAGACTTTCTCTAAAGGGTCTGTTTTTGTTATGATTTAGACATGAAGCCAAAGATCTATTTTATCAGTGGAGTTTCTGGTGTCGGTAAATCTTCGGCCCTCGAGCATCTCAAAAAGCTCTTGCCGCAAGACAAGTTCGATATTCGAGACTTTGACGAACGAGGTGTGCCCGCTGGTGGCGGTTCTGCCTGGCACAAAAAAGAGACGGCTAATTGGCTTAGTGTGGGGACGGAGAATGCACGCTTGGGTAAATCAACCATAATTTGTGGCTTTAACGAACCAAAGAGAGTTCGTTTAGTGCAAGACGAAACGCATCCTGTGGTTGAATTAATTCTCTTACACGCCAGTGGCGACATAGTTCGGAAACGCCTGCTCGGTCGTTACCCCACCAAAGAAAGCGAAAAAGAGATTGAGCGAGCGGCAGGTAAACCGCTCATTCAATTTGCTGAAGAATGCGCAACTTATGCACCAAAGCTTCGTGACATTTTTTCAAAGGAAGGTTGCAGAATAATCGATACTGATACCAAGACTCCCTTAGAAGTTGCCCAGGAAATTGTCGAAATGGTACAGCCAAACTAAATACTGTTCAGGAAGGTGGCAGTGGTAAATCAGGAATAATTAAACACCCTTATCTTAGTTTTAACAGCAGCCAGTACGTTGCGCAAAACATAAAATCCCTGCAAAGGGGCTCTTATTTTGCCAATTGATTCACTGCTGCACGTGTCGCCTTATTAAACAGTCCAGTTACTTTTAGCTTATTTTCCTTTTGGAATTTACGGATTCCATTCGTGATGCATCTATTATACTGACCGTGTAGTTGACATGTATTTAGTGATTCCTCGTTTGGATACAGTTCCCATTCATACAGGAGATCCTGGAGTGCGAGAATATCCAAGCCTGAATTCGTAGAGAGCTCCTTTTTCCAGACGTATCCTTCAAGCGTAGGATAGGTCGTTTTCACTATCTTGGTGTTTTTAAGATAATTCATAACCCCAACGTACGTCTGGCGAGCAAGTTCTGTAATCACTGTAGGAGCAATGGCGGGATCAATAAATTGCGGTTCATACACATATCCGTATTCGGTCAGAATGACCGCGGCACTAAGGGTATTGTATGCCCCAATACCAATGAGCTCTTGATCTGGGGTGATCCCGTCTTCTTGTGGATGGCTACTTTCCGCTGAAACGAGGCTAAGCTGATCGCGTACTTTTTTGGCGAGATCCTGGCTTGCCTTTGCATTTCCAAACTGTTTCTCAGGTACATATATTGTAAAACCAGTATAGGTTCCCGGGAGGGCCCCGTGGCCTGGGTAATCATTAAAATGTATGTGGAGCACAATGTCATACTCATTGTCGTTTGCGTATTTGTTAATGCCATAGAGGATTGTGGCAACCGACGGTAACGCATTATTGTGGCTTACATTGGAATAATCCTGTACTTTCCCCTCTAGTATAAGCTTCTGCATTGTCGTCTGTTTGGACTCCCGAAATTTGAGAATCGACTTTAGATTCTTTGTTATGTAGTTTGAAAAATGTGGATCGTACCCTTTTTCTGTGCGAAGCAAAGTGGTTTCCACACCCTTCTCTTTCTTAAGAAGCGCATGCAATTCTTTTCCGAGCCTAAGCGTCAAGTCTGCCTCCCGTATATCACCAAAAAGAGCCCCGGCATATTTGTCGTCGTGCCCCGGCACGATAAGTATTTTTACCTTTTCTGTTTTTGACTTGGTACTCGAAGCTTTTTCAAATTTCTCTCGAATATCCAGCGTACTAATACTCTCCTTAAATACGCTTTTGGATGCAGCGGTATTTGAAGTTGCAGCAAACACTGGTGAAACGAACGTAATAGACGAGAGAAGAGTCGCTAAGAAAAAACCTCGAATGATTCTAGAAAGACTTATTTTCATATGACCATTATGACACAGGCTCTTATGCGGATTAGATGAAGGCCGGAGACGGGAAGAGTTGGCGCCAGTTCTAAATATTTTTCATACTTCAAAATATTAAGAACTCGCTGCCCCGTCGCTCGAATCGTACTCGTTTCACTCCGTGCGATATACTCGCTCTCTTCAACTCTTCCCGTCGACTTACAGAGACACACAAAAAGCTGGACGGATATCCAGCTTTTTGTGTGCTAGTGTCGACGGGAAGAGTTGAACTTCCGACCTTCTCTTTATGAGTGAGATGCTCTAACCAACTGAGCTACGCCGACATATTTGTGTTAAGCCTCGAAAGAATACCATTAGATAGATGGTGATTCAATACACTATTTCAAGCTCAATATTTTCTCCGCACGGGGAATATCTTCTGGGTAGCCAATAGGAATCCAGAGGTTTTCTTCAACTACCATGACCGGATATGTATGCGCGTATTCTTGTACTACCTCTGTTAAGTAATATTCTCCTTTTACTGGTGCTTTCGCCTCGAAATCAAAGATATGTTCATCAAGCACTATACCGCCAGTAGAAACCAGATTCGTTGGTGGATTTTCAGGCTTTTCAATAAGCTCTGCGAGTGTTCCATCCGCATGCTGGACCACCACACCAAACCGTTCAGGATGCTCACTTTTCATAACAAGGAGTGAGCGCGGGTACTTGAGGGCTCTCTTAACATCCTCCTCTCCATGAATATCATCGGCAAACATGAAAAAACCTTCCCTTAAGATATTCTTTGCAAAGCCACAACGCCCTTGCTGTGCCGTCCTGCACTACCTGCTCTACATAGGTCATCTTTCTTCCATGAAATTCAGTACCACAATATGAACGTAGCTGATCCCCTAAGTATCCGATAACTAAGATGATTTCATCCACCTCAGTGGGAAGAGCTTCAACAATGTGATCGAGAAGCGCTCGATCACCCACTTGTATGAGAGGCTTAGGAGTATGATCGGTAAATGGACGAAGTCGCGTACCCTTCCCTGCAGCCAATATAACGCATTGCATGAAGAATTTATAACATATACGTTTGCATATGGACACAACATACGGTACATTCGTATGTACTCATAGGAGTATTACATCGCGGGGTAGAGGAGAGGTACCTCGGGAGGCTCATAACCTCCAGACCCCGGTTCGATTCCGGGCCCCGCAACAAGAGAGAAAATGCCAGCTTTTGCTGGCGTTTTCGTTTCTTGTGCTCAGGAATCGAACATGCGGAACTCAATTTGACTATTCCTAATGTCAAATGAGTGAGCCGAGCTAACGAACACTTATGAACGAAGTGAACTAGTGATTCGATGTCGATTCCGGGCCCCGCAACAAGAACAAGAAAAGACTGGTTCATGCCAGTCTTTTCTTGTTCTTGTTACTAAATCACTCCAAATTCTCGAAACACACGCTCAAATCGTACGATAGTTTCCGCTGCAATTTTTTTCGTAAGCACAAAATCGCTCCCTGCGTGCGCAATTTCATTACGCACTTTGTGCGCTTCCCACGCATCATGGAGCGTCGTAAATGAAAGCGGGTTTGCCCCTTTGAGCTTTTCTCCAATAGTCATTCCCACGTACCCCGCATTGGTGAGTGTTTCTTCAAGCAGGATATCAGCTTCAATAATCGCAATACGCCACGCAGAGGGACTATCATCACGTACGTGTTCTTGAATTTGTGACCACCGACTATTCCCTGTTGAACCAGCTTCATACTTGAGTCGCCACTTTTCCTCTTCTTTACGCAGACCCTGTTGCTCAATTTCGATCTGTTCGCCAAACCGAATTCGAGCATAAATAAATCCAAGGAAAAACACGAGTGACAGGACCATCGCAAATATAGAGTAAATACTCCACCAGTGTTCCAAGCCATTCAGAAAACCACCAAAGAACCCTGAGAGACCAGGAAATGAATCCCCAATGCTAAGAAATGCATCGAGCCCAGGGCCTTCTATCGTTTGTTCATCAATATTTACTGTGGGGTACATAGAACCTACGCACAGGTGCGGTCCTACAAAGATTCGTCAAAAATTCTTTTGCCGAAATCGAAGAGGCGGTCGTCACCATTAAGTGGTGCTATATATTGTACCCCAACCGGGAGTGCTGTTCCGTCGCGTTCTACACTGCCACTTGGAATAGAAATGGCTGGCACACCGGTAAGATTTACTGAAACGGTACAAATATCCAAGAGATACATAGAAAGCGGATCGCTCTTTTCTCCGATCTTGGGTGGCACAATAGGAGCAGTTGGCGTCATTATGAGATCAATATCAGCAAATGCCTGCGCGAGCTCATCCCGCATAAGCGCCCGGACTCGTTCAGCCTTTCCGTAATACGCATCGTAGTACCCCGCACTGAGTACGTATGTTCCGAGTAAAATTCTTCGCTTTACCTCAGCCCCGAAACCTTCCGCTCGCGTCTTCAAATAATCCTCGAGGAGATTGTCACCCGGCACATGGAGGCCGTAGCGCACACCATCGTACCTCGCCAAATTGGAAGATACTTCAGCAGGCATCACGATGTAGTACGCCGCGAGCCCTTTCTTCATTAAGGGAAGCGATACATCGACAACCTCGTGACCAGCTAGCGTTAGTGCTTCAATCTTCTTTTCAAACACCGCAAGAATATCCGCATCAATACCTTCTTTGAGAAAATCTCGTGGTACGCCGATTCGGTAGCGCTCTTTAGTAGAAACGAGTGGATAGGTGTCTTTCGTAATGGTCGTTGCGTCCATCCTATCTTCACCGCGTACTGTATTAAAAATGATTTCCGAGTCTCTCACATTGTTCGTGATGGTCCCGGCCTGATCTAGAGATGAACCCATCGCAATAAGCCCATGGCGCGAAACAGCGCCATACGTAGGCTTAAAGCCTACAACACCACAGAAACTTCCCGGGAGGCGCACTGAGCCTCCTGTATCAGTACCAAGTGCAGCAACCGCCGCTCCCATTGCCACCGCAGCACCAGAGCCTCCCGATGAGCCTCCCGGGACACGCGTTGGATCGATAGGATTCTTGGTAACTCCAAACGCGGAATTTTCTGTCGAAGAACCCATCGCAAATTCATCCAGGTTGGTATCCCCGACAAATACTGGGCCCTCGGCCTTCATGCGTGCGATTACCGTCGCATCAAACGACGCAACATACTTCTCGAGCATTCGTGACCCTGCGGTCGTCACCTTCCCTTTCATGAGAATATTGTTCTTCACTGCAATCGGCATACCCAGAAGCATAGGGGCCGCATCGCCTTCCTCTGCGTAACGCTTTGTTGCACTCTCTGCCTCTCCTTCTGCATCATAAACATGGAGAAATGCATTCAGTTCTGGATTCTTTGCATCGATAACCTTCCGCACCTCATGGTACGCATCGAGTGGCGTGTAACTACCTTCAATAAATTTTTTTCGAAGCGATTCAATAGTCATACTATTTTTTATCTTCAAGAATCTTTTTTACTTTTATATACATTCCCTCCCGATTCGGTGCCGCCTTAAGCAGATCGTCTGTATAGATTCCCGGCGCATGTGGCTTACCATCCTCCCGAAAGACATTATGAAGAGGACCAGCTTTCTTTTCCACTTCCTTATCTCCCGTAATTTCACTAATTTCACTCACGTAATTCAAGATTGACGTGATATTTTCTGCAAGAATATCTGCTTCGTCTTCCTGAAGTTCTATACGAGCCATGCGGGCAAGTTTTTCAATGTTTGCGCGGTCCATGATGTGTTTCAAATTTCGCGTATAGTAGCATTAACCACGCGGTGCCGCTACAGAGCCATTAACGGAGTAGCTTCCGAAATGCAGCCTCGTCGAGGATCGATACTCCTAGTTCCTCTGCTTTCGCAGCCTTTGAGCCAGGGTCTGTACCAACGACCACGTAATCCGTCTTCTTTGAGACGCTACTCGTTGCGCTTCCTCCCGCAGTCCGCACCATCTCTTCAGCAATTCCCCGTTCGAGATTTGGTAGTGTGCCCGTAAACACAAATGTCTTTCCTGTTAACTTACCCTCTCCATCTTTAGATTTTTCGGGAAGTACAATATCGATGTATTTTAAAAGTGCATCGAGTGTCTCTGTATGGAGTGGATCACGCATCCATGCAACCAAAGACTCCGCAACCACTTCTCCAACACCGTGAATGCGAGCAAGTTCCTCAGTATTTGCTTTTCGGATACGCGAAAGTGATGGTATCTCATTCGCAATGAGGCGCGCCGTTTCTTCCCCGACATGTTCAATGGAGAGCGCGACGAGAAGTCGATGGAGTGGCACACGCCGAGCAGTCTGGATTGCTGCCACCGCATTACGAGCTGCTTTTTCCTTAAACTTTGGAAGCCCGAGAAAGTCTCCTTCTGTAAGAGTAAATAGATCAACGTACGTACTGATAAGATTTTGATCGAGAAGCGCATCAATAATACGTGGACCTACTCCATCAATATTAAGCGCGTGCTTAGAAGCGAAG
The DNA here is from genome assembly GCA_046598345.1 of Minisyncoccia bacterium. Taxonomy (GTDB): domain Bacteria; phylum Patescibacteriota; class Minisyncoccia; order Phycocordibacterales; family UBA918; genus Damh-18. Next base: position 184,259 of record JBKJIT010000003.1, on the reverse strand, counting down.
TAGTAGAGTCGGCGGCGATGGAGCGTCGCTGAATCCTTTGCCACACATCTATATGCAGACATTCCTGGAATCCGCTCAATCGCCCCATCGCCGCCGCATTCCGCCACCTTCTTAGGAAATCGGTATGGCTTAGACTTTTCTGGCCGAAGTGAGAGCACCACACTTAGAATCTCAGGAATAACATCCCCTGCTTTCTGGAGAATCACGGTGTCTCCGATACGAACATCGAGTCGTTTGATTTGATCTTCATTGTGAAGTGTTGCGCGCGAGACTGTCGACCCTGCAATACGTACAGGGAGAAGATGTGCAACTGGAGTCACCACCCCCGTGCGCCCTACTTGAAGCTGAATATCCTCAATCACCGTCGTCGCTTCTTCGGCGGGAAATTTATACGCGATGCCATACCGCGGTGACTTTGCCGTGTATCCAAGAGCCTTTTGGTACTCCACCTCATTTACTTTCACAACAATTCCATCCATACCGTATGGCATCTTCAGCTTTTTTGGAACCCAGGCCCGGTAGTACGCGAGAAGTTCTTCTATATTCTTGCAGTGCACATTGTGGGGGTTAACCGTAAAACCAAGCTTCTGCAAAAGACGAAGTTCCTCGTCTTGCGTCTCTGGATTCGTGTTTTTACCTGCAGGAGACACAATCGCATCAATATCATATGCAAAAAACGAGAGCTTTCGGCTTTTCGTGATCTCGGGATCAAGTTGACGAACTGAACCCGCTGCGGCATTCCGTGGGTTTGCAAAGAGTGGTTCATCTTCCTTCGCTCGCTCTGTATTAATACGCTCAAATTCGACGTAGGAAAGCCAAGCCTCTCCAATTGCCGTGAGTGTGACAGGCTCCGTTAGTTGCTGTGGGATGTCTTCAATCATCCGCGCAGAGTGCGTAATATCCTCTCCGAGTGCCCCGTCCCCTCGTGTCGCAGCCCGCACAAGTTTTCCCGCCTCATACTCAAGTACAATCTTCAGTCCATCGATTTTATGTTCTCCCATGTAGGTAAGTGTTGCATTTCTCCCCCCTTCCTTTTCAAGGTGTCGGTAGAGTCGGTCTTCCCATGCCTTTAGTTCATCGTCAGAAAACACATTATCAAACGACCACTGGCGCACCTTGTGCGCCACTTTTTTAAACGCGTCACTTACCCCACTACCAACTGTTAAAGTTGGTGAGTACTTTTTCTTAAGTTCAGGATACTTCGTTTCAAGTACACGAAGCTCCTCCACAAGGGAGTCATAGGCTTCATCGCTGATTTCTGGCGCATCATCCCGATGATAAAGATCTCGGTGATACGAAATAGTCCTAACGAGTTCCAGAACTCGCTTTTTAATGTCCTTAGGTATTTGCTTTTCTCTGTCGCGTCGCATCCGTTAAAGATAGCATATTAAGCTTTTCCTGAAATTCTCGTGATTCTTTGAGAGCCGAATGGTGAATCAGTAGACCTTGATGAGCTCACGTTCAACAACTCGCGGATTGGTAGTGATATCAGCACAGGCTGCATTATATCCTCGTGATTTAATCACTGTACAAATCGCTCCCTGTGGACATGAACGACCTGGAAAGGATGGGATCTCCAGAACTGTCGACATAGAAACAGAAGCACTCGTGCTATAAAATTTATACACACTCACCTTAGTACAAAGACTGGCACTTCCCGTGGGCCATGAAAATTCGAATCTCTGTTCTTCACCACTTGATTTTGTGTTTGTTAGAGTTTCACTATCTGCAATTGCGACACCACCAAAGCACCCTATGCTAGCTTCACCAGAGGTTCCGGGTGATGCTAGTACGTCAAATGGACTTGCTGTGCTTGTGTATGGATAATTTAAAAAATCATGGTATAGAGCACATTCAAGCCCCGCATTTGCAGCTTGAAATGCAGTTTCGGATGCATTGGATATGCCTGAAAGCTGGTATTGCTTTAAAACCACATTGAGAAGTGAACTACTAATTCCAAGTAGTACGGTCACGAGCAAAATCGTAATGAGGAGCGCAAACCCTTTGTTATGTTGCTTACTCATATATTAATTAGTCTCAAAGAACTCATAATGGTCATATACCCATGTTCGAAGTACCACTGACCGAGTTGTTGAAAAAAGCGGTGTACTCCAACTTACTGTTACTGTCACAGGTACACCTCCCCCCGAAACAGCTCCGATCTGGATTGTTCGTGTGAATGGTGACTGCGCACCAGCTCCATATCCATATTTATTTGTCACAGTCTCAAGATACAATCTGCAACCCAAAGTACAATTCCGATAGTTTCCACTTGTAGTCGGATCATAGTCACAACTACCATTCTTGCATGAGCTTATGTTTGACGCACTGTACCATGACCATGTGTCTTCTGTTCCATTATTTGCTGTGTCAACAAATGCTTCAAGCGCGTTATCATCTCGAAGCTTCTGAATGGACTCGATGGATTCCTGTGCAAGTGAGACCGCAGTGGTCTGTTGGTTTGCGTAAAATCCCATTTGCATACCTCGGGCCGCAATCGTCATAGGACCCATAACTGCCATGATAAGAATCGTGATTGCAACCAGGGTTTCAACTAGAGTAAAACCTCGTGATTCAGTCGTTCTAAAGAATTTGTGATTGTTACTATTACTCATGGTACATCGTGGTAGATATCTAATACGCGGGGCGTAACGGTCGTCTGGAGGGTGAAGTTCGTATTTGCCTCGAGTCCATTTGAGACGTAACCCTTAATGAGAAGCGAGACTTGGGTTTGCTTATTATCAACAACCCCATCTGCCTCACTTACTGAAACCCGAAATGTGTCAATGACTGTTGACGAAGCAGTGATCGGTAGCCAGCCAGAATCAATGCTTGAAGCATTGATTACTCGCTGCTCTATAGTTCCCGAATTGAGTCGATATGCAGTGCGAGCGCCGTCCTTTTGTCGCAGAAAGGCAATAGCATTACCTGTCGGACAATCCTGTGGATCAGTTGGAAGTGAGGTCCAAACTGGGTCTGAAGCACAATTATGCTCCGAGGCTGTACGAATATTTCTACTCATACTATCGAGTGCAAAGGATATATTCGTCATAGCTGAGTAGAGGGCCTGTGCTTTTCCATTTGCATCAATAATGGTGAGGAGCGTGCTAATGCTAATTACCATGACGATCGCAAAAAGTGAGAGCGACACCATAAGTTCAATCAGAGAAAAACCGTGTGAGGTCTGAGAATATTTGTTTTTCTTATGAAGTAACTGCATACGTTATCCCTTAAACACCGAAATGTGTCCCAATAGCCCGATCTCAATTACCCAAATGTCCGTCCCCTTCGTGGATTTGAGCTTTACCTGGGCTTTCGTTATCTCAGAAGTATACGATGTTCCTTCTCCTTGGGCAGCATAAAATAAAGCATAAAATTCCGGCCGCCTGAATGAAACATCGAGCGCATCGACAGGTACACATGTGTTTGGACTTCCTGTGGTATACACACATAAGTCTTCTATACGCATTGACCTACCGACCACTGGACTACTCAGAGGAGTGTCTGTGCCACCAAGATAGAAAAGCTGACCAGATTGAGAATTTTCATCTCTAAAAAACGTGTAGGTGGTCCCTAACTTTGCAAAATGTACCCCATAGGGGTAATCAAACCCGCCTGCATTTCCTTTCACACTGATTGAGTAGACTTGGGCGTCGCGGATTGAAAGCGCGAGCTCGTACGCCGCGCCCTTAAGAAGCGTCGTACTTTCAAACGCACCAAATTTTACCAACACAAGGGCGGTGATGAGAGCAATGATGGCAACAGAGACCATCATCTCAAGGAGCGTAAACCCACGCACACCTTCTCTACCCTTCCTAAAGCGGTAAGAGGTAACTCGTGATGGTGAAAATATTTGCATGAAAAAAGAGAACGAGTATGAATCCCACGATAAGAAACGGAGCAAATGGGATTTCACTCTTCATTGTAATGGTTTCGGGGAGATACGGTAAGTGAGTTTTCCACCTTCTGAGGAAGCTCTGGATCAAGAGGAGCACAATACTAATAAGAGCACCGACCCAAAACGATAGGACGACCATGGAAAGCGCGGAAGAATACCCTGCAATAATACCGAGTGGGAGCGCGAGCTTCGCGTCTCCTAGGCCAAGCCATCGTCCCTTCGACACAAGCCAAAGTCCAGCAAAAAAGAGCGCGGCACTCACTCCCGCAAGCAGGTCGTAAAGGAGTGGGATTACCTGCCTTGTTTCCATGTATTCATACCCAAGAAGGAGAAAAGCGAATACTCCCACAAGAATGGTGAGTTCGTCAGGAATAATGGTGTGTCGCATGTCGTACACTACGATAATGATGCACACCGAGATGAGCCCAGCATATAAAGCAAAAAGCCAGAGGTTAGGAGCTGAGAGAGACCATAAAAATGCAAACGACGCGCCAGTAAGCAATTCGACTACGAGATACCGATTCGGGATGTATGCCTCACAATGCCGACAACGAGCCCTAAGTGCGAGGTATGAAAAAATGGGAAATAACTCATACCACTTGAGCGTCGTACCACAGGACATGCAGTGAGAACGCCCATTAAGCGAACGTCCCGTATGAATGCGGTAAATGACCACGTTGAGAAAACTCCCGACAATCGCCCCAAATACAAACACCATGATGTACCAAAAATATCCAAAATTTTCGGCAAAAATTTCCATCCCTCCATTCTACCCTCGTCCCTATTTACATAGGTCAGCCCTATGGCACATTAAATTTCCTGATAGTCAAGCCACTCCATCAATTCCCCTATTTGATCTTTAACTGTAGTGAAGTATTCAGGAAATGCTTTGTACGAGAGGATTTTTCCAAGTTGTCTTTTTTCTCCCAGGTAATCAGGAAGACTCGAATGACGATACTCATTAAGTCTAGATGCCACAATGGTGTTTTTATGATTTTCATCTTTACTTCTGTATGGGTTGAGATGAATATACGAAAAGAGGTACTTTAAGTATCTGTCCGAATCAGCCCAGCGTGCTTTATAGGGTCCCTCAAACAACCCTCCCGTTCTAAAATATTTTTTATTAAAATAAGCTGCATAACCTGTTGCAAGTTTCCGCATGAAACGTGGAATACCATTTTCTTGCGCAGGAGTGAGCAGGAGGTGATAATGATTTGGCATGAGGCAATAGGCTCCTATGTGTACCAATTGATCCTCTCGTTCTAAGTCAAACACATTGCCGGTATCAAGCTCCCGAAGCACGAAGCGCTTATTATTGTTAGCAATATACAGCAGTTTATTAAACCGTTCGTAATCACTTTCTTCCTTAAAAATAGTTTGCTTACTATTTCCACGATTGTATATGTGGTAGAACTCATGTTCTACGAAATTGTAATATCGATTTGCCATACCACTATGCTAACAGCAAATATTGTGTTCTCATAGGGCAGACCTATGGAGTGGGACGTACCAGTAAGTCTCCATTCTATGATCGTTTTAAGGGCAAACATATTGATTTCCTGCCTGGTCAAGAGGGGCTGTATTTCTAGAAGCACCAGCGCTATCAATACACCATCCATTACCCTGCTTGAGAGGAACCCAAATTGCGAATTGAGTAGCTATAGCATGACACACCTCAAGTGAAGCCGTTCCCGTTGTATTATTCGCATAAGTTCCCTGAGGAGTTAACCCTGCAGCCCTTGCGGCAGCTTGCACTTGTCGATACACACCATTACGCGCATCGTTACACATATTCCCCGAGACTCCCCCGGTGTAGGAATCTGAGCTGGTTGCGGAACCATTATAGTAAAAAGCTGCTTGCGCTCGCGCATTCACAAGATTTTGTTTCACGCCTCCATCTCCACCTTTATTTTTTGACTGAGAGAGCGCCATCATCGCAATTGATGTCATGATACCGATGATCGCTATTACTACGAGGAGCTCGAGTAAAGTAAAACCTCTTATGTTTGAATTTTGATTCATTAAGAATAATTAAGTGTAGCGTACAACGACAAATAATTATGTAACTAAACATAAACCTTGTGGAAAACAAAAAACACCCTTAAAGGGTGTTTTTTGTCAAAATTGTATTTTTTACGTTCCTGCAAGTGCACACGTCACATCTGTTGCCGCAGTGAAGTTTGCAAATGTGATTGTAGTTGCTGCACCAGTACTATCAACACACCATGCTTGAGTTGGTGTGGACTTAAGAGGAACAGCGATTACATAGAAAGTTGCTCCATAAGCGCATTTCGATTCAAGACCTCCAGCAGTTACTGCACCATCTACTTGTGCTTGAACATTAGAATCGTTAAATACAAAGGTAGCTGGAGTTGCTATAGCTATCGCCCCGCATGCTGCTGAATACGCATCAGCTACGGAACTGTATCTGTTAGCAAGGTTGTCATACACAACTTCTGCACCAACACGGATACCGTTCACATTTGACTTAACAGCTGCGTCAGACCCTTTACTTCGAGCTGTGTTTAGTGATGCGAGAACAACGGATGCGAGGATACCGATGATCGCGATTACTACGAGGAGCTCGATGAGAGTGAAGCCTCGTTTGAATGTATTGATTTTCATCATAATTTATAAATAAATAATTATTGCTCCACGTAGTGTGGTTACATCCATTATACGAGCTTTCGTTACAATTTGGCTTACTGCTGTGGACAGCACATATAACAAAAGCGTTTAGCGGATTCTCAGTACAATTCGAGGCGCAAAGGAAATAGTCTGTTGAGGCGTATTTAATATACGACGAGACATACTATGACTGAAGCAACAAAGAAGTGTGCGAGAATCCGCTAAACGCTTCCGGTGATGTTGTAGATAGGTATTAGTACAGAAGCCAACAAAGTCCCCACCCCAAGGCCGAGAAGCACAATCATCGCAGGCTCAATAAGTGAAATGAGCGTATCAACCGAATTATTTACCTCGCGTCTATAAAATGTTGAAAGCGTATCCAAAATATCCCCCAGTTTACCCGTTTCTTCACCAACCTTACTCATTTGGGCAAGTACCCCAGGAATCTCGGGATACTCAGAAATAGAGTCCGCAAACGATTTCCCACCCTTCACATCAACGAGCGTATCTTCGATAATTTCGCGATAGACCGCGTTGTCGACAACCTCAGCCGTGATTTCAAGCGCCTGGACCATTGAGATGCCGCTTCCAAGCATTGTAGAAAGATTGTCGCAGATGCGAGTGAGGAAAAGCTTTTCGTAGAGATCTCCAATAATTGGAACCCGTAGCTTAAATTCGTCAACGGCACGCTTCCCTACTTCAGTGCGCATAAATTGCCAGAACACAAAACCCCCGAGCGCCACAAACACAAGAATGAGACCAATGTAGTTTGCGAAGAAGCTTGAGATACTCATTACAATCTTTGTATAAATCGGAATTTCTCCTCCAGAACTAATGAGAATTTCACTGATGCGTGGAATAACCATCGTGAGCATAAGGAGCATAACCGCGATAAAAATGGCTATCACAAAGGCCGGGTAGATCAGTGCATTTCGCGCTTTCGTAACGACTTGGTACGTGCGGTCCAAATAATCCGCGAGGTACATAAATACCTTTTCAAGGGTTCCTGATTCTTCACCTGAGCGAACCATGCTGACATAAAACGGCGAAAATACATCCGGATGATGCGCGAGTGCACGGGAAATTGAACTTCCGCCCTGCAAATCATCTGATATGGCGGTGAGAATGCTCTGCATCTTTGGGTTCTCACTTTCCGCTGCAAGAAGGCGAAACACGCGGAGCGCGGATACCTGTGCCTCAAAGAGCGTAGCTACCTGTCTTGAAAGGATTACAATCTCCTTCATTGATACGCGCTCAAACCACTTGATTTCTATGTTAAGCGCGGAGGTTTTCTCATTCAGCGGCTCAACTGAAATAATGGTATACCCTCTATCCTGCACGGTTTGAATCGCAGACTCAGTGCTCTTTGCCTCCACCGTGCCTTCGCGCGGTGTGCTGTTTTGATCAATTGCTTTATAAGAAAAGAGCATATATGAGATTACATAAGTCGTTCGAGTCCTTTTGGATTTGTGGAATACGCGAATGCGTTTTCAACGGTGACTTCTCCTTTTTGTACGAGCTCCACAAGAGAGCGGTTCATATCAATCATACCGTGCTCAAGTCCGGTTTCGATGACGGTTTGAATTTCATGGGTACGACGTTCACGAATGAGGTTTGAAACTGCAGAGTTATTGATGAGGAGTTCGTATGTAGGGATGAGTCCTCCTGAAATACGTGGGATGAGGCGCTGTGAGAAAATGCCCGCGAGTGAGCCTGAGAGCTGCGTACGGATCTGATCCTGCTGCTCTGCCGGGAAGGTATCGATAATACGATCGATTGTTTGCGCTGCGTTGTTCGTATGGAGCGTTGAAAAAACAAGATGACCCGTCTCCGCAGCAGTAACAGCGGTGCTGATCGTCTCATGTCCACGCATTTCTCCCACCATGATCACGTCGACGTCCTGACGGAACGCTGAGTGTAGCCCTGTATAGAAATCTTTAGTATCGAGCCCTATTTCGCGCTGATCAATGAGCGATTTTTTGGGTTCGAAAATATACTCGATTGGATCTTCAATGGTCACAATGTGTTCGGCGCGTGTCTGGTTAATCAAATCCACCATGGCTGCGAGCGTGGTTGATTTACCCTGACCTACGGGACCCACACAGAGAAAGAATCCCTGGGGGCGCTGGGTAAAACTTTCAAGAATCGGAGGAAGGTTGAGCTCCTGAAATGTGCGGACATTATTCGGAATGTGTCGAAGTGCGATTGCGATTGTTCCTTTCTGATAAAAAGCATTCCCACGAAAACGTACACCCTTTTGTGCAGCAAATGAGAAATCCACCTCATGCGAAGCTATAAATTTATCCTCTGATTCTTTTGTGATGAGGGACCGAAGGAACCCAAGCACATCGGTGGTATTAAGAACTGGCTTCTTCGTCAGTGGAATGAGTACACCCGCAACTCGAATGATTGGGTGCGAGCCAACAGAAAGGTGTATGTCGGAGCCATTCTCAGTAATAACAATATCGATGAGATCTTCCAGCTCTCGTTTGTAGTCAACCGTTGCCATAATTATCCCTCAACTATACTTTTAACTTTAGCGACGACCTCACTCGGGATCATCTCAGCTTTGATAATATACCCTTTTGCGCCAGCTGCCAGTGCTGCTTTCATATCCTCCTGTTCTCCCTGATTGGAAAGGACAATACAGATCGGCATTGGCGAGAGCGATGCACCTTGAATTGCCTTGAGAAGCTCAACCCCCGTCATTCCTGGCATAATCATATCCATAAGTACTGTCTCAAAGGATTCTGTCTTCAACATTTCAAGTGCCTGTTCTCCACTTTCTGCAACCGATACCGAATGGCCCTCTTCACCAAATTTGGTCGCATACATATCGCGTAAAAAAGCATCGTCATCCACGAGAAGAATTTTCATATATAGCTATTATACTTACTAGAACTTTGGAATCTCTTGGTTATCGACAGGTTCCGAAGGTGCGACTTCAATACCCTCAGCTTCAAGCTTCTCTCCTTCGGTCGGCAAGACGGGTGCCTCCGCCTCCTTTTCAGCTTCGTCCGAAATGAGAAGTGCACCACCAAGGGTATTAATTTCTTCAAAGGGAATCGAGTGTTCGAGCGCCTTTATAATGGCATCTTCCTTCATCGTCATAAATCCATTCTTTCGTGCTGCCTTGGTAAGCTCATCCTCGTTCGTGCCGTTGAGGATAAGTTTTTGGATATCGTCGTTCACTTCAATCGCCTCCATAACCGCAACACGTCCCTTCGTGCCACTCGCACACTCAGCGGTTGGTTCGGCATTGAGAACGTACTCAGCGTTAGGAATCAACTTTCGGAACTCACCGGAGAGTTCGTTAAACTCGTGCTCAATCATCATTTTCATACTTCCTTGAACTGGAATTTTCTTCCCTGAGTTAGGACAAATACGTCGCACGAGGCGTTGTGCGAGCGCGAGCTGAAGCGTAGGAGCGATGAGATATGGATCCACACCCATATCAATGAGGCGTGGGATAACTCCCGCTGCATTGTTGGTGTGAATCGTTGAAAGCACGAGGTGTCCCGTCAGTGCGGCCTGAATCGCCAGTTGGGCCGTTTCCTTATCACGAATTTCTCCCACCATGATCACGTCCGGATCTTGTCGAAGCGCGGTGCGGAGACCGTTCGCGAATGTATACCCAATTTCAGGACGCATCTGCGATTGACTCACCCCATCAATGCTATATTCCACCGGATCCTCGAGCGAAATAACGTTCTTCCCTACCCGGTCTACCTCAGAGAGCATCGCATAGAGCGTCGTTGATTTACCCGAGCCCGTTGGTCCAGAAATGAGAATGATGCCGTACGGTTGTTTAATCGCCTTACGAATGAGGTCGATATTGTGTTTCGATACACCTGTGTCCTCAAGGGTGCGCACACCTGTTTCAGTATCGAGAATACGCATAACCACCTTCTCTCCATGGCTCGTCGGCAGAATAGAGACACGGAAGTCTATCTGTCTCCCATCAATCGAAGCTGAAAAACGACCGTCCTGTGGCTTACGCTTTTCATCAAGACGAAGTGACGCCAAAATTTTAATGCGTGCGACAACCGCTAAATGTGCTTTCAGTGGAAGCTCAAGACTGTGCGCGAGAATACCGTCGACACGAAAGCGCACCACAATCTTTTTCATGGTTGGCTCGATGTGGATATCAGATGCCCCTCCATCCACCGCGTACCGAAGAATCGTCGCCACAATTTTAGTAACAGGAGCATCTTCCTTGATGTGCTCCATACCCGGCTTACTAAGGCCCTCGTGCACAGCTCGCTCTACAACATCTTGCTCATCAAGTTCGGATTCAAGGTCACCGAGTGCCGCATCCACATCCCCCGTGAGGTTTTCATAGGACTTGAGCGCATGTTCAAAATCCTGTTCGAGTATATAAATAAGTTTGTACGGAAGTTGCTCCTTAGTCGTTATAAAATTAAGCGCATCTCGAAACGAGAGATTTTCAGGATCAATAATACCTACCTCGAGCACCCCATCTTCGATAGCGAGTGGCACAATACCGTAATGTCGTGATGACTCAAGGGAAAGATACTTGAGTACCGTAGGGTCGATCTTCTCGTTTTCATCGATTGCTCGCGAGGGAAGCTCAAAATATTCCCCAATGGTCTTTCTGATAACCTCGTCATCAACACCATCTTCAAGGAGCGCCCGTTCGTACGATACCCCGTGCTCCTTCGCATATTGAAGAGCTCCAGCTGATTTTTCAGCATCAATAACATTCTTTTCTTCTAGAAGTGCAAGAAGATTCATACCTTTATGTGAGCTTGTACTCTATTCCACCGGAGCAAATGGATTCCGTCTCCCCTTTGGTTCATCTTCAATCGTCACCCTAAAATCCTCGAGCGATTTAAACTTCTCCTCGCTCGTCACACCAGAATCAATGTCCATATCTTTGAGCTCATTGAGCCGAGCAACGAACTCTTGAGCTTCGAGTTGGGCCTCTGGAGATACGACAACTCCAGCTTCACCATCTGCAAATTCATCAGTATCCTTTACAAAAAGTACGTACCCGAGCCACAACAAAACGGAGAGTCCGAGCGCAAACAGTAAATTTTTAAGAAGATTAGACATACGTTATTGGGCTACTGATTTTAATGCATACGCGCGAACGGTTAGATCAAACTGCTGTAAGTCTCCCTCGTTCGCCGTATGAGAGATATCAATGATTTCCATAAGGACGAGGCTTCTCTCAAGTTCTGCAAGAATTGCGCGGAAGTCTTCATAGGTACCAATGAGACCAAATGAGATGTCCGTGCTCATAAAATCTGAGAGACCAATCCCACTCGACATCGCCGTCACGTCAGTAGGTGCCGCTGTTTCGGCCGTTGCTTTTGTAACGCTAATATTTCCAAGGAGCATATTATGTCTCTTAGCCATAGCCTCAAGATCAACGAGCATGCGCACCTCGTCTGTTTCAGTACTCACAAACGCCTCAATGCGGTCTCGCTCAGAACTCATGGAACGCTTGATGGCCAAGAGGCGCTCAAGTTCGTCATTGAACTTTTTCACTTCCAACACTGCCACCTCAAGCCCCTCTGCTTCTACCTGGGTAGCCTTAATACCTACAAAAATTTCACTTGTAAAAAGAAAATAGATCGCTATGGCGAGAATTATGGAAAAAATTGGTGTAATAGTTCTAAACATATTCGTTATTGTTGACCCGAATTACTCGGTGACGCCGCGCCCTCCAGAGAAGTAGTCGCCCTGTCCCCAGATGGGAGTGCTTCAGTACGTGGAGCAGCTGTATACGCCAGACCATCTATGCTGAGCACACTCTTCACGTTAAACGTAACCTGTTGGTCATCTTCGCCTGTTTCCGATTCGGCTGTATTTGAAGTGCCGAGCTCAGAGATTATCGAATCTCTAAGAAGGGGCACCTTTCCAAAACTGAGACCCTGAAGTGCGACCGTCTTAAATTCTTCAGTACTCCCCTGCACATCCATCAATATCTCGCGCGAAGGATCGTACGTGAGGTGAAGTGAGGTAAATTGAAGCCGCTCCATCGTATTGAGTTCGAGCACGTCAAAGATCTTCGACGGGGCAATATGCTGATCAAGCAGAAATCGTACTGCAAGAATCTGACGATTGAAGTCACGGATCTCATTTAACTTTGCAATATCAAACTTATCCTTTTCAGCTTTTAAGTTTTCCTGCGCTTTTATGAGCCGCTGTTCAGAAACCCCTTTGTAAAAATATGCTCCTCCAGCAAAAAGTAAGGAGCCGACAAGAATGACGGTCGCAATAAAACCAAAAACATGAAAACGCCGTCGACGCTGCATCGCGGCAGGAACAACCGAACCTGGTTGTTTTGGTATGAAAGAAGAACGTGGAATTTCTGCCATCATTTACAGTATACGTTAGGAGAGAAAACAATACGGTCACGGTGCTGTGGACATTGGAGAGAAAAGAACCATACACTTGCTGCGTTCTGCCCATTTAAAAATGGTTCGCTCGGTCTACAAACTCCCGAGTGCGCGAATCGCCACTCCAACCGACACTGCAAATGATGGACCCGCTTCTTTGAGTGTGTCTTCGAGAAAGGCAGGATACGCCACCTTCGAAAAGGGATCAGCGAGCGAAACTGTGCGCGAGAAAAGTTGTTCTCCGAATGAGGGAATCCCTTGAAGCAGAGCTCCACTCCCCGCGAGTACAATTTTCTCCACCTTCGTTCCCCCACTCTCTTCAAAACGCTCAATCACTTTCGCAATTTCTCTAAACCCTCTCTCCACAACATCAAGGAGTGCCTTCCCTGCGAGCGGATATTCAGTTATTTCACTGAGTCCATAACGTCGTTTGAGTTCTTCAGCCTCTTTAAAGGGAATTCTTGCTGCGTCCGCAATTGCCTTCGTACAGAGCACACCGCTCATGAGGAGACTATGCGTCTTTGCCACCACTCCCTGTTCTGCGATATACACCTTTGTTGAACCGGCACCGATATCGATAACTGCAACTGAGGTATCTTTTTGACTCACTGCTGAACGAATCGTACTAAACATTTCAATTTCAGTAAGTGTAGATTCCAAATTCAACGTGCGAACCATGGTTTCGTACTTCTTGAGTACGCCATTGTGAATAGCAACGAGGAGCACATTCGTCCCAGTACCGTCCGATCGACTTGATACCGGGAACCAATCGAGCGTTACTTCAGCAAGTGGTACGGGCACATACTTGCGCGCTTCCACAGGAATCATAGCAGCGATACTCGCAATATCACTCGTCGGTACAGGAATAATCGAGGAGAAACTTCCACTGTAGGAAATCGCAAGTGCTACTTTTTTTGCGGTAACTGATGACTCACGAAGAATGTCTACAAACGCTTCCCTCAGTTTCTCCTCATGGAGATGTGTCGTGCGTCCAATATCTGAATTTTCATACGGACCAAGCTGCAATTCACCGTAGGTTTCAAGCGTAGGTGTGCCCTTATTGTCGTAGAGCTGTACTATTTTTATTGCAGAGGAGCCAATATCAATGCCCACCACCATCTTTTTACTGGATGTTGTTATTTTTTTCTCAAAAAACGAGGTTACTTTGGACAGGTCAAATGCCATATTGATAAAAATATTCTATCATGGATCATCACGTGACTTTTCTACATGCGTAATTACGTTTCACTTTTTTTTGATATTCTCTTCCCTCCTACCGAAGAGGCGATGTTGGTGAGGGGTTTACGCGAATCAAATATGCACGATCTCTACCAACTAAGGAGTGCGCATGACATCCTCGCGCTCGCGCATTTTAGTGATGCACGCGTACGCGCACTGATTCATGAAGCAAAGTTTCATGGCAACGAGCGCGCGCAGAAACTCCTCGGGTTTTTGTTTACTCACTACATAGAGAGCTCAGAATTCGCTCTGACGTACATCATTATTCCTGTTCCACTCTCAAAAACACGAGAGCGGGAACGGGGGTACAATCAGGTTTCGGAAGTACTGAGGACAGTGGTGAGTGGCGGAGGTACTGTAGACGAACGGATTCTCACGCGCACGAAGGAAACCCTGCCGCAAACATCCCTCAGAAAAGAAGCTCGGGAACAAAATATTGCGAATGCCTTCACGGTTGTAGCACCCGAGCGGGTACACGGTCGGGACATTTTACTTGTCGATGATGTCATAACGACCGGAGCAACGATGCGTGCGGCAAAAGCTGCGCTTTTGCCGCACTACCCCACTTCCGTCACTTGCCTAGCGTTTGCCCACTAAAAACCCATTTTAAATCGTAATCTGCTTTGTTGAGTTCATCGTTCAAACGCTCATCATATACCCATATGTCTCGCGTTTTTACTCTTCCTCGCCGCGCATATTACATTTTAAAATGGGTTTGGACTTATTTCTCCCGTGACTTGTCGCCTTGAATCTGTTACTTTTTAGCGACTTGTATGGATGCACAAATTGCCAAACTAAAGCGAGAAAAATACGCGGGAGTATCCTCTCCCGCGTATTTACATGACATTGAACGTTTAAAAAACGGTGAGCCCTATGAATACGTGCTGGGGCACACAATTTTTCTTGGCGCACACATCGACCTTTCGCTCCGTCCTATGATTCCACGGCCCGAGACGGCATTCTGGGTTGAACGAGCAATCAGTGAGCTCAAGGAAAAATCAGGCACACTTCGTATTGCCGACACCTTCTCGGGTGCGGGAAATGTGGGTGTTGCAATCCTCACGCATCTTCCAAATTCGAGCGTTGATTTTTCTGAACTTGACCCAAACCTCAAACCACAGATTGAAAAAAATATTGATCTTAATCATATAGACAAAAATCGTACGCGAGTGTTTTCGGCAAGTGGCTTAGACGGTCTCAATGGGACATATGATGCCATCTTCGCCGTTCCACCGTATGTTCCCTACTCAGCACTCCCCGACCTGGATCGTGAAATGATCGACTTCGAACCACACCTCGCTTTTTTTGCAGACGAAGAGGGGCATGCGTTCCACCGATTTCTGATTGAACATGCGTGGCCACTTCTCAAGGAAGGCGGCACACTCTATATGGAAGCAGACATGGATCATAACGATACAATTCGTGAACTCGTACAGGGAACCCTATGGTCATCCCTTGAATTCTGGCCCGACCCATATGGTGCAACGCCAAATGTTATTTTACGTAAGTAATTAACTTACAATATCAACTACTAGGTTTGTCAGAATTATAAACGAAAAACAGCTCCAACAATGAAGACTGAAACTGTCTTCCGGTTAGAGCTGAACTACGATTTGTTATGGTGGAACAACAGTCTCAAGACGTTTCTTCAAGGTCATGATAGTCCATGGTGAGTATCCCATGAACTTTTCGATCGACAATGAAATACTCTGGAGAGGGACTGCGTAGGAAGTAGTAACAACCTTTGCGATACCGCCTACGTATACGCCTTTCATGGCGCATACGTTCTAATACTGCCAAGAGGCCCGGATCTTCCACAGCAGAAAAATTTCCCCGCAAAACCCACCTGTGGAAAAACCTTTCAAGAATTTTCCAAGGATCCTCTTCATGCCACCGCAGATGCGCTACCTTAACTGGTTTTTTTTGTGAGTCTGTGTACAGGGTAATACTTACTTTATTACCGCAATATTTCTCACTAAAGATCGCGGTAAAACGAAACCCGGGACGTCTCTCAATTTGGAGGGCTTCCTCCAGATAGGCCAGAAAATGAAGTTCCGAGTCAGTGAGAGACCTCTTCTTAAGTGCGAGTATGTCGTCTTTTAACTCAACATGTCGCAGGTCGATCATCCCTTCGATCACCGTTAAAAGAGGAATTGTTGCACAATCACCCTGTGGATCCTCAAGATTTTTAAGGGTTTCCACGAGCGTCTTTCGCCACCCCTCTTTATTTAATACGACCAAATCTCGATGTCCCATGAGTAACCTTCAAAAAAGAACGGAAATAAACAATACGTCACATCTAAATAAAGTCAAGCGTGAAACTCACCGGACAACTATTTTCTCAAATCATAGACTTATTGTGGAATATCAAGTAGTATCGCGACCAGAGAAACCTCAACCAAAAAGGAGTTCATTATGCATAAAATAGTGTATTGTCTGCGAGTCCTTTGGCTCGCCCTCTCACATCCATTCCGCAAGACGTATACCGCCAATGTTTGTGGACACAATACCAAGAAGGCCGGCAAAATTACCTCACACGGCCAAAGCCGTACGGTGTCCATGCCGCTCTCCGAGAACGGCATGCCAGACTACTGCTTCGATTGCATCGCCAAAATGTCGATCAGATGCGCATGGTGCGAAAACTCGATCCATGTCGGTGACCCGGTCACGCTCTACACTCCACAGGAACCCTTCGAGGTTCCTGAGTATGCCGTGCGGTATAGCAAGGATGATCGATGTCTTGTTGGATGTCTCGGCTGGAACTGCGCTGAGACAGGGGCTGACCGTCAGGGATTTTGGATGCCACCCGGTACAGTAGCTCGCGTGCCGTCACCTATTGAAATGCTCATGTCTGTCGGAAGCGAAGGCAGAGTGGTCATTGTTGGGGATCTGTCTGACCCGAACGATTTGGGAAAAGTCGTCTGAACACCGATTCCGCGAATCGCCCCTCAGAAAGTGAGGGGCGATTTTTTATTTCATGGTTCCGAAAAGTATAGGAGTCGTCCCACTTACCTAGCCACTCAGAGGGTATCTGGGTCGTCGGTGAAAATAATCTCTCCTGGATTTCCTAAGTTAAATACTCTCTTGTCTTTAACATACTTGAACTGTGCCCATACATGTCGGTTATCAAGATACTGAAAATCTTGCTGATTTCGATACGCCTCCTGTTCCGATGAACGCCACAGGTATGCCTCTTTAAGACTTTTCCTTAATACAATTAGTGCATACAAGGTTTCAATGATGGACCACATAATCAAACCCACAAAGGCTGTTTCAAGTTGCTGGCGAAAGTGAATACGTTCGTGATTAATGACCCACGGCACTTTTTCTCCTTCCGCGCGAAAAATGATAAAAGGAAAGAACGCAGCAGCTCGGGCAAGTTTCGGTGCACCACCCCAAAGCCCACACACCCACGTGAGTTTTGGCGAGACTATTGATATATATCCTTTCTCAATTTTTATTTCCATGTGTCGGTTTATGCCGATAACTGGTTTCTTGGGCGGAGAGTGCGAGATTCGAACTCGCGAGGGCTTTTGACCCTGCCTCGTTAGCAGTGAGGTGCTTTCGACCACTCAGCCAACTCTCCATATATTCACTTCGTTCATATGGAGACCGCTTGCGCGGCTTGTTGACTGAGTGGTCCGGTACAAGTACCGGTTCAGAAGAAAGCAGTTTCTTCTTCACGCAGCTCAGCCAACTCTCCATTGTTCATTTCAAGGTGGCTTTACGTGGTCGAACAAGTTCGTCCACTTCCTTTCAGTCAGATCAAATTATGTCCCATACAATTTGATCCACTCAGCCAACTCTCCATATCCCAGATATACATGAGAATGCGACCCAGAATAGCATAGATTCAAACGCATGTTTAGAACTATCATTTTCGGTAACTACCAGGGCCACTATACAAAACGGAAATTTCGTTGTAGGATCGCAAATATGAAAGCAATACTATTTTTCCTAGTTTTAGGAGCGGCGGTGTACGGGGGCTATTATTACTTACAACCCAAGATGGCTGCAGCGCCAGAGGAAGCGGTTGCTGAGATGGAAGGAGAAAAAACAATTCAACGGGCTGTTTCAAGCGAGACTATTAGGAAAGATGACGGCCCAGTCTACGAACTTCCAAAGCCGGTGTACCCTGAAAGTGCCCTCGTCGTATACGATGGCAAATCATTCATTCCAAAGGAGGTGACCATTGTTACGGGTGGGACAGTACAGTTTATGAATACTAGTGGTGAAGATATGTGGGTTGCTTCAAACAATCACCCGAGCCACAGTCTCTATCCGGTGGAAAATAGGAGCGACTGCAAAGGAAGCTCATTTGATTCCTGCAAAGACATTAAAAAAGGCGGGGCGTGGAGTTTTACGTTTACTGAAAACGGGGCGTGGGGTTACCACAATCATTCAAGCTTCGAAGATACAGGCCTAGTGCGGGTTATGTCGAAGCTTGAGTACGAAGCAAAATTTTACTAGAGCTCTTCATAAAAACACCCCGTCCACTTCGTGGGCGGGGTGTTTTTATTGTTTACTAGCGAACGACGAGAATGCCCCGACAGCTTTGCTGCGGGGATGAATCGTCGCAGCATCGTGTGTGTGCGGAGCACAGACTACTTCTAGAAAAACAACCTGGTGCCTGTCGAGCAATGCTACACATGCTCTGCATCGGGGATGCTACGACAGGATTGTTTTACTTGATCACACTCGCAATCGCTTTCACAAGGCCAGGGAGCATAACGTGTGGAATGATTTCTTCAGCAGTTGGTTTCTTGACGAGACTCGCAAGCTTCTTGGCGGCCGTGAGTTTTATTTCGTCAGTAATAACGTTAATCCCATTGTCGAGCGCGCCTCGGAAAATTCCTGGAAATACGAGAGAATTATTAACCTGATTTGGTAAGTCTGAACGTCCAGTTCCTACCACACGTGCTCCTGCCTGTTTTGCGTCCTCCGGCATGATTTCTGGAATTGGATTTGCGAGCGCAAAGACAATCGAATTCTTTGCCATCTTCTCAACGTGCATTTTTGCAACTGTTCCAGGACCAGAGACTCCAATGAGCGCGTCCGCGCCCTGAACGGCTTCGAGCAGTTCGCCTTTCACGTTCCGGGGATTTGTGATCCTCGCCAATTCGAGCTTATAGGAAACCATACCCGTACGACCTTTGTATATAATCCCTTTACTGTCGAGCACAATAACGTCCGTAATGCCGGCCTTGAGTAAGAGAAGTGCCGTTGCGCGACCTGCAGCACCCGCTCCCACAATCACGACTCTCAGTGATTCGAGCTTCTTTCCCACAACCTTTGCCGCATTAATTAGTCCAGCAAGCACCACGATCGCCGTCCCGTGCTGATCGTCATGCATAATAGGAATCGTAAGCTCTTTCTTCAGGCGTTCTTCAATTTCAAAACATTTCGGCGCAGCAATATCCTCCAAATTAATTCCTCCAAATCCTGGTGCAATTGCTTTCACCACAGCGACAATCTCATCTACTCCGTGCACATCGAGAACAAGAGGAAACGCATCTACCCCTGCCATCTCTTTTAAAATCGCACACTTACCCTCCATAACTGGAAGTGCTCCCAGAGGTCCAATATTGCCCAGCCCTAATACCGCAGAACCATCACTAATGACAGCAACAGTATTTCCTTTAATGCTGTACATGCGCGCATCCTTCGGATTCTTGGCTAAATGACTCGAAACCGCAGCAATACCGGGTGTATACATCCGGCTCCAGTCATCTCGTGTTACGAGCTTATGCTTAGATACCACCTCGAGCTTTCCATGGAATTTTTTATGGAGTGCAAGCGAAAGCTTGCCATAGTCCTTACGAATTTTTTTTATAGTAGCATTTTTTTTCATCCGCATAGTATACGACACCTTTCACGGTATAAAAGAAACTTAAGAGAAAATCACCCGCTTTTCATCAGAAACCAACCTCCTACGGCTTCACGGCCAGTCTCTTTCGAGTAAGCATAAAATGTTGTATGGTAATGCGAGACTGACAACCCTAAGGGAGGTGCACCTTGAAAAAGATACTGACTGAAACAAGTGCGGTTTGGTACTCTGTGCTATTTGCAATGTGCCTCGCTTCACTCATGAGTAACGATCGAGAGGGGTTTGCGAAGTTAGCAGTGATGTTCTTTCTTGTTCTTCTCCCCGCGATGAGTCTCTATCAACAACGAGAAGAAGTGCAAGAAGCCCCCACGCGCCTATTTACTTCTGAATGGTTCCTCGTGATTCGCGCTGAGGTTGAACCCCTGACTGTCCCTTCAGGGTCAACATTACGTAAAGCAGCGGAGTGGGCAAGAGTATACGCCGACACACTAACAGCCGCGGAGCACTTCTTCGCGGAAGGAGCGTATCGAATTACCCGCGAAGGACTAATGATCTTGATCCAAGACATTCCCCGGAACGCCACTCCCCTCTTTGTATCATTAAAGGCGCGGGAAGTTCCTTCACTTGATAGGCTTCGGAAACTCTGTGAAGACAGTTTGCGCAAGCGCTTGGACACCGGAGAGCGATATCGTCCCATACCACATCTCACGGCCCGTGGCCTCACTACTGACACCGAAGTCACGTTCGGATTCTCGAACGGACAGCTCGTTGTTGCCGCAAGGAAGACTCGGGTGTAAACGTGATTTGAAGCCGGCGCACGTTGCGCCGGCTTTTTCTTTTGTATTCTTTCAATTTCTTCCAATCTGGTACTATAGAAACGTGTCGCCTCACGATCTCCTTACTTCCCATTTCAGAGTTGATCAGATCCATCAAAAGGCTCTGAAACGCTTAGGCGTTTTAACTGTGCAAGATCTACTCCTCCATGTACCGCAGCGCTACGAGGATATTTCATCGATTCAATCTGTTGGCTCACTCACAAAGGGAGAGGATGCGGTGGTCTATGGACAAATTGGCGGGCTCAACACTCGTAAATCGTGGAAGAGTCGCGTACCGATTTCAGAAGGCTGGGTTGAGGATGGCACAGCGAGAATCAAGATCATGTGGTTTAACCAACCGTACATCGCAAAGATGCTCACCGATGGCACGTACGTAAAGCTCGCGGGAAAAGTGACAGGGAGTGACGGAAAGCTCTACCTCGCGAATCCTGAAATTGAAAAGTTAGAAAGCCTTCCCATTGACCGACACGATTCCATTTTCAAAAACACCGAAAACTTAGACGAGACTATCTATCCCGTATACCGAGAAACCAAGGGCGTGACCTCAAAATGGTTTTTTCATACGGTGCAAAAGTGTTTTAGTGCAGGCGTCCTTGAGAAGCTCGCTGACCCAATACCTAGCGAAGTGCTCAAACGATACAACCTACCCGTACTTAGTACAGCGCTCATTTGGATACACACTCCTAAGAAAGCGGAACATGCAGAGAGTGCACGAAAGCGGTTCGCCTTTGAAGAGGTCTTTGGCATCCAGCTCGCAAAAGCAAAGGAGCGCGCCCAAATATCCGTCTCGACGAGCTACCAATTTAAAACTGAAGAAGAGCACATCAAGGCATTCACCTCTCGCTTCCCGTTCCCGCTCACGAACGCACAGACGCGGGCCATTTCAGCAATGCTGAAGGACTTCACCGGGAAGCATCCGATGTCACGACTTCTCGAAGGAGATGTGGGAAGCGGAAAGACGGCGGTCGCTGCCACAACCGCGTACGCCGTCGCCACCTCGAGGCCACCGGAAGGTTTAAATCCTCACGGAGGCCGGACCTCCGTGAGGTCCGTGGGTTCTCTCGAATACGGGAATCTCCAAGTTGCCTACATGGCACCCACAGAAATCCTTGCGAAACAGCATTTCGAGTCATTCATCGAATATTTTAAGCACCTCCCAATTCAGATTGGACTCATTACAGGAAGCGGCTGCATGAAGTTCCCTTCAAAGACGAATCCCTCAAAGCCAACGACAATCTCAAAGACACAGCTCCTTAAGTGGGTGCAGAATGGAGAAATTCCTATTCTTATCGGCACACATGCCCTGATCTACAAATCAGTTGCATTCAAACACCTGGCGCATGTCATTATCGACGAACAGCATCGCTTTGGGACCTCGCAACGGCGTGCGCTCGCGAAGAAAGATACTCGTATGCCGCACCTCCTCTCCATGACGGCGACTCCTATCCCTCGAACGCTTGCCTTGACCGTCTATGGGGACCTCGATATTTCCCTTCTCGACGAAATGCCCAAGGGACGAAAGCCCATCATCACTAAAGTCGTGATTCCCACTAAAATTGCTGAGGTGTACGAACATATGAAGGGCGAGATCAAAGCTGGAAGACAGGCATACATAATCTGCCCGCGCATTGATGAACCTGACCCATTAAAAGAAAATGCGCTACAGCTCAAGTCAGTAAAAGCAGAGGCTCTGCGACTCAAAAAGGAAGTGTTTAAGACTGCACGCATTGGCATCCTCCACAGTAAAATGACTCCGAAGGAAAAGGATGACGTGATGAAGCGGTTTCTTGAACACAACATCGACATTCTAGTCGCAACATCGGTTGTCGAGGTGGGCGTCAATGTGCCAAACGCAACTAATATTCTTATTGAAGGCGCAGAGCGATTTGGCCTCTCGCAACTCCACCAGCTTCGCGGGCGAGTGATTCGGAGTGAGCACCAAGCGTACTGCTTTGCGGTAACTTCAAAAGACAGCACAGGAAAAAGTGGACGCACCCTCGAGCGCCTCAAGGCACTCACGACTGCGAAGAACGGATTTGAGCTCGCGGAATTCGATCTTGCGCTCCGGGGCTCGGGTGAACTCTATGGCATGAAGCAGTGGGGGCTCACCGACCTGGGCATGGAGGCGATTAAAAATATAAAGATGGTAGAGGCGGCGAGAAAAGAGGCACAATTACTTATAGAGACTGACTCCGAACTTACGGAGTATCCCCTTCTTCGCGAAAAGATTCTGACACTTGGCAAAGATCTCCATATGGAATGAGTTCTCTGCACCTCGAGTACTTGTGTGAAGAACCCATGAGGTGTACAACAAATATATCGAACGTGACCCCACGTTTGATCAACAGAGAGGAGTCGGAGATGAGAACGCGTTTCCGCAGCATCGCACTCGTCGTTGGAGCAGCACTGGCAACAATCTCGACGCCCGTCATTGCGGGCGACTGTAACCAGCAGCTCAATCGTCACATGTCGGCATACAACAGCGGGCAAGACCAGATCTACCTGACGTTCAACAAGGCTGGTCACCCCGTGACGCCAAAAGCGCCCGACGGTCCGTTCGCGCAGATGAACAAGGCGGCGATTGCGCCGAATGTTGACTACCTGAACACCGTTCCGGAACGCTGGCAGCACACGAAGCAAACCAACGTCGACGAAACCAAGTTCATCAGCACGAGCTACACCAGTGGGCGTTTGCAAATCGGCGGCGGCATGACGGTTCCGCTCGGCAGTCGGCAGCCCCAGCGCCTCACCGCAGAAGCCGGTCCGTACCAGATCTCCTGATCATCGTTTCCATAACGGTCGATCAATTCCCTCGCAAGTTTCATCGCGAGGGAATTTTTATTAGTGGGTTTTATTACAAAAATGTGAACGTGATGCAGATTTTTTTAAGAGATTGACAAAAGTAATATTTACAGTAAGAATCAGAAATCAACTCGCACATCCGTGTGAGTGATAATCAAGGAGGTAGTTGAGATGAAGAAGTCCCTGTTGTACCTTACGGCCGCTCTGGCGACCGCAAGTATGTTGAGCTCGGCCATGGCGCAAACGGCGGCACCAGCGAAAGTTGTGGCACCTGCACCGGCAGCAGCACCTTCGGCCGCCGCGGCACCAGCGAAAGTTGTGGCACCTGCACCGGCAGCGGTACCCGCGACCGCAAAAGCGCCAGCGAAGGCCATGAAGGCGAAAGCGAAGAAGTCGAAGAAGGCGAAGAAGTCAGCTCCGGCCAAGGATGCACCCAAAGCGATGGCACCTGCACCGGCAGCTCCCGCAGCTGCAAAGCCGGCTCCAGCGCCTGCACCCGCTCCTGTCCCACCGGCCGCGCCGAAGAAGTAACCCGGCGCAACCTAAAACACGCAAGACCCCCTTGACCCCAGCCGTACGGCTGGGGTCTTTTTTTAGCTAAAAGAGCATTATTTCAAGCCAAAATTAGGATTTCACACTTCCTTCATATTACAGAATAGATTTTAATACTTGACAATATTTGAGGGTGTGCTATGATACTGAAGTCGAGCGGGTCAAAACACCGCTTTGGACATTGTTCATCACATTTTAAAGAAAGGAGACGCTACTTGACGATCAAAACGTCGATGAGTGCATACCTGGATTGATTCGCCGGCGGCCCGGGCACGATCGCAATAGCAGCATGCTGTTGCGATCCGCCAGCCCAGCGCTCTTGACCTGACGTCGTTGGGTCAATTATATTCACCCTCGCGAAGCCGAAAGGAGGCTGTATGGTCTGGCCGTAGCTTATGTTAGGCACGCGCTTGATACACCAACGACCGCGCGTGAGTCGGACGAATAGGACCGACGATCTGTACCGATTTGTAAAAAGGACCGAGTTGCGCTGTGCAAACCCGGTCTGGCAGGAAAGCTTAGACTACTCTCGCCAAAGCTCGCTCAAGTCACAGCTCGACGCCAGTAGTACCCGGAGGCCAAGCGACTAGTCGCTCGCGGCCTCCGGTCAAGGGTTAGTTCTCAGAGGTATAATAGCCGGAAACAGCGGCGGGCCGACGCAAATGCAAATTTGTGTCGGCCTTTTCATTTTTCCACAATGGGATTTGACTTAGGAGTGAAGTGGCTTTATGCTCACAGTAGTTCATGCGAGAGGAGGTGGTCAAAATCTCGGGAGCAGCCCCGTCAACGCTGGAAACATAAATCACCCACGGACCGGAACACATGTGTGTACCGGTCCTTCCATTTTATATTGTGAGCATGAACACTCTTTGACTTTTGCAATGAAGTTTCCTATGCTTTCTGTACTTACTCGCGCGGAAAGGAGGTAAGCGCAGCAGAGTGACGCAAGCGCGTCATGAAATACAGGGTCGGCGTGCATTCAACGTCGACCCTTTCTCTTTGTCGATTGTTTTGACAAGGGCTATGCGCTATAGTTTTGGAGCAAGAAACCCTTGTTTGCCGGCTGAATGACAGCGACGTATACAGAGTTTCTTGCCGCCTGTATGGAATTTTGAAAAATTCCATACAGGCGGCCCGTTCGAAAGGCTAATAAAAAAAGAATAGTGAACTCTTCTTTTTTACTATCTTTCTCACTTCCGCTGTAAGAGAAATCTTTCATGCGGTGCATTCGGGGAACCTGCAAGCAAGCTTGCGCGCCCCCCCTCACTTCCGCCTGTAGCTCAGTTGGTAGAGCGCCGAGCTTATACCTCGGTGGTCCTTGGTTCAAGTCCAAGCGGGCGGACACATACTAAAAAACCTGACTTTGTGTCAGGTTTTTTAGTATGTGTCCGAAGCGGAGCGATGTGAGCTGCTATACCTTGAGCAGCGAACCAGCGAGCTGGGGTCGATGATGCTTAGAATAATTTGAGCAAAGCGATAATTATACTTAGCAATCAGTGACGACTGATTATGTCCGAACCGGAACGATACTTTGTTGACCATAAGGAAACAAAGTGAGTGAGGTGGGGTCGCGAGTACTTAGTAGAATTTGAGCGAAGCTGAAATTCAACTTAGTAACTCGTGACGACAATGTCCGAAGCGAAGTGAACGTAGTGAATTAGCAACCTGACACGACATGTACGAAGCGGAGCGATACGTTCGTTCGTGGTGTGGTACAATATATTTTTAGATGTTCCTCATCACAAGGAGATTGCAATGGATCGAAGTGAAGAATCAAACTCTACCTTACTTTCTGCCTTCATGCGAGAGAATTTTCGCTCATTCAGGCCGGCTGCGTACTACTTACCAGCATTGCATCAGATAATGGTTGTGCTACGAGATGTATCGTACTGCGAAAAATATTCACCATTCTCAGTAGCACTTCACGTCGATGCTCATCGCCAGAATAAAGTAGTAGGGTTTGGTCTCTTCTGCAGTAGAAGAGACCAACAACCCCTCGAGACACGCTCCGTTCCACTTCTGCTTCTCCGAGCGCTGAAGCGCAATTGGGAATACCGCAAAAACTGGCGGCGGGGTGACTTCAAAAAGTTTGTGCAAGTGTACAGACACGCATTTTGGTCACTCCTCATACACCCAGCGGCATGGACTCTCAAGAGTTGAAATGAGTAAAACGGGTCGCTCACGCGACCCGTTTTTTCTTTGTCTATTTATTTACAGCTTCCCAGCGAGGACGTCCGTATCTGGTTCCAGTGTCTTCGTTGGATCCCCCATTCGCTCAGCCTTTTCACGCATGTCTTTATACGCATCGTTTATCTGCACACCTTCAGTCTTTAGGATTGCCTCGTACTCTTCACGTTCGAGTGTTTCAACTTCAAGTAGACGCTTCGCAACCGCGTCGAGCGCGCCACGATTTTTTGTGAGAATTTCCAATGCTCGGTGTTTTCCTTGTTCGATTATTGCAGCAACTTCGTCGTCAATCTGCTTTGCAATCTCGTGCGAAAATCCACGATCTTCACTCATACCTCCGCCTAAAATTCGTCCGCCCGTACCTTCAAGTGCAATTGGCCCAAGCTTGTCGCTCATGCCGTACTTTGTAACCATATCGCGCGCAAGGTTACCGATAACCTGAAGATCGTTTGATGGACCCGTCGTAAGATCATCGAAAATGAGTTTCTCGGTCATGTAGCCTCCCAATGTCATTGCAATATCATCAAGAAATTCTTTTTTTGACTGCATGCGCCTATCTTCGTCGGGAAGCTTGAGCGTATACCCAGCAGCTCGACCACGAGAAATAATTGAAATCTTCTGGACAGGATCAGCATACGGAAGGACTGATGCTACGAGTGCATGTCCAGCCTCATGGTAGGCAGTAATTTCTCGTTCACGACGACTGAGTACGTGACTCTTTCGTTCCGGCCCCAGCATCACCTTTTCAATAGAGCGGACGAGATCGAACTGACCGATCTTTTTACGCTCTTCACGAGCTGCAAGAATAGCTCCTTCATTCATGAGTGAATACAGATCGGCTCCTGAGAAACCTGGTGTTCGTTGGGCGATCACATCGAGATTGATATCTTCCTGGAATGGCTTCTTGCGCGCATGGACTTCAAGAATTGCCTTTCGGTCTTCACGGTCAGGAAGATCAATCGTTACACGACGGTCAAAACGACCGGGGCGTAAGAGTGCTGGGTCAAGTACATCAGGACGATTCGTCGCAGCGATCACCACTACCTTTTCATTGGGTTCAAATCCATCCATTTCAACGAGAATCTGGTTAAGCGTTTGTTCGCGTTCATCGTTTCCTCCCCCAACACCAGTACCTCGTACTCGTCCAACCGCATCAATTTCGTCCACAAAGATAATGGAGGGCGCAGCTTTCTTCGCCATTTGGAAAAGATCGCGTACACGACTCGCACCCACCCCCACAAACATCTCAACGAATTCACTTCCTGAAATCGTGAGGAACGGTACTCCAGCTTCACCGGCAACGGCACGTGCGAGGAGTGTCTTTCCCGTACCGGGCGCACCCATCATCATTACTCCCTTTGGAATCTGCGCACCGATATCTAGAAACTTCTTTGGATTCTTAAGAAAGTCTACAATTTCTTCAAGCTCCTGCTTCGCTTCCTTTGCGCCGGCAACGTCCTTAAACGTCACCTTCTGAGATTGATCATTTGGGTCAACAAACCGAGCTTTCGATGAGCCGAAATTAAGCGCTTGCATCCCTGCGCCCTTTACCGAACGTGTGAAGAACCAAATAATGAATCCGAGCAAAATAAGCGGGAAAAGAAATGGCGCTAGGTTTGAAAGCCAGTAGCGGAAACCGGACTCGTCTTGCACATCGATCATAATGCTCGAAATATTTTCTGTGGTGACACCCAGGTTTGCGAGGGACTCGGTAATAGCAGCATCATTCTCTTTCTTTGCTATCCCCGGAGTGCGCGTTTCATCTGCATAGATAATTTCGAGAGTGCTTCCCTTCACAACAATCTTCGAGACCTCACCTGTCTTCACACGTTCTGCAACTTGAGAAATGGAAAGTTCCTCCGGCTCTGTTGCCGTGTCAGTGAGATACGAGTAGAGGAACGTAAGAGCAACAAGAAGCAAAACGGTTGAAAGTACGTTGTTCCAGAAGTTTCCTGGTCCAACTGGCATCTTTTCGGGTAGTTTCATACGACTTTCGCGCTTTCCTGTTTTCTTTTTCTCAGCCTTATCTTCTTCAAGTGGGATGGGTTCTACTTCTTTTTCTTCTTTGTCATTAAATGAAAACATGATTTGGCAATTATACATAAAACAAGCCGCTTTGCTATAAAACCAATTACTTAGACCACTTTTATACTGAAGCGAGTTGCTCTCGTCCACCCTTGCCTCTATAGTAGCTACATGGCTGCACTCATATCCCACAAACGCGTCACGTTTGACTTTGAAATCCTCGAAACCTTCGAAGCGGGGATTTCCCTACTCGGCACGGAGGTGAAGTCAATTCGAAAAGGCCAGGGGAAACTCGAAGGCGGACACGTCATTGTGCGGGGTGGTGAAGCATTTCTCGTAGGCACATCAATTCCTCCGTTTCAGGGTGCAAATGCGAAAGGAGACTACGACGCAGAACGGCCACGCAAACTCCTCCTCACCAAGAAAGAAATTGCCGAACTTGAACAAAAGAGCGAACGGCAGGGTTTGACAGTAGTGCCAATTAAGTTGTATAATAAAGGTTCAAAGTTGAAGCTTGAAATAGCAATTGCGCGTGGTAAGAAGAAACAAGATAAACGTCAAAGTATAAAGGCGGAAGATACCAAACGCGACCTCGCACGCGAGACAAAGTTTAGGTACAAGTAGTGGCGTGAAATTCGCTCCAAGCAGGTGACTGTTCGAGAACCCTCGAAACAGATCCCATCTGTTTCGAGGGGATGACAGGCTTAGACGGTTTGCCCCGTTTCTTATGTGCAGTGTCGAAGTTGAATGTAACTTCGTTAAAATGCATTCATCCGTACGTGCTAAAGATAGCGTACTAAGTCCTTACGCAAACGCGTTTGGATCTCGACTCGCTGTAGCGTAACCGCTCGCAGTCGACGTCATACTGTTTGAGGTCTCATAGAACAGTGTGGTGATATAAACATGAGGCTCTAGAGCGCCGTCCTGTTTCCGCGGCACTCCAAATTCTTGGAAACTCGATGATACTCTTTTTCGTTTAACTTCAAGGAGTACCATTTAAACCAAAAGATAAACTACACACTGTAGATGCATAGTGACGATCATTCTCGGACGGCGGTTCAAATCCGCCCATCTCCACAAAACAACAATTGCCCCTAAGGGGCTTTTGTTTTGTGGAGATGGGCGGACGAGACCAATGTCTCGTTCGGCGGACTTGAACCAGCGAAGCGATATGTTTGCTATTCCTAATGCAAACATGAGCGAGCTGCGTCCAGCGTTCTTATGAGCGCAGCGAATTAGAAAAAGCGGGATCATTTCCACCATCTCCACAAATTAAAAAGACTCCTTCGGGAGTTTTTTTAATCTGTGGAGTGGAGAAAGCAAACTGCTTTGCTTTCGTGCGGATTTGAACGACCGGAGTCATGTTACGAGGGAGACGAGGTCGAGAAAAATTTCTGAAAGAAAAGTGAGCTTTATTGTGCAAGGCTTGTTGCGTATTTTTGAGATGAAGATGATATGTTGGAGCCTTTACGTAGTAATTGACATATTGGCTATATTGTGATATGATTTTAGCTGGACTCTGCCCTTTGACTAACTTGAGAGGTATATCTCGATGGACATTCTGAATACCGCTGGAAAAATCCTGCTTTTCGCATTCGCGGTTGCCAATGTTGCTCTCATTTTGAGGGCAGAACGTGACAATCTTGGCTTTGTAAAGCAGGTCTGGATGCGGTTCCGTGTCGGGATGTTCCTCCAGTGCTTCCTCCTCCTCATCTTAATCATCACTGTCGCCGAAACACTTGTCATGTATGTGCCTGGCATGAAATATGGCTGGTTGCACCTATTCGTATCAGGCGGTGGGAACGCACTTGTTGCTCCCGTAACTGATGCTTCGTCGAGTGCCTACCGGCTGCTCCGACTCGTGCCAATCGCATTCTGTCTGGCATTTCTGGTTGCTATCCCTTTCCTCGCCAAAGCTGAGGAAGAGATGTTCAGGCAAGGCTGTACAAAATGGAAGGACATCTGGTGGAAGTCGACCAAGTTTGGTCTCCTTCACTGCATCGTAGGCATCCCGATTGGTTTCGGCGTTGCCCTCATCATGTCGGGACTGTTCTACGCCTACCATTACAAGCGGACGCTTGAGAAGAACACCGGCACGCTTGGCTACCTAAGGGCAGATGATGAGGCTGTCGTTGTCAGCACCACATACCATTCGATGTACAACTCGATTGTTATTACGATTTTACTTCTGGTATCTGTTCACCGGGTCTTTCTGTGACCAGTAACCGTTTGGGCCGTCCCCCTCGGACGGCCCTTTTCTTTTCATCACAAATCCAGTTTTTATTCGGGCACTCCATTTCTAAGACTATTGTAACTTCTGGCAAACTTGCCATCAAAAGCCAAAAACCGCCGTAAAGGCGGTTTTTGGCTTTTGATGGGTGAAATAACCTCCTTCATGAAGACTTCATAATCCTTACATTACAC
The DNA here is from genome assembly GCA_046598345.1 of Minisyncoccia bacterium. Taxonomy (GTDB): domain Bacteria; phylum Patescibacteriota; class Minisyncoccia; order Phycocordibacterales; family UBA918; genus Damh-18. Next base: position 153,473 of record JBKJIT010000003.1, on the reverse strand, counting down.
TGTATTCTTACTAAGAATAGTAAATTTGGACTTGGAAATATGAGATTATTACTTATTGAGGACGAGACACGTCTAGCCCAAGGAATCAAGCGTGGGCTAGAGAAACAAGGGTTTGCGGTTGACCATATTGATGATGGTCGGAAGGCTGCGGAGCACATCTACATTCACCACTCGGTCTATGATGGGATTATTCTCGACCTTTCCCTTCCCTCTATGAGTGGCGAGGAGATCTGTGTTGCGGTACGAGACCGTGGGATTAAGCTTCCCATTCTTATTCTCACAGCGAAGGACCAGACCGCAAGCAAGGTTGCGGCACTCAACATGGGGGCTGATGATTACATGGTAAAGCCATTCACGTTTACTGAGCTCGTCGCACGTATCCAGGCTCTGCTTCGTCGTTCTCCTGACGCACGTCCTTCCGAGCTCATTGTAGGGCAATTGCGCCTTGACCCGGGATATCGTACTGTGTTTTTAGGTCAACATTCGCTCTCTCTCACCGTTAAGGAATTTTCCCTGCTTGAGTTTTTCATGCAACACCCGGACGAAGTGCTTGATCGTGAGTTTATCCTTGACCATGTCTGGGATTTCAATTTCAATTCCTTTAGCAATGTAGTTGACGTTCATGTCAAAAATCTCAGAAAAAAATTCAGCGAATATACAGACGAGGAACTTGTTGAAACCGTTAGTGGCGTGGGCTACCGACTTAAGGCTCAAGTATCTTAACGATATCTTCTTTCGCACTCGTGTAAAAATAATTAGTTTTGTCATTCTGCTCACCGTCTTGAGTACTGTCACATACTTTGCTCTTCTCATGTACGTGAAACGCGACATACTTGTTGATGTTGTGGATGCACTTACGCGAGCGATCGCCTCCCCAGAGTTACCACGCGAAATTCTCTTTGAAACAGATTCGCTGTTAAATAATGAAACGCTACTTTCCTTGGGCCTTATCGCCCTCCTCTCCATTATTGCGGGTCTCTTAGTGTCTCGTCTCGCGCTTCAACCTGTCTCACGGGCACTCCAGCTTCAAAAGAAGTTTATTCTGAGTGCTGCCCACGAGCTCCGCACACCACTCGCTGTACTCAAAACAAACAACGAGGTGATGCTCCTTGAAAACCATCTTGCCCCAACTACCCGGGAGCTTCTCCTTGAAAACATTGAGGATATTAATCATATTAATGAAATCCTGAGCAATCTTCTACTTTTCAATCACACAGATGCACAGAACATCATTAAGATGGAGGAAGTGAACCTTGAGTCGCTTCTTGAAAAAGTTCGAGGTGACTTGCACCAACTTGCGCAAGGAAAAAATGTGCGCGTCATTAGTTCCGGAGATCCTATTCCTACTGTCCATGGCAATCCCATTGCACTTGAGCAAGCATTCTTTAACCTGATTAAAAATGCCATTATCTATACGCAACCACGTGGTGAGATACACATCATGTCGTCACGTACCACCGAACACACGGTTTCCATAAAAATTAGTGACACCGGAATTGGCATACCTCCGGACGACCTTCCTCATATCTTTGAACATTTCTTCAGGAGTGGAAACGCCGAAAAACGTACCCGAGGTACCGGACTTGGACTCACGCTTGTGTATGAGATCGTTAAGATCCACCAGGGTAAAATCGAGGTTCAAAGCGTTGAAGAGGAAGGCACCTCGTTCATTATCACTCTTCCTCGTCACGCGACCATTCTGCCTAAACGCACCCTCCCGGACAATGACGCGACACTCCGCCTTGATTTCAGTGCACGATAAAAACCCGGTTATAAAACTGGGTACTTGAAGACTCTCTAAAAGTGCATACAATTGAGGTACTACTCATAGTTAATATAGTTAATATGGAACAAGGAGAACAACAGTCAGCAGGAACCACCGGCAGCGTTGCACCAGTTACTACTTCAGAGTCAGTATCAAAGGCAGCGTCGCATGAAAACGAGTTACTCATGGGTATTCTCGCATACGTAGGTATACTCGTGATTATTCCCTACCTCATTGCAAAGGAAAATCCTTTTGTGAAATTCCACATTAAGCAAGGGCTCGTACTTCTTGTCATTCAACTCGTTATTTGGGTTATTAATCGTATGACATGGGGACTCTCAGAGATCATGGGGCTCCTTGGACTCGGCGTCCTTATACTCGCAATCATTGGAATTGTGAATGTATTTAAGAAGGTTGAGGCGGAACTTCCGCTTGTTGGAAAATTTGGTGCGAAGTTCACTATTTAATGTAGTTTGAAGTAATTACAAGAAAACCTCGGTGCTATGCACGCGAGGTTTTCTTGCTTCTTTATTTATTCATTCCCAATCGTTCTTTCGCCTTCTCGACAATGCCACTTAAGCTTATATCTGTTTTCATGACGTACTCGCTTGCCCCATATTCCACCGCTTCAGCCATCTTATCCATATCATCGAGAAGTGTGAGTACAATTATCTTTACGTCTTTTCCCCACGGATCTTGCCTCAACAACTTCAGAGCACCGATACCGTCTAACTTTGGCATCATCATATCGAGAAAAATGAGGTCAGGTTTCTCTGCAAGTGCTCGTGCAAGGCCTTCTTCACCATCAACTGCAGTAACCACGGTAAAGCCCTCATGCGAGAGCGCCGTCGCTATTGCTTCTCGAAGGTCCTTTTCGTCATCAACAACGAGTATTTTTTTTGAATCCATACGTTAAAAGACTAATGCTAATTAGATTCCTGTAATCATATCATGGGGCTAAGCGACTGGCAGAATAACGGTAAAAGTGGTACCTACATGCTCTTTTGAGACAAATGAGATTGTACCTCCGAGAACACCAGTCGCTTCTTTTGCGATATAGAGGCCAAGGCCCGTTCCATCAGTCACCTCAGCGCGCGCGTTTGATGCCCTGAATATTTTACTGAAGAGCTTATCCTGCTCATCTGCCGGAATTCCGATACCTGTGTCTGAAATGGTGATAACGACATGGTCACCGTCCGCTACGGCACGCAGTGAGACTACACCCCCATCCTTTGTGTATTTAATGGCGTTTGATACAAGGTTCCCAATTGAAGTCGAAAAAAGATGCGTGTCGGTAAATAGGGTAACGGGAGATTCAGGAAGATCGACATGCACCTGCACACCCTGAGAACGTGCTCGTTCGTACTGCTCCTCAAGAATTTCCGTTATACAGGAATCCAACAGCACCTGCTTTTTTTCAGCAGTGAGTGTTCCGAGCTCAAATTTTGAGGCACTGAGAAAATCCGTAATGAGATTTTCCATGCGTCCGATGCCAAACGCTATTTTTTTTACATACTCCTTCTGGAGCGCTGAGAGCGTGTCTTGTGTCGTCGACGTGAGAAGTTCAATATTCCATTTCATAGCAGAAATAGGTGTACGCAATTGATGAGACGCCAGTGACACGAATTCCGTCTTAGCTTTATCAATTTCCTTTTGCTTCGTAATATCAACGAGTGTGAGAAGTCCATTCCGTAATCCCTTTGAACTCTTAAAGGAAAAGAGTGAGAGCATCACCCACCTTGTACTCCCGTCTTTCCTCACTACACGCACCTCTTCATCGTTCACAAACAGCCCGGCTTTGAGTTTCGCTGGAATGAGAGAAGTGCGCTGCTCATCCGCGCCTTCGATCACATCAAAGATATTCGTGCCATCGAGTTCTCCTTGGGAACAATTAAAGAGGCGAACCGTGGAAGGGTTAGTAGACGTCACTACGCCATGATCATCAATGAGGAGGTACGGTACAGGACTGCCCTTGTAGAGCTCTGCAAAAAGCTCATGCGAGTACGTGAGGATATCTTTAGCCATTCGTTCTGCAATCCGATTTGCGGTCTCGGAGATCTTAAACGATTGGTACACGATTACCGTAATGAGACCAACTGAAAAGAGCGCCAAAATAAACGCGACTTGCGTCATATCGAGCGCCCCTAAATCGACCCGCATGCGCACATAGAGGAGTGCAAGAACGAGTACGATAAGTACTGCTAAAGAAACTAGAATCGCAGATAAACTGGAAGAACCTCGTTGCATCATTAGTAATCATAACAGACTGTGTGTGAGGAATTTTATTATTTCCCTAATCTTTGGTACTCTGTGCGTCGGGACGAAACATTTAGTAATGTACGTCCCGACGGGCTCAGAAAATATAGTCATTACATTCCTTATTTTCTGGCCACTTTTTCCCGTATGAAAAAAACCGTAGCTCTACCCCTTCTCAAAGTAAAACGTTCTGGAAGTGGCCTCGGCCTCTTTGCACTCTCACCTATCAAGAAAGGGGATTTTATTATTGAGTACACCGGCGAGCGAATTTCTGAAGATGAAGCAAACCGGCGCGCCGGGCAATATCTTTTCACCGTTACGGACGACGTCACGATTGATGGCCGCGGACGAGAAAACACTGCGCGCTACATCAATCACTCCTGTCGCCCTAATGCTGAAGCAGAAAAAGACGAAGAGGAGCTCAAAGTGCGCATTTTTGCACGACGGAACATTAAAGAAGGAGAGGAAATTAGCTACGATTACGGAAAAGAACACTGGGAGTATCACATCAAGCCGTATGGATGTCGCTGCGAGAAGTGTGCAGAGAAGAAGCGCTAATTCGAGAACCTAATTACTCCGCATCACTACGGGGTTCAGTACTTTCTCCCTCTAATTCACCTTCCGTATTTTCAATTTCAGAAGATTCATCGGTGGTTGACTCGGTAGTAGTGGATTCAGGTGTTGTACTTGCAGTCGTCGTTGCCTCAGTTTCAGGAGGGGGAGGAGGGAGAGGTGTTGGTGCACCCGAACCCACGAGTCCCCCGTTTGGCATTGAAGCAATTTCGTGTCGCATTGGCTGCTCTACTTGCTTTGAAGTATCATCGCCTGCCGCAATATTGGATTCCGAAATAGTTGCAGAGACATCAATTTGACCATCGTCCATCCGGCCGAATGCGATCGCTCCTCCGCTAATAATGAACCCGAGCACAATCACCCCTATAATGAGCTGGAGATTGGTTGCACCTTTTATTCGTTCTGACTTCTGCATATGGCAAAAGTATACCACCTGTGACTCGACTCGTGCTACACTTTTCTCCATGACGAAAATCGCTATCGCCGTTCTTCTTCTCGTTGGGCTCATCATTCTAAACGCCTGGCTATAAGGGTTACCAACCCAGAGCCCACCAAATAGACGTATGCGGGAGTTATTCAGGAATACACAATCTGCCACTCGTTTTCACCTTCATTCCCCTCCACCTTAAAACGTATGCATCGGAGAAAGGATTCTTGCGCTTTTCCCTCCTCTATGGTACATTTTTCGCGTATCCGGGAGAGCAGAAGCTCTCTTTTTACTATCAGAAATGGGCGTGTGAGGTAACTCCTGCCCACAAATGACAGTAAATTCCGTTACATAGCTTTATAACCTTGAAAGACGAGAAAGTACGCATTAACCAAGCAATCAAAGCCAAGGAACTTCGTGTTATTGGTGCGGTTGGAGAAAACCTTGGTGTAATTTCATTTACCGAGGCCTTGGAAAAGGCTCAGGAGGCAAACCTCGATCTTATTGAGATCTCGCCGAATGCAGTACCTCCAGTAGCCAAGATCATGGATTTTGGGAAATACAGCTACGAACTCAAGAAAAAAGCCAAGGAAATCAAGGCAAAGTCACACGTTACAGAGACCAAGGGAATGCAGGTTAAGATTGGGACAGGTGATCACGATCTTACCATCAAAGCAAAACGCGTTTCAGAGTGGATTCTTGAGGGACATCGTGTCAAAGTTGACCTTTTCCTCTGGGGACGCTACAAGTACATGGAGGAATCATTTCTCAAAGAGCGACTCGAGAAATTCTTGAAAATCGTCCCGACAGAGTATAGAATAGCTGACGAAATAAAGAGGAGTCCAAAGGGTTTCAGCACGATTATCGAGCGGGATCCGAGCACCAAGGGCAAATAGGAAGTTTCAGTATTACACTATGAAGACAAACAAGTCATATAAAAAGCGAATTAAGGTAACTAAGAACGGCAAAATTGTTGCGCGGAAGGTTGGTCAGAACCACTTCAATGCAAAGCAGTCAGGCCGCAAGCGACTTCGACGAAAGCGAACTCAGACTCTTTCCCTTACGAAGAAAACTATTCAGCGATTTCTACCTAAGAGCGGAGCAAAGTAATTCTATTGAACAATTTCTAATTTTTAATATATGTCACGAGTAAAAGGAGGAGTAAGTGCGAATAAACGACGAAAGTATATTCTTGAGAATACAAAAGGATATCACCTTGGTCGTGGCACAAAGAAACGACAGGCTATTGAGGCGATCCACCATGCACAGCTCCATTCGTTCGCTCATAGAAAAGACAAGAAGAATGATTTCAGACGTCTCTGGATCGTACGAATGAATGCGTTCCTAAAGGCAAATGGCATGAAGTACAGTCTGTTCATCAAGACGCTTTCTGTTAAAGGCATTGCACTCAACCGAAAGATGCTTTCTACACTCGCAGGAGAACGCCCAGAATCATTTGAACGAATTCTCGCTCAAGTGAAATAACAAAAAACCCCGGCCTCTGGCCGGGGTTTTTGTTTATCATTCTGCCGCTATGGTATGAGATTTAAAAATCAATCTCAACTACCTCTCCCTGGTGCGGGGCAACTGCATTAATTCCTAGATAATCTCTGAGGCGCTGCACGAGGAATAGCGCGGCACGTTCTTCTCCCATGGCGACGAACACCTGCTTCGCCTTTTCTCCCCCGGCTTCTACAAACGCTACAAGCTGATCTCGGTCGGCATGCCCAGAATAGCCTTGAATACGGGCAATTTTAGCCCGTACACGCACCTTTTCACCATCAATGGTCACTCTCGGTGCCCCGTCGTGGAGGAGTCGGCCAAGGCTCCCTACAGACTGATACCCCACAAGAAGCAAAGTCGTCTTTGGGTCTTCAAGGAATCGTTTCTCATGCATGAGGACGCGTCCTCCATGACTCATACCTGAACCAGCAATGATTACTTTAGGCCCACGGGTATGGACAATATCTCCGGACGCTGCCATCGTCTTCGTGAGTGCGAGCTTGGGGAAATCGAAAATATCATCCCCTCCTTTGATCTGCTCCTGTATCTTGCTACTCATGTACTCCGGATACTTTTTGTAGACATCAGTAACTGCAATTGCGAGTGGTGAATCAAGAAAAACCGGAATTGGCTCAATTTCTCCCCGTTCCACGAAGTTATTAATTTCATACAGCATGCCCTGGGTACGTTCTAGAGAAAATGCTGGAATAATGAGCGTACCACCCTTCTTTCTCGTGGCTTCAATATGTGATTTCAATAGATTACTTCGCTCAGCTACCTCCTCATGGAGCCTGTCACCATAGACACTCTCCATGAGGAGATAGTCGTAACCGGGTACAATTTCCGGTGCATCGAGAAGGGGTTGTGGCGTATTCCCGATATCCCCGGTAAAAAGAAACTTCTTTCCTCCCCGTTCAATAGTCACCATCGCAGAACCCAAGATATGTCCTGCGTTCGTGAATGTCGCGGTAGTGCTGTCCCCAAGAGAGAGGGGCTCATGGTAAGAAGCTGTCTTCCAAAGCTCAAGCGCTCGGTCGACATCGCCTCGCTCAAAGCAGCGCTCTACTCCATACCGTTCTGATTCAAAGGCCATTACTTTGTACGCATCTTCAAGCATGAGTACGGAAAGCGCCTTAGTAGGAGGCGTTGAGTAGATTGTGCCCTTAAAACCATCACGCACGAGTTTTGGGATTCTCCCGATGTGATCTGCATGCGCATGGGTCACCATGAGCACATCCATATCGCTTGGATCGTACTCAAATGGTTCGAGGTTAGCTTCGAGTGCAAATTTACTTCCCTGTATGAGGCCACAATCAACCAGGATCTTAAGCGCATCGGTTTCAAGGAGAAAGTTTGCTCCTGTAACTTCCCCTACCCCTTTAAAAAAATGAATACGTGACATACCTAGAGTGTGCGAAGGCGATTACCAATAGAATAACCAAGAGTTGCACCGAGGAGCGCCATCACAAAATCGATACCTGTATCCATCGCAAAATCAGCATCAATCGTTGTGATACCAACGTAGAACTCAAAAATTTCCCACACTACTCCGACAACGAGTGTAAAAAGTAAAATAGGCAAAAGCGTTCGATACTCGTGTGGAAGGCGAGGAAAAAACGAAGGAAGAAGCAATCCACAGAGACCAAGGCTCACACCTCCCAGAAAATGGGTTAGGAAATCAAACCGCGGATATTTCCAGTAGAGCGAAAACTCAACTGCAGCAACGTGAGTAATTCCCAATATCATGAGAGAGCTCAAAAGTGATATAAAGAGAACGGGAGAACGCATAACTTCAAAATAGTAGCATACTTATGACCTCCCTTTCGCTCATAGGTGGCATGGTACACTGGGTAATTCCATCTAGGACTAGTCATGGGAGTTCCACGAAAAAAACGCACGGGGTGCGTTTTTTTCGTGGAACTACGGCTTGCATGTCTCCTGAATTACTTCAGGTGGGTGCCCTTTCCAAGCACTTCTGAAATCTCGTCGCGTCGAGCTCTCATCTGTACTTGTGACTACGGACTCCCTTGATATGCAATTAGCAGAAACACACTTTGCCGCAGTTCCAGAATTAGTATATCACTACTCCGCGCGCTCTTCTTGTCTACGCGTTAGATTCAACTGTGAACAACTCTTATTCATTTTATTTAGATCCTAAAAATCCTCTATACCAAGAAAGGGATAAACCATGATTAACTCAAAATTTGAATTTATTTCGCGGCGCAAGCGAAATTGCGACCAAGCTGTAGATAGCTACTGCGCGTGGAGCAATTGAGCGCCGTAACAAAGAAAGGAATCAAATTTTGAGTTAATCAGCGGTGCCATCAAAATTGACGTCATACATGATCCGCTCCTGCGCCGTCACATAGCTCATGATCTCACTTTCGTTAAACCACACCTTAATCTCTCGTTCTGCTTCTGCTGGAGACTCAGACTGGTGGATCAAGTTTCGTACTGCGCGATTTTCAAACGATGAATGCCCGTATGAGTCCACGGTGTAATCCCCACGGATCGTACCCACATCCGATGTAGCTGGCTCTGTTGATCCCACGAGTTTTGAAACAACCTTAACCGCCTCATTTCCTTCAAGAATCATGGCAATGATCGGCGCTGCTGTCATATAGTGCACGATCGTATCAATAATTGCGCGTCCATACGCCATTGCATCCTTTTCAATAGGCAAATTATGAGACTTCAAATCTTCAATAATACGATTACCCTTTCGAAGGTACCACTCATCATCCTTATGGTAGTGCTCAAGGAGCTGCGCCTCTGTTGGCACAAGCATCTTCATTGCAGTGAATTTGAGACCGGTTCGTTCAAACCGCTTAATAATTTCGCCGATCAGTGAGCGTTGCACACCATCCGGTTTAATCATGACGAGTGAGCGTTCTTCGTGGGGTTTTCGATCCATATGTTGTTAAAAATTATTTCGTGAGTATAGCGTATTATGGCTCAAAATCAAAGGATTAGTACATAAGAGAAAATGCAGGCATTACACCTGCATTTCATGCTTCGAGAACTTTACGTGTGTGTTTGAGCATAGAAAATGCATCTCTCAAGAAGTCTTTTGACTGCTTCTGCAGCACTTATAGGATCCTGCCGAGAGTCTAATTCCTGAGAAAGAGATACCGCAGCTTGATGGATGATAGATGGATCCAATGTGCTAATTTTTTGCATGCTTTTTACCAGTTCTCCCATATCAGAAGGGACAATGGTCGCTAGGCAATGCCCATAGAACGTGACGTCAACAACACCTTTTCGATTACGGACATGATTCAAGAATTCTGCGAGCCCGGCACGAAATACGGCTGTCGAACAGGAGCGATGTTCCATATGTCTCCTTGAAGTGGCTGGTCCAGGGTACAAAGTACGCCATCTTTAAGTAAAGTCAACTATTCCTTCGTCATGATTTCTGGTCCGTTTTCGGTAATTGCCACCGTATGTTCAAAATGAGCACACCGGGAGCCATCCTTTGTGAAGACACTGTAGAAATCTACCTCATCATCAAAAACCACATCCTTCTTACCGACGTTCACGATTGGTTCAATCGCAAACACATGCCCCACTTCAATACGCGTCCCCGTGCCCTTCTTTCCAAAATTAGGAATATTTGGCTCCTCGTGGACAGCGTATCCCACACCATGCCCACAAAGGTCTTCCACGACGCTGAATCCATTCGCTCTCACGTGGGCTGCTACGGCTGCACCAATGTCTCCGGTGTAGTTTCCAGGACGTGCTTCCTTAATCCCGAGCATAAGGGCTTCGCGTGTTACGTGAATGAGTTTCTTTGAAACTGCGTCAATCGCTCCCACGGGCACAGTGATTCCTGAATCAACGATCATGCCCTTGTGTCCAATCGACATATCGAGGTTGATAATGTCCCCTTCTTTTAACACCTCATCCTCGCGCGGTACGCCATGCTGCACGACATTGTTGACCGATGTGCAAAGCGCTGCAGGATACGGCACAGGAGCGAAGTCAGGGTGGTACCCAAGAAGTACAGGCTCTACTTTATACTTTTCCGCCAGCTCAAGTGCTTTGTCATTCACATCTTCGGTGGAAACACCTGGCTGAGCAAATGCACCGAGCTCACGAAGAATACGAGCAAGGATCTTACCTCCCTCACGTAAATATTGAATTTCTTCTTTTGTTTTCTTTGTTACCATATTTTATGCAATATCGAGCGCCGCAAGAATGTGTGCATGCACTGATGCAATTGACTCTGTACCATTTATGTCTACCACCTTCGTACCAGGTCGTGATCGGTAGTATGTTAAGACTGGGACAATTTCTTCACGATACCAGGTAAGGCGCGCTTCGATTGAATCTGGTGTGTCATCGTTTCGCGCGCGCGCATGCATGCGCGCGCGAACCACTTCTTCGGGCGTATCCAAATTGATGATCACGACGTCGCGCCGCTCATAGAATTCCAGTGCGCTTTCAAGAACGCGCGCTTCATGAACAGTACGAGGGAATCCATCGATAAGGAGGTGACACTCCGGATCCACATGGTGGTGGAACGCGTCGCCCCAGAGCACTACGGAAAGAAAGAGGGGTTGGAGAGCACCACTGCTTAAGGTCGTATGCACACGCTTTTCGGTGTATCCCTCCTGCTTCTCCGCAAGGGCTCGGAACCTGCGTCCCGTCTGAATATCAACAACCCGATGCCCACGGTCATGCGACTTCAGTACGCGGCTCAGTTCTGCGATTTGAGTGCCCTTTCCGCTTCCTTGTGGACCTATGAAAATGACCGTTTTTGTATTCACCCCATGAGTCTACGCGACTCGGCAAAAAAAACAATACAAATATGGTATTGTAGCCGCATGGAAACGAAGGCAAAGAAACATATCATAATTCTCGGCGGATATCCTGGAAGCGGTAAATCCACCCTTCGCGGTATTCTTTCTGAACGACTCGGCTATAAGAAATTCTCAACAGGTGATTTCATGCGTTCTCTTGCTATCGAACGAGGCATGACCCTTGAGGCATTCAATGAAGTCGTTGCAACCACGAAAGCGTTCGATGAACAGACTGATGCTGAGCTTCTCCGTATTGAGCGCGAAGAGGACAACTACGTTGTTGATTCTCATCTTGCATTTCATTTCGTTCCCAGTGGTTTCTCAGTCTTTCTCGACATTTCTCTTGAAACGGCAGCACACCGTATTTTTGGCGACAAAGACTCTCTGATACGTATTCAGAGTGGCGATACCATGGAAACCCTAGAAGAGGCCTTTGAGCGCACCAAAAAGCGTATTGATAACCACGAAGATCGCTATATGCGGCACTACGGAATAACTCCGTACGACAAATCTCAGTATGACTTTGTCCTCAATGCTGAAACGGAGACACAAGTTGAGCTCGCGGATCATATTATCAACGCATACGAGAAATGGCTCGCAAAATAGCGCATACGCCCAACTAGCGTACTATATACACATGATTAAGAAGCACATCATCAGTATTTCAGGAAAACCCGGCAGCGGGAAATCATCAACCGCAGACCGCGTTGCAGAAATGCTTGGCTATACTCGGTACTCTTCAGGAGATCTCGTCCGTGAGCTCACCCATAAAAAGAAGATAACGCTTAAGGAATACAATGCGATGGCTGAGAAGCATCCTGAAATGGATCAGGAAATTGATGAAGAACTCCGCAAACTTCGAGACAACAACGATATTGTTATCGACTCGCGACTTGGGTTTTACTGGATTCCAGAATCCTTTAAAGTCTATCTGGACTTAAACGCAGAAGTAGCTATTGCACGTATTTATAAAGACGCAAATCTAAATATTGGCCGCATTAAGGCCGGCGAAGGTACGAGCACTATGTCGGACGTCATCGATGATGTTGAGGGACGCCTCCAAAACGAACGGCGTCGCTTTAAAAAGCTCTACAACATAAACCCCTACAGCCAACAAAATTTTGACCTAATTATTGACACTTCGAGGCATAGCCCCCAGACGGTTGCACTTACCGTACATGATAACTACAAAAAATGGCTCACTGCTTCAAGTTGGAAGCAAGTGATTAGTCGAGTTCCGCTTGGTTACTCCTTCAAGAACGAGTACTAGAATTTTAAAACTGCGCATTTCATTGTTGCACTGCGCAAAATAATACTCACCGTATGAGATATACGACTCGTATTATTTTGCTAGTGCGCCGCGAACTGCATCCGTTCCTGAAAATTCTAGGAAATAGTACGATCGATGCACTATGAATTTACTATATTTGTAGAAAGGAGATTGACACCTTGTGTGATTATATTTCATCTATTGTGTACTTGGTTAATGGATACGTAATGAGTCGCACTCGAGACATAGCAATCAAAAGTATGCAGAGCTAGAAACGATTTCAGAACCGCAGATACGAGGCGCGAAGCAAAAGAAAAAAGACCCTGAGGGTCTTTTTTCTTAATAATCACAAAACTGAGGAAAGTTCGAGGCGAAACAAAGTTTATGACTGAGACGTATGGCGTATACGGCGAAGGAGTAAACTGCCGTTTCAACGAAGAAATTTCCCAGTTTTGTGATTATTAGTACTCGCGGAGGGATACTTGGGAGTCTATACGGCGAACTATATCCACCACCACAGAAACTGCAATGAGGAGCGCCGTACCACCAATTGCGAGTGCTGAGATTCCAGTGAGTATCTGCATACCGATTGGAAGCACTGCGATTACACCGAGGAAGAGTGCTCCTGCAAGCGTGAGGCGGGTGATGAGTTTTCCAAGATACTCAGACGTGTGGTTTCCTGGACGAATACCGGGAATAAACGCACCGTTCCGCTGAAGGTTCTTCGACATCGCGTCTGGATCAAAGGTGACTGCAGTGTAGAAGAAGGTGAAGAGGATCACGAGTACGAAATACACGAGTCCATACAGTTCCTGATTCTGGAAAAATGCATTCACTTTCTCAGAGAGTGCTGCAACGCCCGTCACATTAAATGAGGCGAGAATATTGAGGATCATCTGAGGAAAGAGAATGATTGAGAGTGCAAAAATGATTGGAATCACACCAGCCTGGTTCAAGCGAAGTGGAAGGTACGTTGAAGTACCGCCATACGTTTCCGTTCCACGCGTCTTTTTTGCGTACGTTATTGGCACCTGTCGTTCTGCCTGCGTCATCACAACCACCGCAAATATGATGGCGAGTGCAGCTGCAGTGAAGCCAGCGTAGAGTGGAATCTGTGATGGATCGAAGTTGACCGACAACTGCTGTGCAGTCGCTGGAAGGCTTGCAACGATACCAGCAAAGATGATGATCGAGACACCGTTTCCGATACCATACTCAGTCACGAGTTCTCCGATCCACATAAGGAGCATAGAACCAGCAACAACGATAATGATGTTGGTTACAAAGCCCAAGGTTGAGAGGCCACTGATGACCCCTTGATTCTGGAGAAGTGAGAGGAACCCGAATGCTTGGAGAATAGCGAGTGGGAGTGCGAGCTGTCGGCTGTACTGCGTGAAGCGCGCACGACCTGTTTCTCCCTCTTCTGAATACATTTCCTTGAGGCGAGGCGACATCACTGTCATGAGCTGCATGATGATTGAGGCCGTAATGAACGGTCCAACGCCAAGCATCACGAGCGAAAGGTTTGCGAGTCCACCTCCTGAGAAAATGTTGAGGAGTCCGAGAAATTCATTGTTTGCAAAGAATTGTTCAAGAACTGCGAGATCAACGCCAGGGATTGGAATGGTAGCCAAAATACGGAAAATCACGATCGCACCAAGCACAAAAAGTACCCGGTTTCGAATTGCTGGATCTGTGAATATAATTCTGAGCTTTTGAAGAAGAGTATCCATCAAGTGATGATTAATCTGTGTAAAGTCTGTGTGTGCTCATTCTACCCCATTTCTGAGGGTAGGTACTAGCCTGCCTATGCTATGGTGCCGCCAGCCTTCTCAATCTTAGCTTTTGCTGACTCAGAGTAGAGGCAACCCGTCACCTTAAGCTTCTTAGTGAGTTCGCCGGTTCCCAAGATCTTGATAATAGAAGTCGATCCTTTCTTTACCGTGTACGCTCCGTGAGCAGCCAGGGTCTTTGGGTTCACCTCGTCGCCAGCGCTAAATGCAGCTTCAAGTACGCTGAGGTTAATCACCGTTGCGAGCTTACGTTCTGCATTCACTGTCCGTGCTCGATTCTTACCAAAACCACGAAGCTTTGGAAGCTTCTTAATGAAGTCACGCATTTCAGGACGTGGGCGATTACCCGCGCGGGCAGTCTGTCCCTTTCCTCCTTTTCCAGAGGTCTTACCACGCTTACCACCGCGTCCGATGCGCTTTACGCTCTTTCGTGTGGTCGTGGGTTGTAGTTGGTGTAATTGCATATGTAATAAATGAGTTACGCCTTAAGTTTCTTAAGGGCAAGGATTGCCGCCTCAGCGTTGTTGAGTTTGTTCTTGCTCCGTGAAAAGATCTTCGCGGTAACATCCTTAATGCCGGCAAGTTCGAGTACCGTACGCACTGAACTTCCCGCAACGAGTCCTCGTCCTGGTGCTGGCATAATCATAACCTCGCTCGCTGAGAATTTCGCGTTCACATCATGAGGGATGTGCTGGTGCTTGTTGAGTGGAACGCTGATGTGGTTTTTCTTAGCGCTTCGTACCGCCTTCTCAATTGCGAGTTGCGTATCCGCAGCTTTTCCAATACCAACACCTACCTTTCCTTTCTTGTTTCCAATCACCATCGCGACGCTAAAACTAAATCGTCGTCCTCCGGCCATAACACGTGTTACGCGGCGGATCGCAATAATTTTTTGCTCAAATTCAGATCGTACACGCTCCTCGCGTCGTCCCCCACGTCGTTGCCGTCGGGGATTTCGCCGCTTATCCCGATCGTCACCTCCACGACCTGAACCTCCTCTTGAAGGGGTGTTCGCAGCGGGTGCATCGGTGGTAGGTGCATCCGTAACTGGCACTACCGCTTCTTCACTTGTTGTAGCTTCCTGCTGTTTATTTTCTGACATGATTATTAAACTAATTTACAAACTAGAACTTAAGTCCTGCTTCCCTAGCAGCGTTCGCAAGTTCTACAATGGTTCCCTGGTACATGAATCCTCCTCGATCAAACACGACCGTTTCAATACTCTTTGCCTTTGCCGCAGTGGCAATTTGGGTACCCACCTGAATGGCACGTTCGCGAGGGGTCTTCCCCTTCGCTCCGCGTGAGTCTGCTGCGACAAGCGTCTTTCCACTCTCATCATCAATGAGCTGGGCGTAGATGAACCGATTGCTTCGGTACACCGAAAGTCGTGGGCGATACGCCGTTCCTTCAATCTTTGCACGAATGCGCGCATGGCGTCGAATTCGGCTTGCTACTTTATGTGATGTCGTACTCATATATATTTATGAGGGCGTGCCTACGCGACTCCCTTCTTACCCTGCTTGCGAATAATGTACTCACCAGTGTACCGAATACCCTTCCCCTTGTATGGTTCAGGCTTCTTAATCTTTCGAATGTTTGCAGCAAACTGTCCAACTGCATCCTTATCCATACCTGAAACGGTAATATGTCCTTTTTCAGTGGTAATCTGAATGCCTTCAGGAGCAAGGACTTCAACAGGGTGTGAGAAGCCCACTGAGAGCTTCACCTTGTTGCCCTGCGCTTCTGCGCGGTATCCAACTCCTTCAATATCAAGCTCCTTCTTGAAGCCATCTGTCACACCAGTGATCATATTACGAGCGTGCGCTGCGTAGGTTCCCCAAAGTTTTTTCGCACGATCGTTGTCCTTCCCCATTGCAAAGGTAAGTGTTTCACCCTCAAGGGTTACCTTGATATCATCTCGCATTTCACGAACAAGAGTACCCTTCGGCCCCTTAACCGTGAGCTTGCCATCTCCGTATGTCACATCAACCCCTTGCGGGATCGTGATTGGTTGTTTTCCTAGTCGACTCATATGAATGAAATTACGGTAAATGGCATTACCAAATGATAAAGAGTTCTTCTCCTCCGACGTTCTTCTCACGAGCCTCCTTGCCGGTAAGAATTCCAAGCGGCGTTGAGAGAATTCGTTCTCCCTTTCCGAACTTCACAGGGAAAATGTCTTGAACACCCAGGTACATGCGACGTCCTGGCTTTGACGATCGTTTCACTCCCTGCATTACATGGATACCATCCTTGTCATACTTGAGGGTTACGTCGAGCGTCTTTTTCACTTTCTTGCCATGCTTTGCGATAGCCCCGATGTACCCAACTGCAAGAAGCTTCTCCGCAATTGCAGCTTTCAGTTTTGAGTAAGGCACGCTAACTGCTTCCTTTCGCACCATGCCAGCGTTCTTAAGCTGGATGATAAAATCTCCTACAGGATCGTTTACCATGATGATTTCTTAATTCCGGGAATAAGACCTTCGTTCGCTGCTTCACGGAAGCAGATGCGACACAAATCGAAGTCGCGCATATAGGCTCGCTTACGACCGCAGCGATAGCAACGTCGTACGACGCGGCTCTTGAACTTTGGTGCACGGAGTGCACGAAGTAGTACTGATTTTCTTGCCATTAATCAAATGGTTAGTTTGGTTCCCCAAACATGAATAAATATGTAACCGGTGAGCTGTTTCACTGCGAATCAGTGACTACACTCTCCTCACGCACTACGTAAGACTCGCTTTCCGTCTCTAGCAAAGCCAGATGATCGGCGCGTCCTCATTTGCGTAAGTACTTTTGGCTCACTTGAGCCATCCTGTACCCCGCAAAACCGAGAGTAGGCGAATATCGCTACGGGGTGAATATACCAGAAACACCTACTTGAGTCAATAAAAAAATCCCGGACGTGTTTGTCCGGGATTCAAGTGGATATACGAGCGCAAGCCCTTATTGAAGGGTAGCTTCCGCCGGCATTTCTGGTGTCGGCGGTTTGATTCGTTCAAGGTGCCTTCGCATCAACTCTGTAATTATTCTGGGAGGAATATGGGAGCGGACATGGTCTTCCGCTACCCGCAACTCGGCTTCAAGCTTCGTCAGTTCGACTTCGGCGTCGAGAGCCGCCTGGATTTTCTTGTCAACGTCTTGATGCGCTTCCTCCACTCGTTTCCGTAGAACCTCAGCCTTCTGGTACGCGTCGCCGCCACGAGATTTCATGGCGGTACTTACTTCCGTACAAAGGAGCGGCACCCCATCGAAATCGAACGCTTTGCCGTTCACATGTGCCACCGTCGAACCGTTAGGGCTGTAATTCTGGCCAATTTGGGTAGGCTGAACCCCGTTATGCTGTGGTGGCTGTGCCGGCTGGCGTTGTTGGCGGAGTACCGGAGACATGGGACTTCGAGGAACGTGTTGATTCGTGATCATGTTCTTCGTCCGAACTGACGTAAGTTCATCGACGACGATCGTGCACTGGAGGCCAAGCTTGCCCTCGAGAGAGACTGAGTACGTAGGTTCGTTTTCCTCGCCACTTGTCGGGATAGGCCACACCGCACAAGGATCACTTGTGCATGCATCGTATTTCCCAACAAGTGAAACAACGACCTTTTGTGGCTGGTCTTTCACAAAATGCTCACGGACACGCTGCTTGGCCCGTGCGATGGCCGTATCCTGGGGCCCCAAACTTTCTGGCCACGCCGTTTGAAGTGACTCCGGTACATCAATGTGCACTTGCATGATTCATCTCCTTAGAACTACATTTCCCGTAGCCATGTGGCTGCGGGAGGTGCTACTGAGAGTGATCATACAACTAAAACAAATAATGTCAATACACTGTTAGGTCTAAAAAACTCGAGCTTTTCGATCGAGTTTTTTCTTTTCTCATTACTTCTTGGTCGACTTGTCTCGAAGTGGAAGTCCAATGTGCGTGAGGAGCGCCTCTGCTTCCTTCTTAGTCTTCGCAGTTGTCACAATTGTGATCCCGAATCCAAATACATTCTTGATTTCCTCGTCAGCCGTCTCAGGGAAGATCGTGTGCTCTTTAATACCGAGAGTGTAGTTACCCATCTCATCAATAGCTGAAATCGGGAGACCTCGAAAGTCACGCGTCTGTGGAAGTGCCAGGTGAATGAGCTTATCAAGGAATGTGCGCATGCGTGGACCACGGAGCGTTACTTGATACCCAACCACATCACCTTCTCGGAGCTTGAATGTCGCAATAGATTTCTTTGCACGTCGCTCAACCGTCTTCTGCCCTGTAATCTGTGCAAGCCGATTCTGAATGAGTTCTCGCTTATGCTTATCTGAAATTTTTCCAACACCCGTTGAAACGATCATTTTCATGATGCGTGGTGCCTGCATCTTGTTCTTGTACGCAAAAGACTCTCGGAGTGAAGGATACACCGATTCCATTTTTTCCTTCATTGTGGTAAATGTCTTTGCCATACGTTCTCTTTAAATACTTACTAAAATTATACTTTGTCTCCACTCGGTCGCGCGACGCGCACCTTTTTCATCTTCGCACCGTCTTTCTCCATTACGTATCCAATGCGCACGCCCTTCCCTTCCTTTCCGTGCTTCAGTGCCACATTCGATACGTGAATTGGAGTAGGGCGCACTACAATCTGCCCCTGCTGGCCACGGCGCTTTGATTTTTCGTGATGTGTTTGCACATTCACTCCTTCAATGAGCACCATGTCCTTTTTTGGGAACGCACGAATCACCGTGCCGGACTTTCCTTTGTCCTTTCCAGCTGTGATGATAACTGTGTCTTTCTTTTTAATCTTCATATGCAAATAGTTATTGGGTTACACCACTTCTGGTGCGAGAGAAACAATCTTCTGAAAGCCCGTTTCTCCCAGCTCGCGAGGAATCGGTCCAAACACACGGTTTGCCTTTGGTTCCTTCTTTTCCTTATCGACAAGCACAACCGCGTTGTCGTCAAAGCTCACGTATGAGCCATCCTTTCGTCGGTACGCCTTCTTCTGACGCACAACAACCCCGTACACTATGTCTTTCTTCTTTACTGACTTTCGTGGCTCTGCAGTCTGAATTGAGAGGACAACCATTTCGCCAAGTTCAGCGTAACGCTTCTTTGAGCCTCCAAGTACCTTGAAAACACGTCCGAGCTTTCCGCCGGAGTTATCTGTGATATTCACAATTGATCGTGGTTGAATCATATACTTATTTTATGAGCTCAAAATGCTTACGGCGAGACATCGGGCGCGTCTCACGAATACTGACGCGCTCTCCCTCCTTCGCTGTGTTCCCTGCGTCGTGCACGAGGAACTTCTTCGTTCGGCGCTGGTACTTCTTGTACTTTGGATGCATCACATACCGCTCGACAGCGACGGTAATCGTGTCTTGCATCTTTGTAGACACTACGACACCCTGAAGCACACGTCGCTTTGCGATGGTTTCTTCTGTCTTTGTTGTAAGGTTTTCTGTTGCCATATTGAAACTATGCGTTATTGGTTTCCTTCTTCACATCTCCCGCGCGGCGGTTCTGCTCGGTAAGTATGCGCGCGATTGCATTTCTTGTGTTTCGCTTTGCATGAGCGTCGCGCATTGCGCTTCCTGCAGTACCAAATGTGAGCTTTCGAAGGGCGTCTCGCTTTTCGGCGAGCTCCTTCTGCAAGTCTGCATCATTCATTTTTTTAAGTTCTTCCATATTCATATACTTTATTCTCCAGTTTGCTCACGCGTTACGACTTTTGCCTTAAGCGGAAGTTTCGCCGTTGCCTTCCTTAGTGCCTCACGTGCAACCGCTTCAGTTACTCCATCGATCTCAAAGAGAACACGGCCAGGGCGAACATCGAAGATGAAGTGATCTGGATCTCCCTTTCCTTTACCCATACCTACTTCTGCAGGTTTCTTCGTGACTGGCTTATCGGGGAAAATACGAATCCATACCTTTCCTGTCTTTCCAAGTGTTCGAGAGATCACGCGACGCGCTGCTTCAATCTGATTGCTCTTCACTCGAGACTGTGTGGTTGCCTTGAGACCGAACGCACCAAAGGACACCGTGATGCCACGAGTTTCTGGCGCATTAAGACGATCAGGATGTCGTCTGTCTGTCTGCCACTTTCGGTGTTTTACTTTCTTAGGAAATAACATATGAAAATTCAGAATTACTGCGCTCGATCACGATTACGACGCTCTGCACGAACAGTACTCTCTTCAGAATTCACCTTACGATCAGCAAAGATATCCCCTCGGTAAATCCATACCTTTACACCGATAGAGCCATACGGGAGGATTGCTTTCTCACGTGCAAAGTCAATGTCTGCGCGAAGTGTCTGCAGCGGGATTCGTCCTCGCTTAGTCTCCTCACGACGTGCCATTTCAGCACCTCCAAGACGTCCGGAGGCAATGATTCGAATACCCTTCACATCTCGATTCGCCATCACTTTTTCAGCCGTTTGCTTCATGACGCGACGGAATGGCATACGCTTCTCAAGTCCTTCAACGACCATTTGGCCGATAATAGCTGCACTTGATTCAGGCGAACGTACTTCTTCAATATCAATTTTGACTTCTGGCTTCTCTGTGAGCTTCAGCGTACGGAGGATGAGATCAACTTCCTTCTTGAGCTTTGTCGCACCGTCCCCTCCACGTCCGATGATGAGACCAGGTCTCGATGTACTGATTATGAGACGATACATCTTCTCGTTGCGCTCAATTTCAATGTTAGCAATGTGCATGCCACGAAGCTTCGTTGCAAGATACTTTCGAACGGCAATGTCGGTGCGCATGTACTCACGATACTGTTTCGGAGTCGTCGCAAACCAGCGTGATTTCCAATCACGGATGATGCCGAGGCGATGCGCATATGGATGTACGACGTGTGTCATGATGTATTACAAAATAAAATTATTTCTGCGCGAGTTCGACGTGAATATGGCTATTTCGCTTGTTGATTCGGGCTGCCGTACCACGTGCTCGTGGCATAAATCGTTTGATCACGGTGCCCTTGTTTACGGTAACTGACTTGATGATGAGTGTATCGATAGAAACACCTGCGGTCTTTGCATTTGCAACTGCAGATTCGATAAGTTTAGAAAACGGCTCTGATGCACGCTTATTTACGAACTTGAGTGTCTCAAGTGCCTTCGCTACCTTCTTGCCACGCACGAGATCAGCAATAAGGCGAACCTTGCGAGGTGACTGACGATAGTTTTTAAGCATTGCTTTCATGATAGGAATTCAAAAGTTATTTCGCAGGGCTAGCAACCTTTGCTGCCTTAGCTGCAGCAATTTCTGATTCTTTCTTTTTGACCTCTAGCTCTTTCTGCATCTTACCTCCGTGACGAATGAATTTCTTTGTTGGAGAGAATTCACCGAGACGATGTCCTACCATTTCTTCGCTCACAAACACAGATACGTGGGTCTTGCCGTTATGTACACCAAAAGTAAAACCAACCATTTCTGGGGAAATAACTGAAGCACGGGACCACGTCTTAATAACACCTGTGTCCGCAGGCTTTTTTCCTTCCACTTTCTTAAGAAGCTTAGGATGAATATAGGGTCCTTTGTAAAGTGATCGTGACATAGAGAAAATCGCTAGTAAGCGCGAGGTGAGAACCTCGTCTAGCAGCAGGTAACGGCCAGCGCTAGAAGAGAATCCCACCAGGTGCGTGTTGCACTAATTCAGAGGTAGATGTCCTTGAATTACCTGCAACCGCAGGAGTCTGTGGAACGGGGCTATAGTACGCGAAGCGTGAGAATCTGTCAACAGATTGGGAAAAAGGAAAGGCTGACCTGGGGGTCAGCCTTTGAGTACACAAGCGTCTACTCGTTCTTCGTTACGGAATCGGGTTAAAAATTCCAGTGTCCAGAGACATTATGAGTGCCGTGCCTTCTGGAATCGTTTGCCTCAGCACTGCTGATCCCCCACGCTCTCGCTTGAAAGCGTTCAGAATCCCTGAAGGCGACTCGCCATGAGTTACCACAATTACAATGTCGTAGAGCCTGGCCTGAGCCTCAATCGCGACCTTCAGTTGGTTTCCAAACCGGTAGGCTGCGAATTGGAGAACATCGCAAGTCACAACATCCTGGCGAAGCACTTCACCCAAGATTCTCGCCGACTCGAGCGCTCGAGAAAGTGGGGATGTGACAATAAGCGTAGGCGAGCCCGGTGGGATCAAATTTTTCAATTTCACCGCGAGAGCTCGCATTTCTTCTATACCGTCTCCAGTAAGATGTTGAATATCGCTCCGGCCATTTCGTACTGCGATTACCTTTTGCATATTGTCCCCCCGTAGAAACTAAAGGTGCTACTAGAGGCAGGATACTGGAATAATTCAAATACTTCAATGGCATACGATTTACTCGACAACTCATACATAAATCGCTATATTCTGTGTTGATCAGTGTATGGAGGTAGTCATGACGACAAATCAGATTCAAGGGCAAGAGACTCCGAGGTGCCGAGTGTTTGTACAACCAGAGGGGGCGCACATTCAAATTATCATCTCGGGAGAATACGACGTCTCCATGAGAATTCCTTTCGAGATATTCCGCGCCATGAAGGAAAACATGGAAACAGGCACTGCTATTGATCCTTCTTCCCTTGTCGAATGGAGCTGGGTGACGGAAAACGACTTCATCGTTCTGTATGTTTTCAGTAAGGGCGATGCCACGTCAGCCTACACATTTCCTTGCGACATCTGGTCGACGATCATGATGAGGCGATGATTGAGTTTTCCAAAACCCGCGGCTACACCGCGGGTTTTTTAGTGCGTAACTACCCTAGACATATCCGCCATTCGTCGTTATATTTTGGTTTGATCGTTCACGTACATGAGGAGGCGCGTTGAGTAACATCCGACAATTGCTCGACGAGCAAAATTTTGTGCTGAGGGTAGTGGAAATGCCATGCGGTTTTATGGTTTCTTACGCACCTTCAGTATCACCCGAAAATCTTGAGCCACGAGACAGGTGGCGTTTCTACATGTCGAACGTAACATTTCGACAGGTTCAAATGTCTCCTCTCAATGGGTACATGTTGGATCACGATTCGTATCTCTGGGTGCGATCTGAACATTGTGGACTTGCTCGTATGACTCTCTCCATCTACCGTGGGGGTGAAATGAGAAAGCCCCAGAAGTTTGTGTTCGCTGAACACATGTGGTGCCGAATGCTTCATTCTTTCTAGCTGCTGCACAAAAAAGCCCGCGCATGCGCGGGCTTTTTTCTGTCCCTTCACTCCGACTATCCTCGCTTTCCAACCTTGCGGCGAGAAACGATGAATACGTTCGAGTATTTCTTTGGACTTCGTGTCTTCTGTCCTTTTCCTGTTGGCCGACCTTGTTTCGTTCGAGCTCGTCTGTGTCCACGCGGTGCGCGTCCTTCACCTCCTCCGTGTGGGTGATCAACAGCGTTTTTAGCGCTTCCACGTGTCTTTGGTCGGAGACCTAGATAACGTGCGCGTCCCGCTTTACCAAGCGTAACGAGCTGGTGCTCATCGTTTGATACCTTACCGATCGTTGCCCATGCCGTTGAAATAATCTTTCGAATTTCACTCGATGGCATCTTGATCTGGGTGTAGCCTGCGTCATGCGCAACTACTTCCGCATAGCTTCCTGCAGAACGTGCAAGGCGCCCACCTGCTCCTGGCTTCAGCTCAATGTTTGAGACAAATGTACCAACTGGAATGTTTCCGAGTGTAAGTCTGTTTCCCATCTTCGGCTTTGCCGCTTCTGAGACAATAAACTCATCCCCTTTTACCATGCCGTCTGGTGCAAGAACGTAGCGTCGCTCACCATCTGCATAGCAGACGAGTGCAATGAATCCCGTGCGAAACGGATCGTACTCAATGGATTCAACGCGTGCGACTACATTCTTCTTGTTCATCGTGAAATCGACGTCGCGATAGGTTCGCTTATTTCCACCTCCTTGATAGAGGTTTGTGGTGCGACCCTGACTGTTCCTTCCTCCCGTACTTCGTCGCCCTTTCGTGAGCGATTTGAGCGGGGCATTCTTTGTAGTTGTGAGTACATCTCGATACGAGATTACTGTCATGCCACGTCGCCCTGCTGATGTTGGTTTAAATTTTTTCATGCCAAATTTCTTATGAGCGTAGCGTGAGAAGTGAATACTTGGAACTTCGCAAGACTTATTGAGATTTTTTATTTAAAAATCCAATAAGTGGACAGTTCCTGTAAGGAATTAGAAATTCCAAATATTCTCTTTCACTGTCACTCTTCAATTACTTTACTGATAATAATCTAAACCAAATCAATACGGTCTCCCTCTTTGAGGTAGACGTACGCTTTTCGTAATCCCGACTGAGTAACACGACGACCGCGTGTTGCAGACAAACTTTTTCGTGCGGGTCTATTCACAATGTGCACACTCACTGGAGTCACCTTGAAAAGTGACTTCACCGCATCGCGCACTTCGTACTTTGTGGCACCTTTCTTGATCTCGAACGTGTATACGTTCTTATCAATGAGGAGCGCAGACTTTTCAGTCACCCTTGGGCGGACAATTGCACCTTCAGTGTAGTGTGCTGTTGCCCTTTGTGGTGTTTGCTTCTTTTGCGCTATCACTTCCGTTTCCACGGGAGCTTTCGCCTCTTTTTTTCCAAATAATCCCATGTTACTTCTTAATCGTTGCAACCTTACGTGCCTTACGGACAGCTACACGCTTCACGAGCGTTTCAATTGCCTCCTCAGGTTTTGCGACTACAACGTACTTATACGTGAGTAATTCAACCGGGTTCACATCCTTAATCTGTGACACCATGACGTTTCCAAAGTTTCGGAAACTCTTTTCTGTATTCTCATCCCGTCCAGAAAGAACGATGAGTGCAGCATTTGATCGCTTAGTTGCGAGACTTTCCTTCCCCGAGATAGTACCAAGTGAAGTGAGCATGCTCTTTGCGTCTTTGCTCTTTGGCGTACCAAATGAGAGTGCATCAACGAAGAGAATCTCTCCATCAGCAAACTTTTGTGACAAGACCGCTGCAAGCGCTTTCGCGCGAACGCTTCGGTTAATCTTCTTTCCGTAATCCTTTACGTTACGGGGACCGAGCGCAACACCTCCTCCTGACCAAATAGGAGAACGTGACGAACCGTGACGTGCACGACCCGTACCCTTTTGCTGCCATGGCTTCTTACCTCCTCCTCGTACCTCTCCACGGAACTTCGTGTGCGCGAGTCCACCACGTGCATTTGATTGCATTGAAACGGTGACTTCGTGAACGAGGTCATTATTCCATGCAACACCAAATACGCTTTCAGGAAGAGAGACTTTTGAAACCTCCTTCCCTGCCTGTGAGTAGACAGACGCTTCCAATGTTCCAGTTGTTGATTTTTTAGCCATACTTATACGCTTCGAACTTCTACTACGGTACCTTTTCGACCAGGAACTGCGCCGGACACGAGGAGCATATTCTCCTTTGTGTTAACCTGCAAAACCTTAAGATTTTTAACGGTGACGCGATCACTTCCCATACGTCCTGCCATACGAGTACCTTTGAAAACACGCTGTGGACCTGTTGCTCCAATAGAACCTGGCGTACGAAGTGTGTTCTTCATACCATGGCTCGCCGGACCTCCTAAGAAGTTATAGCGTTTTACCACACCCTGGAATCCCTTACCTTTCGAAACTGCTGAAACGGTAATGATGTCTCCGGGAGCAAATACGTCTGCCTCGAGTGTCGCACCCTTCTCCAGTCCTTCGACTGATTCATTGTGTGTAGCGCGAGGTCGAAACTCTCGAACCTCTTTGTATGAAGCGCCAAGGTGACCCTTCTCTGCCTTTGTGGTGCGGTGCGCTTTCTGCGCTCCCTGCCCCACCTGCACTGCAGCGTATCCGTCCTTCCCGAGTACCTTCACTTGCGTGATGGTGACAGGAGTAACGCGCAAAATGGTTGCTGGATGAAGCACTCCGTCTTCACCGAACACCTGCGTCATACGCTCTTTTGTTCCGAGTATGAACTTCATTGTGTCGAAACTAACTTATAAATGGCTTTTCGTATGACCGTGCAAAACAAAACCGTGACTTTTCATGTCACGAGCACAAGCTCGCAGACTGAAAAGTCACGGTTTTGTGCCCATTGGTCCGCATCCGCCCTAAGACAGAAACGTACATAGGTCTTTAAAAAGCTCGCATGAGTATACCTATTCTTTACAAAAAAACAAGGAAGATCAGTTTTCAAAAGACCTGGATGCGTGCGTTTTTTCGTTAAACCATCAGGATAGCTAACCCATCCTCCACCAACGAAGTGCAAAGCAGGGACCGGTTGTGACATGCGATTCGTACGATGCGACCATTTTCACCCTGATGAACGAGTCCTAGTCCGGCGGCAACGGAAGGAAACCGAGCAGTAAGGCGCACCGACGGCGTAGTTTGGGAGAGAAGTTTTTCTCCCGGACTGAGCCGTTTTTTTATTTCTTAGGAATGTTTTATAAATGTTCCGTTCTGCAATTCTTCCAAAGCAGTTCTAATTTCCTCGTCAGTATTCATAACAATTGGTCCGTGCCAGGCTATAGGCTCGTTTAGGGGTTTGCCGCCAATGAGCAAAAAGCGGGCACCTTTTGATCCCGCCATTGCGGTAAATTCCTTTTCCTTCGTAAGGAGTCCAATGTCGCCCGCAGCCACCCAGGATTCGGTGCGCTCTTCCCTAAAAGCAAGATGCCCTTCAAAAACATACACAAAGAAATTCTGATCTTCAGGTGTTGGAGCGGTAAATTGTGTGAGTGCGGGTACGGTTACATCAAGGTACGTCGGCGATACCATAAGGTCTTGTACAGGACCGTGCACTCCGTTGTATTCCCCTGCGATTATTTTTATTTTCGTTTCTCCGCTTTCAACTACCGGGATTTCAGTGGCTTTAATTTCCTGGTACCGAGGCGGCATCATCTTATGCTCCTGCGGTAAATTCACCCAAAGCTGGAAACCACGGACACCGCCTTCATGCACTATGGGCATTTCTTCGTGGAGAATGCCGCTTCCCGCGGTCATCCACTGCACTTCGCCGCTTTTAATACTTCCTGTATTCCCTAAACTATCTCGGTGCGCAACCTCTCCCTCAAGTATGTACGTGACCGTTTCCATCCCGCGATGTGGGTGGGTGGGGAAACCCGCGTCGTATGCAGAAGCTTCCGTATTCGAGAAATCATCGAACATAAGAAACGGATCAAACTGTGGTAGTTCGGGATGTCCAAAACAGCGTTTGAGATATACCCCCGCACCTTCAATAGTCGGAGTGCTGTGAAATGTCTTTTTGAGTTGTCGTTTCGCCATACGATCAATATACCAAATAATGCATACTCATCATAAAAAAAGCGCAGGCGTGCCTGCGCTTTCCTCGTACATCATCCTTTAAGACTTTGTTGATTTGAATTCCTCCGGCTTCACAACAAGGAACGAAAAAGTGTTCCCTTTCCGAAACATAAGCCCCAGGTCGCACGCGAGATACAAATCAACGGAGGGGCATGGGATTTCAAATTTTACGTCGTCCTCTTGATATAGGAAGCCAGCTTTTGTAGACGTATACGGCCGCACTGCATCAGCGACCCACATGTTCGGGGTGAGATTACGCAGAAATGCTTCATGCCCATTCTCCCACACGCAGAAAACTTGACCGTTACGAATGATGCACAAATTATCCAGATGATCTACAAACCACCCAGCACAATCTGCATGCATCCCGTACGATTGCAGGATGCAGTAATCATCGAGACGAAATACCTCTCCTGTCTCCATGAAGAGGTACAATCTTCCCTTTCGGTCGATTCGGAAGGCTTTCGCTTCCCCTTCAAACACTGGAAGTATCGTGCCAGTTGCCGCTTTTGCAAGCTGCTCCCAAAATGTTTCCGTGCGAATAACCGTTTCTCCGCTCATGTGCATCCTTCACGTTAGGTGTTCTAAAGGAAACTTCTCTACGTGTACGCTATATCATTACAGATTTTTGCGCAACGTAAAAAGCGCAGGCGTGCCTGCGCTTTTCTGCTTCTGTCCTACTCCACAAGAATGAGTGAGAAACGATCTCCTGTCCGAACATGAATTCCTTTCGGACCTGCACGGCATTCGTTGAAGAAAAAACTAATGCGAAGTACTTTTTGGACACCATTTTTTATGATTTCAATGGTGTTCGGTCCCAGTACCTGCGAGACGTACGGTGCCCAGCCTACGATGGCTTGTTCGTATTTGCTCGAACTAATCTCCTCTTCTTCGCCTGTTTCTTTTACCAGGAAGTACGTGGCGTCATCGTCGAAGCCCCGCTGCACGTACATTCCATGCTTGGTGATTTTCCACATGACCTGTGGATGCTGCCCCATGTCGATGATAACGGCTTCTTCAGGGGTTGCACCAGAATTCGGTATTGCTACTGTCGCATGCATTTTGAGATGCCCCTTCACAAGGTTTCCAGAAAGAACTACAGCAGAAATATACGCCTCTTATATCTTATGAGCAATACACTGCCTGTGTTTAACACTGTAGCAAACAAAGCTGAGTCAAACACAAAACCCCGCGGCCTCACGGCCGCGGGGTTTTGTG
The DNA here is from genome assembly GCA_046598345.1 of Minisyncoccia bacterium. Taxonomy (GTDB): domain Bacteria; phylum Patescibacteriota; class Minisyncoccia; order Phycocordibacterales; family UBA918; genus Damh-18. The sequence goes on along the minus strand of JBKJIT010000003.1, from coordinate 124,579 downwards.
AGATATGACAACTACTTAAAAGTAATTTTTCGAAATCGATGATATGCGCGGAAGGCAAGAAATTTGAGACAAGGCGTATTTCAACATACGACGAGTTTCAAATTATCGCAGCCCTGACAAAGCAGATCGCGATTTCGGCGAATTACTACATCATCTTTACGTCAATATTGACGCCAGATGGCAGTGAAAGATTCGTCAGCGCCTCAATCACTTTTGCGCCTGGATTCATAATATCGATGACTCGCTTATGCATTCGCATTTCAAATTGCTCTCGCGCATCCTTGTGCACGAACGCAGCACGGTTCACCGTATATTTTTTAATCTCAGTCGGAAGTGGAATGGGGCCAATCACCTTTGCATCAAATCGCATTGCAGTATCAATGATCTGCTTTACGGACGCATCGAGGATCTTGTGTTCGTATGCGCGCACACGAATGCGAAGTTTTTGAATCTCCTCACTTGCGGCTTCCTTTTTCCGCTTCTTTGGTTCAGCTGTTGTTTTCGTTGTCATAGTACTTTTTCTTAGCGATGCTGGTAAGCCACGAAGCTTACGCAACAATCTTCGTTACAACTCCAGCTCCAACGGTGCGACCTCCTTCTCGAATCGCAAAGTTCTGCTGCTCTTCGAGCGCGACTGGCGCAACGAGCTTGACCTTAAATTTCGCTGTATCTCCTGGCATAACCATTTCTACTCCCTCAGCAAGCGTTACGTCTCCCGTAACGTCAGTTGTACGAATATAGAACTGTGGCTTGTATCCGGTGAAGAATGGTGTGTGACGCCCTCCTTCATCCTTTGAGAGTACGTATACCTCTGCCTCAAATTCAGTGTGTGGCTTTACAGAACCCTTCGCTGAAAGCACCTGTCCTCGGTGAACATCATCCTTAGCAGTACCGCGGAGGAGAATACCTGCGTTGTCTCCAGCCTGCGCCTGATCAAGTGACTTGTTGAACATTTCAACTCCCGTAACAGTAGTCTTTACCGTATCCTTGATACCAACGATTTCAACTTCTTCACCAACCTTTACCTTTCCTCGTTCAACACGTCCGGTAACAACCGTACCGCGTCCTTCAATTGAGAAAATGTCTTCAATTGGCATAAGGAATGGCTTGTCGAGTTCTCGAACTGGCATTGGGAAGTACGAATCCATCGCATCAACGAGCTCGAGGATCTTGTCTGACCACTCGTTTCCTGGTGCTGGATTTTCAAGACCCTTGAGTCCTGAACCCTTAATGATTGGGGCATTCTTTCCGTCGTATCCGTGCTTGTCGAGGAGCTCTCGTAGCTCTTCTTCAACGAGCATGATCATTTCTTCATCATCAACCATGTCTACCTTGTTGAGGAACACAATGATCTTTGGAACTCCAACTTGCTTTGCAAGAAGAACGTGCTCACGAGTTTGTGGCATCGCTCCGTCTGTTGCAGCAACTACGAGCACAGCACCGTCCATTTGAGCGGCACCGGTGATCATGTTCTTGATGTAGTCGGCGTGTCCCGGCGCGTCAATGTGCGCGTAGTGACGATTTGGGGTCTCGTACTCTGAGTGAGAGAGAGAAATTGTAATACCTCGTGCCTTTTCTTCAGGTGCCTTGTCAATATCATCAACACCTTTAACACTTGCTCCGTAACCGCCCCCCTTTGCGTTGAGAACGTTGAGGATCGCAGCAGTAAGCGTAGTCTTGCCGTGGTCAACGTGACCAATGGTTCCTACGTTCACGTGCGGCTTTGATCGATCGAAATCTGCCATAGTACGTAAATACTAATTAATTTAGATAATAATTCCGCACTGCGACCCTTTTTGTATAAAAAGAGTCTGCGAGCACTGAGAGGAAAGGGCGCGAGAACATTGCCTTACCACTTAGTACACGCTGCATATAAAGAGCAAAAACTCTCGATCACGAATATCTGTATAAAATCACAGATAAAGCGCGATGCGGTGCCCGCAATAGTACAAGAAGCCTAGGGATTTTGCAATACAGAATTAGAATGGCATTGACAATTCAAAATTATGAGGTATTATAGCCTTCCCTCCTGCCACAGCGGCAGGTTCTAAGTACATTCAAACCAAGGAGTTATTGATGGAAACAGCACCAAAGTTCGAGCTCGTGATCGGCATGATCAGCGGCGAACAAATCGTCCTGGTGGACTCCAAGACGTCCTGTTTCGCCGATGTGCCGGCGGAGTTCAAGGCCGGCTGTCGCCACCTGATCGCAAACCCGAAGCGCGAAATGACACGACAGGAAGCATACGCCAAGGGCATCACACCCGAAAAGGTGCAAGCCCTTTTGCGCAACGAACTCGGACACATCAAGCCCGAGATCATCAAGTACGCGTTTCCGGAACTTGTGCACGAGCAGTTCGGAATGCGGACGGAAACGAACGACCTTGTCACGGCAACGGTCGACTCAGTGCACGTGCACGTTCTGATTGCCCTCGCCCAGTACTGGAAGGCAAAGATGTTCCGGCGCTGTGTGCAGTCGCTTATGAACACTGAGTGGATGCAGCCGAAGGAACCGCAGATGCAACAGGCGGACGAAGTCACGAACGCCGGCCTCGCGCATCAGGCGAAGACTACAACTGCAGGCGGTTTTCAAGCGGTATAGTAACCCGCAAGCATGTTTCCCTAGCACAGCGACCCATCCGGGTCGCTTTTTTTATGAAAACAAAAGCCGCGCTAATGCTGCGCGGTCTTTTTTGATTTTTCAATTTACTGGGCAAAAATCTGAAAACTCGACTAATGCCGAAGCGTGAGTTACCGCTTCTTCGCCCTTAAGTAAATTGTAAAATCGAAGATCTGCAAGTGTGCGTACGAGAATCCACCTGCCAAAATTCACTTGCGCATTCAATTCTTTTTGAATATCGTTCTCAACAAGTGTGGCAAAATGCTTTTCCCAATTTGGCCACCACCAAAGTTCAAGTGAGTTATTTTTCTCTCCGATGGATAGCTCTACTTGCCTGGCGCAAGCAACCTCTTTGCAGTATTTTTCCAGAAAGTGTCTTTCTGGGATGGAGAACTCAGGTGTTTTGACCGAAAAATGAACACTGAGCTGATCCTCTGCTGGCAAGAATTTAAAAGAACAATATCCTAGTAAGTCCGACAGTATCGGCTCTCTTAAATCCGCATATGTTCTGAGCCCAATAGTGTCAACCTTCCAGTTATTAGCTTGTGCCCAATCACACAGCACTTCTCGTAATACCGTGATAGTTTGCAGCATGACCGTCTCCTTAATGTAAACGAACGCTACGGTAATTCCTACTGTAAGTATATAGAGTTTGCGACGCAATTTTTTCTCGAGAGGGGATTACTAAAAAAAGCCGCGCGAACGCGGCTTTTTAGTGTAAAACTACTTCTTCGTCAATGTGAACAGCAAATGCATACAGGCTTAGAGGGTGAAGTGCTCTGAACTGAGGATCTTTCACATAACACTCACGAAGAAGATGGAGACTTGGTAGCAACATCTCTTGGCCAAATTCAAAGCGGGCTTCAATTTTCGTTACGAAATTTTCCAACGACGTACTATCCCGAAAAAGAAGTGGCTCCTGACAAGACCAAAACAAAATAAAACCTTCCGGCATCGGAACAAAAGTACATACACTTTGAAGTTCAAATATGCCCAGCTTTTGGATGATCCGACGAGCCTTACGGTTAAGTGGCCGATTCACCTTGACTTGGAGATTGAAATTTAGTGTTTTTTCTTTGGTAGAGACATACAGAACTTTTCCGACTTGTACATCAGAAAAACCTGGTGACAATGGTTGATGAGCGAGTGCCTGAAGGAAATCAACAGTCCATCCTTTCTCCTTCAAAGCTTGGAGAAGTCTGAACGTGCGTGTTTCAGCATTATTCATGATTGTCTCTCCTTAACTAATCTGTAGAGAGTATACAAATAAATAATTACGAAAGCGAATAATTGGATTCACTGCAAATTGTCTATATACTGAGCCTATGAATCCACTACTCAAAACGGCCCAAAAAGCCGCCAAGGAAGCCGGTGACGCTGTTTTAACACTGTATGCAACTACTGACTTTGAATCAAAAGTGGATGGTACACCAGTTACGGTTGCGGACAAAACTGCCCATGACACCATTCTTAAGTATCTCAATACAACTGGCATTCCAATACTCTCGGAAGAAGCAGAAGGAATCGCGCTTCCCTACCCAGACCAACTCTGGATTATCGATCCACTCGATGGCACTAAAGATTTTTTACAGAAAACCGGAGATTTCTCCGTCATGATTGGGCTCATTGAAAACGGGAGACCAATACTTGGAGTGGTCTACGTCCCTGTCACTCACACTATGTACTACGCCGAGGAAGGGAGAGGAGCATACATGGTACGAAACGGCGTCACGCTCGAGCTCATGGTGGACGCACACGGCGAACAGCTCCGTTTTCTTTGCAGTGCAAACAACTTTGCCCCGTACATGGAGGTGGTTAGAGAAAAAACCCAGGCACTAAAAGTACCTCGGGGAAGCATTGGGGTAAAAGCGGGAGTAATTGCAGAAAACAAAGGCGACTTCTTTTTTTCCAGAGGCACGCTCGGGGAATGGGATGTCTGCGCTCCGGAAATTATTTTGAAAGAAGCCGGCGGCAAAGTTACTGACTGCGGCGGAAAACCACTTGTATATGGCTCACCGGATCATCGTATTGCGCACGGAATGATCTTCTCAAATGGGTTTTGTCATGAGAGGGTTTTGGAGGCGGTGAAGGAAGCTCCTGAGGTTAATGGGGAGTAAACAAAAAAGCACCTTCGATGGGTGTTTTTTATGCTTCGTCCTGAACATCCTTCCCGTCTTACAGACGCTGTTCAGGTTGTATGACAAAATAAAACCGCTGACGTGGGATTATTTTGTCGACAACCTCTTGAGGAATGGGTCCCATCCCATTCCTCACCCCTCGCCTTCGGCCCGCGGAGTAACAGATGAGAGGTAATAAAAGAAAAGAGCACCTTGCGGTGCTCTTTTCTTTTATTCTACCTCGATATCTTTTACTCCGCGGGCCTTCTTGATTTCGATTGCGACGTTTGGTGGTACGACTTCGTAGTGATCGAATTCCATCGTCATGTTGGCACGTCCTTCTGTCATTGAGCGAAGGATCGTTGTGTATCCGAACATCTCAGAGAGTGGAACCTTCGCGTGAATCACCTTAACCATATCGCGGTCATCCATTCCTTCAACAAGACCTCGCTTAGAACTGATGTTTCCGTTCACATCCCCCATGAACTTTTCAGGGGTCGTGACTTCCACTTTCATAACTGGCTCAAGAAGTACGGCACCAGCCTTCTGTGCAGCTTCCTTGAATGCATTTATAGCGGCGAGCTTGAACGCGATTTCGCTTGAGTCTACTTCGTGGAAACTACCATCGAAGAGTTCGACAGAGATATCTTCCATCTTGTATCCTGCAACGAACCCACGCGCCATCGCCTCTTTACATCCCTTCATAACCGCAGGAATGAATTCGTTAGGAATGACTCCTCCCTTAATCGCATTTACGAATTCATAGTGATCTTCGCGAGTAACATTCTTTTTCTCTTTCTCTCCTTCTACGAGCGGTTCCATTGGCTTAATACGAATTTTCACGTGTCCGTACTGACCGCGACCTCCAGACTGCTTTATGTATTTGTATTCTGCTTCTGCTGGACGCTGAATTGTTTCGCGGTACGCAACTTGTGGCTTACCCACGTTTGCCTCAACACCGAACTCTCGCTTCATACGATCGACAAGAATTTCAAGGTGAAGCTCACCCATACCTGCAATAATCGTCTCCAGTGTCTCCTCATCCGTTGAAACTTTAAAGGTTGGATCTTCATCAGAAAGCTTCTTCATTGCCATACCCATTTTTTCTTGGTCGTTCTTCGTCTTTGGCTCAATACGCATTGCAACCACAGGCTCAGGGAAAATAATCTTTTCAAGAATGAGTGGGTGTTCTTCGTCAGAAAGCGTGTGAGATGTCTTTACATCCTTAAGTCCTACTCCTGCAGCAATTTCCCCTGCATACACTTCTTCAATTTCGGTTCGCTTATCTGCCATGAGGCGGACGATGCGTCCGAGACGCTGTTTCTCTCCGGTCGTTGAGTTGTAGAGATAACTTCCCGCCTTTACCGTTCCTGAATACACACGGAAGAAGGTGAGCTGGCCCACAAATGGGTCAGTCTGGAGCTTGAACGCAAGCGCACAGAACGGCGCTTCGTCAGAAGGCTCCCTCGTCTCCTCTGCGTCGGTGTTTGGATTAATTCCTTTTACCGCCGGGAGGTCAATAGGAGATGGGAGGTAATTCACCACGGCGTCGAGAATCAGCTGTACACCCATATTCTTGAGCGCAGATCCAGTCATAACCGGGAAAATCTTATTTCCAATTACTGCCTTTCGGAGCGTTGCCTGGAGTTCTTCGTATGATGGGATTACTCCCTCTAGGTACGCACTCATCTGTGCATCGTCATTTTCAACAATCCGCTCAATGAGTTCAGCGTGGTATTTTTCAGCGTCGGCCTGGAGTTCAGCAGGAATTTCCGTTTCAACAACTTTCATTCCCATTTCTCCTTCAAAGGTGTAGGCCTTCATCTTGAGAAGGTCGATGACTCCCTTGAGGTTCTCTTCACTTCCCCATGGAATTTGGTAGCGAACGGCTTTCTTTGAAAGACGCTTCAAAATACTGTCGTATGAACGCTCGAAGTCAGCTCCCACTCGGTCCATCTTGTTAATGAAACAAATTCGGGGAACTCCTGCTTCGTCAGCGTAGCGCCAGTTTGTTTCTGATTGCGGCTCCACTCCGGCGACACCATCGAACACGACAATCGCGCCGTCGAGCACACGCATAGAGCGCTTAACCTCAGCGGTAAAATCGATGTGCCCGGGTGTATCAATAATATTGAAACTGTATTTGAGTTCAGGGTCAACTCGGTCAGCAATAAGAGACGGTGTCCAGTTACAAGAAATCGCAGCTGCGGTAATCGTGATACCACGCTCACGCTCCTGCTCCATCCAGTCAGTCACCGTAGAACCATCATGCACTTCTCCGATTTTGTGCGACATTCCCGTATAGAAAAGTACGCGTTCAGACGTCGTCGTCTTACCCGCGTCAACGTGCGCCACAATACCGAAATTGCGGAGTTTATGTAATGGAAATGCTCGTGCCATGATGTTTTTGTTCTAAATTATGAATTAATACCTCTCTTTTTAGGAGCGCCTCCGCGATCTTCAAAAGAAAATAAAAAGGCCCAAACCTTACAGGTTCAGTACACCTTGATGATATTTTCTTTCGTAAACTCAAGAAATATCTAACAAGGTCTTGCGAGGTGACATTTGGTCACCTCTCACCTAAGTGCGCATACTATACGGTATTTAAATAGGTTCGGCAATATAAAAGAAAGAGCGCTGTTATGCGCTCTTAATGCCTATCGATATCCTCCATCAACCATAATGTCTTGACCGTATGTGTAACTCCCTCCAGTTCCGGAGATAAATACCACAAAGGCTGCGACCTCATGGGGAAAAGCGAAACGGCCACTCCAGATTTTTTTCATTTCCTTTTTGCGTTCGGAAACTGGTAGCGACTTATTCATGTCAGTATCAATCCACCCTGGAGCAATCCCATTGATACGAATCTCATACTTTCTTCCATAGTGCTCAGCAAGCACGCGCATCATGTGTGACTGTGCGGCCTTCGAAGCATCGTAATGCACAGAAATTTGGGAATGGCTATTGATACCGTTCGTTGACGTGATCAGAGTTATTGCCCCCTTAATTTTTTTGGCCTTCATGCGCTCGGCGATTGCCCGCGTAGAGACAAAACAACCAAACACATTAGTCTCAAACACCTCGCGCCAGCCGATGTTGTCCGTTCCCTCTCCCGTGGTTTCGAGTCGCTGTTTCTCAAGTGGCTTATTCGGTGAAACACCCACTGCATTTACGGCAATTTCGATCTCTGAACCGTTTGCCACAACCGCAGCCTCGAGGAACTGGGCGACAGCAACATCGTCTGATTGATTTAGAGCGTCGTAATAGACCTTTTTCACCCCATTTTTTTTGAGCTCTTTAGCGAGAGCGTCCGCTGCTTTTTTGTTACGGTTATAGGTGAATGAAATAGCTTTTACTCCATTTGCAGCAAATGCGAGCGAAATTTCTGCTCCGATTCCACCAGAGCCGCCAAGAACGAGAGCGTGACCGTTAACCTTTGAAATATACTTGGACTTTTCCATGGTAGTTTCCTATTTTGATGAAGAGCTTTGTTCGTAGTGTACTCTTCTCATTACCTTCGTCAAATAGACTCAGGAGTTTTAAATACCTCATTCCAGAGGAGTGCCGCCACGTTGATAGGCCGGCCACTTACGACCTGATGGTGTACATCAATAAACGGCATTGAGTTGCATTCGATAAACCCGGCGTCCGGTTGCTCTTTCCAGGAACGACTCATGTCCGTAATCATAAAATCAACCCCAACGATAGGATCCCCAAGAAGGTCTCCGAGCTTCGTGAAAAGTGCAAGATTTTCTTCGTGCACCGTATCAGTTACATCTTCAGTAAGGGTTCCATGGAGACGGCTATTTTTATCATTAAGGATCACCATTTCCCCCACTTCAGGAATTGAGGCGAGTGTGAGGTTTTGTTTCTTAAGGGAAGCATGAATGCGGTGCTCGGTATCAATGTGTCTGAAATGTGTACCATTTCGATGTGGTTTTGCATTCTCCTCTGCGATAAGTTCACCAACTGAATGCATCCCATCTCCGATCACATGCGGGTATTCACGCCTCGCCACAGCTGCCGGCTTTCCGCCAACGAGCGTCACTCGGTGGACTGTACCTTTAAGGTAGGCCTCAACCACAACTCCATCCGTAATTTGAGTCGCAATACGGTACGCTCGCATCAACTCTTCTTCAGTCCGGACATCAAGCGTCGTATGACGGCCGCGGCTACCGATATGAGGCTTCGTAATTACTGGCCGACCAATCTTCCTAAAAAGCATGAGTGCCTCTGCTTCAGTACTTGCTACTCCGCCTTCTGCACACGGCAGTCCAGCATGCATGAGCCTTTCCTTAAGAAGTGCCTTATCCCCCATCCATTCGAGCGATGGCGATTCGAAGTTCTTGGGTCGTGGAATGAGATTGAAAACTAATTCTTCCTTCTTTCCATCTGGAAAGACCTTTTCTGCAACGAAGCAGAGCGTGGTGCCAAAAAGCTTGAATGTGAGAAGTGTTACTCCAGTTTTTTCTGCACCTTCGTATAATGCGAGTGTGCGTGTGTCGTCTGTTTTTGTAGGTGCGAATGAATAGGAACCGATCCCTAGACGCCTCGTAAAAAGAGCGAGTGCTTTGACTCGCTTTGGAGTGAAGAAGTTTGTCACGCGTGTGTCTACAAATCCATGAAGTGCTTTGAATTCCCGTCCCCAAGGACCGCCTTCAAACACATTCGTCACTAGGTGATCTGAGAGCCGAAGAAATCGATGTGGGACTCGCAGTTCGCCACACTCCTCACAGTACGGAAGAAATTTCATAGTGATGCACTAGTATAGGAAGTTTCGGACAAAAACAAAAGCTTTAGGCTGACGTATACTATAGGGTATGCAGCGGATTCTATATATCTGTGCGTTTATACTCCTCTTCCCCGGAATTGTCCTCGGGAACGAACTTAATGCGGGACTCGTGCAGGGACTCTGGTACTCGAGCCCAACTGTTTTTGCGGAAGTTCCAACACGTATGTATGTGGCACTCCGAAACAACACCGACCATGACATAAGTGGCACTATTCGATTTACCGATAACGACGCGACGATTGGCACCAGGGTTGTGAGTGCGCTTCCCGGACGTATTGTGGAAGGTTGGGTGGATTGGACACCAACCTTTGGTGAGCACAAAATTACCGCAACGCTTACTGACGTAAAGCTCCATGTCGTCGGTGCGGAAGAAAATTCGGGAGAAATAGAAAGTACCATTGCAGAAGACACACTCCGCATTGATTACGACACTGACAAAGACGGCACTGGAAATGAATCTGATACCGATGACGACAATGACACCATCACTGACGAGGATGAAAAAAATCGAGGTACAAATCCACTTGTGGGAAATCCTATACCTGAAGAAAAAGTAGAAGAGAAAGCAACTGACAGAAATACTGAGAGTAATGAGTCAGGGCAATCGGCTGCTGTAACTCTTGCAACTGAAGATGGGCTTGAGCAGTACTTACGTGAAGGTAAGACACATACCGTGTTTTCACGCGCTACCGACCGCATCATCAAGTCAAAGACTTCTCTCGATGCATACCGCGAAACGCGCCAAGATGAAATGGATGAATACTTTGGCAAACAATCTACGTCGGAGGGAAATACGAGTACGGGTACTGCAACCATCACGCGCTCGTCCATGGATTCGGAGAAAAGCTTCTTTACACAAGTCGTAGAAGCAGGGCGGACACTCCTCTACACCGCATACACTGTAATTCTTTGGCTCCTCTCACATATCCTCGCGCATCCTGCGCTTCTTGAACTTGGCCTCCTTATTCTCATACTGGCACTGGTATACAAATTCGCTCGCAAACTTGGAAGACGGCCAACTCCTAAAAGCATGTAAAAAGCCAGCGTTGCCGCTGGCTTTCCTCTATAGGTTGAGATTTAGAGTGGCTTAAATTCTGCCACCTGAAAAAACTCGGCAATTAGTGCTTGAAGTGCTTTCCGAAGACGGAAACGTCCCCTTCGCACATATGCGACAACTTGGTTTGGTGCCACGCTGATCCGAGCCACCACCCGCTTAGTCTTCTGTCCGAAGAGCTCCCAGGTCCACTCACCGACCTGCTGAACCATTCGCACACGCAGGTCTGCCAGAACTCCAGAAAAACGAGTGGCAAGTCGATCGAGCCTCGTTTGAAACTGGTTTGGCTTAAATTCCAAAACTGCAACAGCTTTTTCTGCTACAACTTTTATAGCCATCTCATCCCCTTCTTTCGCATGTTGTACTCATCTCGAACATCCAATCTCGAGACACCAACCTGTACTGTACAACCTTTAAGAAGTTGGTCAAACTTAGTTGGAAATCTTAAACCCGGCCTTGAGGGCACCCTCTGCGATGCAACTGCGAGTCGCTTGTATGTCAGTCGTATAGATACGTAATTCTTGATGCGAGATATTGTCGCGCACAGAAAGGAGAATACTTCCTCCATCATCAGTTATTTTGAGTCGTTTAATACCCTTCACTGAAGAAAGACCACCCTTAATAAACCCTGGAGAAATCTTTGTGACCGAAGCACACTGATGAGCAATATCAGCAATAATGCCAGCCGCAGGAATCACCGTAGTGTGCCCACCCCCGAATTTTCCTCCCGCTCTACCCGTTTTCTTTCCCATGTTATTTTGGTTGCTTTTTCATTATTTCGTTTTGAAACCAGTCAGTTTGAAGAATCTGATTTGCCCATGCAAGCACTTTAGGGTACGGGGTAAAATCAAACTCACCTTCGCGTGTGCGCATGATCTGGCGAATAAACGGAATGATTGCAATATCAGCAAGAGTAAGTCGCTCTTCAATTAAAAACTTTCTGGACTGCAGGTGATTTTCAAGTACTTGTATGAGTTTTTGCAATTCTTCAGTATGAAGCGGATGAATTAAAGGATCAAATTGTAAATTCACTCCATATTTATAGAGATCAATCATTGGTTTCAGTTTTTTGTCGCACCAATTCCACCACTCAAGCATTTCAGAATAACCTGGACTATCTATTCCCGGTGTAAACTTTGGATCACCATCTGAATTATCAATGAAAAGATTCATCTCATTTGATTCAGGCATCACTTTCTCTACTCCTTCTTCAAGCACATAACGAAGCACGGGCACACGCGTACGTTCGCCCGTTCTAAACGCCCACTCTTTCATCCACGGAGTCCACTCCCGAAGCGGCTCCTCGACAATGTCATATTCGATTCTTTTCAGATAGAGAAGAATTCGGGTACGAATACAAAACGGACATCGCCTATAGTTATGGAGAATAAATTGCATCTACATACCCTATCACGGTACATTATTAAAAAGAAAACCCGTCGCAAGCATACACTTACGACGGGTTCGAGTACTGAAGAGTTCAGAGACTTATTAAGTTGCTTTGAGAGAAAGTCCCCGCTCTGCGAGGACCGCTTTGATTTCGGCACCTGCCATACGCCCTAAATTCGGAACGCTGAGCAATTGACTTTCATTTCGCTTCAAAATATCCCCGATCGTCAAGATGTCGTCACACTTCAGGCAAGTCGCCGTTCGAACGGTGAATAAGTCTTCAAACGGCTGATCTGACAAGGGATGTACATCCGGCCGCTTTAGATGTCTCTCAAGCCTGTCAATTCTTTGTTCCGCTTTTTGTAAGCGATTATTAGAATCGACCAACTTAGCCTCAAGCTCTAGCAAACTCCTTCGAAGCTCACGCACGAGTAGATTAGGTTCATTACTCCACCTTGAATCCTTTACTTCCTCCAATGCCAACTTAAATCTCGAAGGATGACGAAGTATCCGGATGGCCTTTTGTTTGATTTGTCCAACTCGTGACTTTGAAAGATTCATTGCTTTCGCAATCTCCCTCAAGGTTTGAGGATGTTGACTATTCATGCCAAAATACGCATTCAAGACTCTCGACTGCTGCTCAGAAAGGAGACTTAAAAGCCTGAACATGAGTTGCGAAAGGCACTCTTCTCCGAGTTCATCTTGTTCCTCTGTCGACAGACCTAACTCCTCAAATATTTTATTCACTATTCTCTCCAACCCCAGTGTTCCCTGAGGAGCGGTCTGGCGACATGCCGATTACAAAGATCAAATTACTTTAGGACTATACAATTAATTATATAGTTGGTCAACTTGGATTGAGAAACCTAGAAATTCAGATGGATTACGCGAAGCACAAGAAAAAAGACCCGAGACGTATTTAACATACGGCGAGGGTCTTTTTTCGTAGTGCGACAAAGTAAGTCGCTGAATTTTTAGGTTTCTACCAAGCGAAGTGTGCGAAGGCGCGATTGGCTTCTGCCATTCGGTGAGTATCCTCCTTCTTCTTCACTGCCGATCCTTCCTCACGCGCAGCTGCCATAATTTCATTTGCGAGTGCCTTGAACATTGGAGTCGCCTTCTGTGCTCTCGCAGCAGTAATGATCCAACGGAACGCAAGCGCAAGACGTCGCTCTTGGCGAACTTCACGTGGCACCTGATAGTTAGCACCACCCACACGTCGTGATCGGACTTCCATCTGGGGACCGGCATTCCTGATTGCTGTTTCCAAAATTTCTACAGGATCACCTCCACCCTCCTTTGCATTCTTAATTTCCTCAAGCATTGCATACACGATCTTTCGTGCAGTTTCCTTCTGTCCACGAACCATCACATAGTTTACGAGGCGTGAAACCGTTACTGAATTAAATCTATCGTCTCCTTTGAGTGCTGGTCGTCGTTTAATTGGTCGTCGCATATTGTATATTTTATTCTTCGCATGCTTGCTCCCTACTTTCGTAGGAGCGCTGAGATATCTCTAGCGAATATAGACTATTAATTAATTATTTCTTTCCTGCCTTTGGTCGCTTCGCTCCATAGCGTGATCGTCCATTAAGACGATTATTTACGCCGGTTGCGTCGTACTTACCACGAACGATGGTGTATTGAACTCCAATGTCCTTTACACGTCCTCCACGAACTAGAACAACTGAGTGTTCCTGGAGCGTGTGGCCAATACCCGGTACGTACGCAGTAATTTCATACCCGTTCGTGAGACGCACACGCGCAATCTTTCGAATCGCAGAGTTTGGCTTACGAGGAGTCTTCGTGGTCACGCGCGTACACACACCTCGCTTAAAAGGTGAGTTGTATGAGTTTGGTCGGTTCTTGATCTTATCAAAACCGGAATGCAAAGCACCCGTCTTACTCTTCGTAACCGGGTTTCGTCGCTTCTTTCGTGCTAATTGATTGATTGTTGCCATTTATTTCTATATTTCAAGTGCGTGTACTCTACTATATTAGCCGGAATATGCAAGCAAGGGTGAAATAGAATGCCCCGGGCGCGCGTAGCGCCCGGGGTTTCTGGGTCGGGGTATCAATCTTCTACTATCCCCTAGCAGAAAAAGGTCTGGTTCCCATGGTCTCTGAGGGCCTTTTCCCGAATAGTCCCCTCGAGACGGGTGTTCATATCTATCCACCATCATAGATCTTTCTCGAAATACGTCAAAATGCACGCATTCCCGTAAAGAGCTCAAAAATCCATCCGAGCAGAACACTGAACGGCCCCCAGAAGATTTTTATAAAAATATACACAAATACAAAACTCCCAATGATTCCAAAGCGGCTAATCAAATCCCCAAACGCCTTGTATTTAAGTTTTGCACTATAGGGAAGAATCGACTCGAGAACCTTCGATCCATCGAGTGGAGGAATCGGGATTGAATTAAAAAGGGCAAGCAGAATATTTATGTACACTATATATTTTGCAAGCTCGAGAAATGAGGGAGATAGATCGAGTGCTCCAGCCCCCCGCAAAATAAGTGCAAAAATAAGTGCAAGGAGGAGATTCGTCAGCGGGCCTGCCGCAGCGACAATCGCATCCCCCCACCGTTGATTGCTCAGATTGTACGGATTATACGGCACTGGCTTTGCCCATCCAAAAAGAAGTCCCGTTCCAGAGAAGAAAAGGAGCGCTGGCACAAGTATCGATCCAACGGGATCAATATGTCGAATAGGGTTCGGACTTAAGCGACCAGCGAGGCGTGCCGTCGGGTCCCCCAGCGCATTTGCTGCATATCCATGGGACACCTCGTGGAGCACAATGGAGAGGATAAGGACGACGATGATGGCTATTTCAATTCCCATTTGCACATAGTACCTTACTCATCCATGGTTTTCCATAAGTCGAGTGAGGGCTAACCGCTTGCTCTCCCCTTTGCATAAAATAGGTGATGTGGTACGATGTCGCGCATTATGGCTCGAATTTGTGAAATAACCGGCAAGGGCTCCCAGGTAGGGGGACGTTACTCAAACCGCACTCGTGCGACGCAGTTTAATCCGTGCGGAAAGGTTCGCCGCCAGGCTAATCTCCAAAAGAAGCGGATCTTCGTAACTGAAATCGGAAAGTCCGTAGTAGTTAAGGTTTCAGCAAAAGCACTTCGAACTATTGCAAAGAATGGGGCTTATGCGACCTTGAAGAAAGCAAACCTCATCTAGAACTCTTCACAAAACCTCATCTGCGTTGTTATCTTCGTCGCTCAAACAGTCACCGTATAGGAAATACGGCTTCTTTTTTCGCTCCTCGACGCCTAGCATCTGAAGCTTTCCGAAAAGTTCTTTTGAAGCTTAGTTTGTATGATATCTCGAGTTAGCGGGCCCAAAAAGTAACTCCGTCGGATTCAAAAGAAATGCTGCCCAAAAGGGCGGTATTTTTTATTGCGACTCCCGCATCGGTAAGTACCTTTGTTACTTCCTTGTGTGGATGCCCATACCGATTATCTTTCCCAGAAGAAATCACCGCGAACTGTGGCGCGACAGCAGCTACAAATTCTGCAGACGATGAGGTGCGAGACCCATGATGTCCAGCCTTCAACACCTCACTTTGAAGCGGAATACCTTGTTCGACTAAGTATTCTTCTATCGCAATCGGAGAGTCTCCCGTGAGCATGAAGTCGATTGAGCCGTACGTAAGTTTGGCAATAATAGATGACGTATTGCTTTCAAGTTCAGTCGGATCATAATCTGGAAAAAGAATGCGGAGTGTCGTGCTTCCTCGCTCGCCTACCCCCAAGTCATACACTTGCCCAGCACGCGCATAATGAATGGTTGCTCCCTCTCCCTGAACTCCCTTGAGAAACATATCGGCCACAGGTGTATCATTTTTATTTTCAGTGAGAAGAATCGACTGCACGCGATATCGCTTTAATACTGAAACCAGTCCACCAATGTGATCCTGGTCAGGATGTGTCGCCACGACCATATCGAGATCACGATCAAAAAAGCCAAGGTGTTTCCTGAGTTGCCGCTGCACCACTTCAGTTCCCCCGCCGTCGATGAGGATTTGTCTACCGCTCGGCGATTCAATAAAGATTGCGTCACCTTGCCCCACATCGAGAAAGACAACTTTTAAGAGGCCACCGCTATCTGCTCGTTCATAACTCCAAAAAATTCCAATAATGAGAATGGTAAGTACGAGAAGGAATGCGACTTTAAGAGAGCGAGCAGGCATGACTCTATTGTATGCTCCCAGCGCGCGCGGAATCGCTCATGAAGGGGAAAATGGTATAATAGCTTCCAACATTATTCTTTAGCTTTCTTTTAGTATGCACACCTACTCACCGCAAACGTTTGACCTCCCCACACTTGATGGACTTTCTGAAAAACAAATTAAAGTACACATTGCACTCTACGAAGGATACGTAAAGCATGTAAACGTACTTCGTGAGCAGATTCAAGATCTTGAAGCAGCCGACAAAGAAAAATTCGCATTCGCAATCATGGAGACTCGCCGTCGTCTCGGGTTTGAATTTAACGGCATGCGCATGCATGAGTACTACTTCAAACAATTTGAAGGTGGTGCATCAGTCCTTAACGCCGATTCAAACGTAGGAAAGGCGCTGACCGAAAAATATGGATCGACAGATGCGTTCATCGCACACCTCACGCAAGTTGGCATGAGTCGCGGCATTGGTTGGACAATTCTCTACCATGATCCTGTGGGCAACACACCACACGTGTCGTGGGTCAGCGATCACGAAATTGGACAGCTCGGAAGTCTTCCGATTATTCTCGCGATGGATATGTGGGAACACGCGTTCATGGTTGACTACGTTCCTGCAGAAAAGAAAAATTACATTGAAGCGTTTCTCAAGAACACAAACTGGAGCGTTGCAGAAAAACGATTTGACGCGATTGGATAAAGGTATGCATTCAAAAAAGGCCTGCGTTCACGCAGGCCTTTTTTGAAACATGCACCGCTGCGCCAATGTAATACCTTAGCGAAATGGGAAAGACCCTGAAGCACTCGCAGAAGGAACTTGTTCGCTTTTCAGGGTTTCGTTCTCATCAATAATTGTCCAATCGTCAAACGATCCGGGGGAAGCATTTTGAGAGGCCATTGATTCGTCTTTCTTTTTTTGTGTGAGATAGAAAATCCCAAATGCAATCGCAACATAGGAAAGCACCACAATCAAAAAAGAAAATTGCGGAACTGAAAATGATGCAAACGGAAGTCGCGAAAATTGTTCTGCAAGAAAAATAATGTAGCCCAAGAATGCGGACGCGGGAAGTGCCACAATAACTCCCAGTGCTGGAATGAGCACGGAAATAATCCCGGTCATGAAAGCGAGGAACATGGCGACCGGTACGACCGGCAGTACGAGCACATTCACGAGGACGGAAACCACTGAGAACGTACCGATGAGGTACGTGAGAAATGGCAGGAGAAAAATTTGTGTAGAAAGTGTTGCTGTTAAAAACTCACGTATTTGAAATCGTGTCGGAACTGTAATAAGTCTCGCTTCAATAATTGGAGACACGAGAATGAGTCCCATCGTTGCGAGAAACGAGAGTTGAAATCCTGGATCAAACGCAAGAAGGTATGGATTGATGAGGAGCATACAAAGCCCCGTAATCATGAGTGCACGCATGACCGCATATTGACGCCCCGTCGTGCGCGCAACAAGAACGAGCGCAGCCATAATCGTTGCGCGTACGACGGTCGCGGAAAGTCCGACGAGAATCGCAAAACATATGATGGCGATTATGCCAATGAGCATCCGCATCCTCGGACGAAAGAAAGACGAAAGGAGGCGCATGATCGCCTCCGCGACAAGCATGATGTTATACCCCGACAGTACGACAATATGAATAATCCCCACACGCCTAAAGGCATTTTCTAAATCTTCTCCCAGTGCACGTTTCGCACCAAGAAGAAGCCCGAGTCCCAGTCCCGACTCGGGTTCTGGAATTGCCGCTTCGATTGCTTCTGTGAAACGTTGTTTTCCTTTAAAGAGCGCAGCAAGAAAAGAATTCCCTTGTCCACTTTCCGTGACTTCCACCTTTCCGTAGGAAATCATATATGACACACCTTTCGCTCGCAGATACCCTGGGTAATCAAATGTTCTTCCGTATTCAGTTTCAAACGCTTCTGGCTTCTTGAGAACACCCTCGATTGCAATTCGTTCCCCGTACGCAAACGGCTGAAATCGGTCCGCACTCACCAAAATAAGTTCGTCAGTTTCTTCGAGTCGTACGTAGAGATGTGTAGACGACTCGCGAACCTCCGGTTCGCGAGCAATGATTCCCTCCACATATATTTTTTCTCCAACACGTGCTTCAAGCTCCTCATGTAGTGTGTTACTTACATCAAACCGGAGAGCGCCTAGTGTGAAACAGAAGATTGTGACTGCTAGAAGAAGGAACGGAGAGGAGGGCTCACGCCTACTTCGCACCCACAACACTGTTGCCGCACCTGCAACAAGAATAAAAAAGAATAGGGTTCCCCACTCTATATATAAAAATGAGCGAAACAAAATTCCGCTCGCAAACGCGATACTTATGGTGTAGAAGAAAACCCCATTCATCTATAAATTATGACACACGCAACACTCGATTGATCCATTTTCTTTTTAGTGAGAGGGTGCTGGCGGATACGATAACTGAGAGGAGCCCCGAGCGTTTCGCTCGGGGCTTTTTTTAATTACGACCACTCTCGCCGAAGTGACTCTTCCTCTTCTTTTGAAAACACCTTTTTAAATTTTGCTTTCTTTCCTTTCACTCGTTTCTCACACTCTATCCATGTCGTGTGCGTCATAACTTTTCCTTCAACGAGTGACACGTACGAAAATGCTTTGCCTTTCTTTTTTGCAGACGAAGAAACGACACGCGGTTTAGGGAGCGTCGCAACAAATGCTTTGTACTTCGCGAGTGAACCGTAAAACAATTCTACTTTTTCTTTTCGCGCGAAACCATTTGCAATCTGATCAGCACGCTCGTTTTGTGGAACACCTGCATGTCCCTTCACATGCTTCCACATCACATCGTGTTTTGAAACTGCTTTCACGAGTGCCTGCCAGAGATCTTTATTTTGTACTTCAGTTTTTCCGGCAGTGATCCATCCTTTCTGTTCCCATCCAAACACCCACTTCGTTATCCCGTTAATCACGTACTGTGAATCGGTATGGATCGTAATGTGTGCGGGCGTTCGAATAAGTTTCAGTGATTCAATCGCCGCGGTAAGTTCCATTCTATTGTTGGTGGTGTGCATTTGGAATCCACCCATTTCTTTTACTCGTGCCTGGTCTGCCACAACCGCACCCCAACCACCAGGGCCAGGATTCCCAATCGAACTTCCGTCACAGTAAATGGTTACCTGCTTCATTGTGTTTCTATGATATCAACGATTCGTAAACGCGTCTGCATCCTGCCCATAAAATACGACTGCTCCACATGTGCGATAAGCGTGAGTGCCCTGTCTGCTACCGGCATGAGATCAAATTGTTCTGGAGTTTTAAAGAAAGCGATTGCTTCGATATCTTTTCTACCTGCATTAAAAATAAGTTTTGTGTGATTCTTCGTACTTCCAAAACTTTGTACTTTTTCGGGAACAATATTATTCAGTCTAAAGAGTGGTTTTGGATTTCCTTCTCCAAACGGCGAGAGATCACGAAGTGTGCGCAAGAGTCCGTCATTGATATCAATAAGTGAGATGTCTGCGTCGACGTATGTTTCTTCCGCACTTCCTAGTTCCGTGTTGAACGTTTCATATGCGGAATTCAGCGAGTCACCAAGTGTGAAAATACCATCATCACTCACCGCGAAACCACCCGCACCATGGTGACCTCCATAAAATAAAAAGGAGTCTTTTACTGCTTCCATAAGGTTGAGTGTACTTGGCGACCCATCACTTCGACACGATCCTTTGATAATGCCGCGGCCGTCCCGCCCCCAAAGAAACACAGGGCGTCGGTATTCTTCCATGAGCGAATTCGCCACAAGCCCAACAAGGGACGGCCGCCACTCAGGATTCCCCATCACAATTACGCTCGGCACACTTTCCTGCGCCTCAATTCGTTTTTTAACTTCCTTCGACATTGCTGCAACAACGCCCTTTCGCTCGTTGTTTAGTTTCTCAAGATGCGTTGCTCGTATATCAGCATCGAGCACGTCTCTCGTACGAAGCATGTGAAACGCATCCTCTGGATTATCCATGCGTGAAGCGGCATTAATCCTTGGAGCAATAGTGAATCCAATATCATCTTCCGTAAGATGTCTCTGGCTACCCCCAGATTTTTTGAGGAGTTGCTGAAGCCCTGGACGATTTGATTTTCGAAGGACAGAGAGCCCGTAATGCGCGAGCACTCGGTTTTCGTCTCGAAGTGGCACCATATCAGCAATCGTCGCAAGACCAACCATGTCGAGCCACCATTTCTCCAGACCTTCTTTGAGCGTGATCGTTCCCTGTTCTCTTCCTCGAGTCAGTACTGCTTGGGCTAGCTTGAACGCAACACCTGTACCGCATATGCCTTTGAACGGATACGCATCGTCGCGTTTTGGGTTAATGACTGCGTACGCATCAGGGAGCGTGTCACTTGGTTCGTGGTGGTCAGTAATGATGACATCAATTCCTTCTTCTTTTGCCCGCGTCGCAGCTTCGTGATCAACAATGCCGCAATCAACGGTGATGATGAGTTTCGCGTCCCGCTCTTTAAATTGCGAAACCGATGCAGCGTTGAACCCATACCCTTCGTGGTGACGGTGGGGAATGTAATTTTCAAAATTTGTGTACCCGATAGCGGTAAAAAAATCGTGGAGTACGACGCCGCCTGGAATTCCATCACAGTCATAATCGGTGTAAATCACAATGTGCTCATTGTTTTTTACTGCCAAAAGTATCCGTCCTACCGCACGTTCCATATCGGTAAAGAGAAACGGGTCATGCAGGTGTGCGTCATAATTGGGATGCAGAAACTTCTCGGCATCTTCCGCATTCGTTATACCCCGATTTAGGAGAAGTTGCTGCATGAGTGGCGTGTACGCGAGCAAACTCTCTTTTTCAGCACTCGCTTCGTAGAGTGCGTACGTACGCTTTCCTGCCATAGTGGAGTGATTTTACCATGCTTCATCGCTATGGCATCATGACCAGAATGAGTGCATTTGGCACATTTCATCGTTGCATTGCTCATTTGCTTCATGCACAATAGGTTTACTATTGTTTAGTCGCAAGCTTCGCACCACCTCGAACTGCACTCAAATCCACTCATTCTTTATATATGCAAGACATTTTTGACAAAATCATCGCAAGGGAAATACCAGCACAATTCGTGTACGAAGATGACCTATGTATCGTGGTGATGGATAAATTTCCAATCGTCCAGGGACAAGTGCTCGTCATACCAAAAGAACATACAGAGTATCTGTTTACAACTCCTGATCATACCTACGAACACCTGTTACAAGTAACGAAACGTGTAGTACACGCACTCGACGCAACGTACACACCGCTACGCACGTGCATGGTTGTTGAAGGGTTTGAAGTACCACATACTCATATCAAGCTGTATCCAATAATGGATGAATCTGACTTTAAACGACATGCGGGAGAGGCGGCCGAAGACATTGTCCTTCTTCGAGAATCAGAAAAAATTAAAGCAAACCTGGCTTAATCCCATGAACTGACGCGCTGCCATTCCATTTCTGTAATCGTTTTTTCATCAGGAAGGAACGAAGCCCTCCCGCGAATCTTTTCCCCCAAGATACATCGAGGGAGCCAGTAGGGGTCATCGGCCCACATTGTTTCGTAGGGAATCGAATTAAAGGAAAACCACTTCGGTGACATTTCTTCAGTTTCAAAAGGCTCTCCTTTCCATCTGCGCGCAAAATAAATTGTCACTTCAATATGTGTACCACTCGC
The DNA here is from genome assembly GCA_046598345.1 of Minisyncoccia bacterium. Classification (GTDB taxonomy): domain Bacteria; phylum Patescibacteriota; class Minisyncoccia; order Phycocordibacterales; family UBA918; genus Damh-18. Next base: position 102,716 of record JBKJIT010000003.1, on the reverse strand, counting down.
GAGAAAAAACTCATTGAATGCAACCTGCTCGAGATCTACTGGTGTAACAACCACACCGGACTCTTCAAATGTTTCCCGCACAGCACACTCCACGAGTGATTCAGGAGGATCTACTTTTCCACCGTACCCATTCCAATTACCCATACCAAAACCACGCTTCTTCATTGCAAGACATAGCTCGTGTTCACGAATAAGGAATATGAGCGTGGTACTGATTTTTTCCATACTAGAACTTTCTACTTTCGAATGAGCGCCTCAATTCCAGGTAGGGTGCCCTTTTCTAGGAAGGTAAGCATCGCACCACCCGCCGTAGAAATAAAGTCGAATGAACTCGTGAGATTGAGTGACTCAATTGTTGCTACTGTGTCGCCACCTCCAATTACCGAATGCGCTTCGCTTGCGGCAACGAGTGCCGCGCATGCCTTTGTTGCTACATCAAAACCACCTTCGTAATATCCGAGTGGTCCATTCCATAAAATATTTTTTGCTGAAGCAATATGAGGTGCAAGCAACTTAATGGTCTCCGGACCTATATCGAAAATGTGTTCGTCTTCTTTCACGTCAGCAGGAACGGTCGTTCGCATTCCAGACTCCCCTTGCACCACGACATCAATTGGAAGGAGGATATTTCCCCTTTGCATGAGTGCATGCGTACCTAGATCAACTGAGGAAAGGAGCGACTTCCCCACCTGAAACCCTTTTGCTTTTAAGAAATCATTCGCAAGTGCACCTCCAATAAAAACCGTCGAGTACGTTTCTGCGTATCGTTCAATAAGTGGCTCCTTCGTTTCAAACTTTGCGCCACCTAAAATAAAAAGGGATGGTGGAAGTGGTTCGCCAACACGCCCAAGTGCTTCATACTCCTCGAGAAAGGTAATCCCTGCGAAGCTTGGAATATGCTCTGGAATTCCCACGATAGAAGCGTGTGCTCGATGTGACACCGCAAACGCATCGTTCACGTACATGTCGCCGTAGGACGCGAGGAGAGCTGCAAACGCTTTGTCATTTTCTTCCTCCCCTTTCTGCGATCTCAGGTTTTCTAAAAGCACAACGGTGCCATTCTCTTGAGTCCTCAAGGCCTCGTTCACTACGTCTCCTTCAAGTGCACGCACATACGTGAGTGGAAGTGCGTCCCTGAGAACCGAAATGAGCGGGTCGAGCGTTGTTTCTGGATTTCGTCCTATATGGGTAAGGAGAATAACTCTTGCGCCTTTACCGACCAAGAACGAAAGCGTCGGGAGCGCTCGCTGTACGCGGAATCCATTCGTAATTATCCCATCCTTAAGTGGGACATCGAGTGAAGCGCGAACAATTACTCGCTTCCCTTGGAGATTTCCTACATCAGTGATTGCCGGGAGAGAAATACCACTCATATATTATTGTGCAGCCTTCACAATTCCTACAAACTCAGAAGCACTGAGACTTGATCCGCCCACGAGAAACCCATCCACCTGTCCCTCTTCGAGGAGCTCGAGTGCGTTCTTTTGATTCACCGATCCACCATAGAGAACGCGTACCTGCGTGCCCGCAGTTCGTCCATACATATCGGTAAGCAGTTTCTGTATAAATAATTTTACTTCGTGCACATTTTCCGGTGTAGCATTTTTCCCGGTCCCTATTGCCCAAAGCGGTTCATACGCAATTACAAGGTGTGTGAGTTTTGATTTCGGGATGCCCGCACATGCTTCCCGCACCTGTGTCTCAATGAATCCTAGATAGTGACCTTCGGGGTCACGACTTCCTTCACCCACGCACACAATCGCGGTCATTCCCGCTTTTATGACCGCATGAATTTTTTTATTGATATCTGTATTCTTCTCTCCTCGTGCGCGACGCTCTGAATGACCCACAATCACATGACTCACTTCGAAACTCTTAATCATAGAAATAGAAATGCCTCCGGTATGTGGGCCTGCATTTTCTTCGTGCACATTTTGTGCTCCGACCGTGAATGATTTACCTCCGTCGTGTACGCGACGCACGGCATCAAGGTAGACAAAGGGTGGTGCTATTACGACTTCAGCTCCCCGGAGGCGGGCTAGTCCTTTCTTAATGTCCGTTGCAAGTCGGGATGCCATAGTCACAGATTGGGGATTCATTTTCCAATTTCCGACAATGAGAGGGTGCACCACCTTTTTCATAATGATTCCATTCTAACAGAGGACACGTGGACATGCATCTAATCTATTCGGGCTGGGGTTTCTTAGTGTCACTAACAATCACGAGCGTGTGGTCAAATACCTTAGAGACAAGGCGCACGAGAGAGGAAATGCGAGGCGTATTTCACATACGATGAGTCTTTCTGAACGAAGTCTAACGCAGTATGTGAGGTTTTTGACCACACGCTAGATTTCCTGCCATGAACTTATCGCATACCCTCCACCTGGACCTCCCGTGAAGAGGAGACTCATGAGTCCACTCTCATATACCACTTCTGCTCCATTTGAAATATCGATTTGGTACCCTGTTACCTCTTTCAGTGAAATATTATTTCCCAAGGAAACACGTCCATGCGAAGCGTAGACGAGCACTTTCCCACTCGCGGACTGTGCGAGATCTATCGCTTTCTCAGAGCCACCGTCTTCTGCATCAGTATTCATTGAAATAAGGAGGACAAATGACTGCGCGTTTCCAGAGCTAAACACGGTCGACTGGTTAACACTAATCTTACTTCCCGTCGCGTGACTATCCTCGTCATCCACAATAATTTGTACACTTCTCGTTCCCAAGGATGATGACGCAACAATTGTCGGTCCTGATGAAAACGACAGATTTCCTTCAATCCATACAGGACCCGCAAAGGTAACCACCGTAGAGGCACCCTGTTTTTTCAAATCGACATTACATTCAATCTTTACGTTATTCAGTGTCGTGTTTGTGTTTATCGTATAGGTACCACTCAAACATTCTGGCGATGCGCTTGAAATAACCGTTCCCGTATCCTCAATCACCTGCTTCCAATCTTCGATCATGCTGTCGGAAATCGGCATTGTCGCCGTTGCCTCATCCTCATTTCCCGGGAACTGCGTCCCTCCCACTACCGTCCCGATCAAGGTTGAAGTACTAAAGTAGTACGCATTCGTATCAATGACAGAATTTTCGATGGTGTGCGCCCAGACCGAACCTGTTGCGTGAATAGAATCCACTAGCCCTGAGGGTCCTGCAGAAATAACGTCTCCGCGTACGATTGCTGTCCCTGCCCCCTCAACAGTTCCATTCGAAAATACATTCCCAATAACACTCGTGCTATTACTCATGAGAATGCCGCCGTTTCCACTCTGGAGTCCAAAACTAAATGCCGCCCCATCCCCCACTGAGAGCCAAAGTTCACTACGCTTGGTCGTACCGCCGTACGTACCAACGGAGACAATTTCGAAGCTATCCACCACAAGCGTCCGCGTCACTGATGTGGTGGCTCCCTGCATTGCGAATGTTTCTGTATTTGAATACGCGCGGCCATCCCGGTGCCGATAAATCGCGTCTTCAATGCCAGCCTCTGCGGCATAAAAACCTTGTACCGAGGCCGCGCGAATCCTATACCCCACTAAATCTTCGTACACCCCTCGCGTGATACCGAGAACCAAAACCGTGCTTCCAATAATAAAGAAAATAACAAACAGCATGAGTGCGGCACCTCGGCTCTGATTGTTGTTACGATTATTCATATGAACCGCGAAGTACCGCACTTGTATAAAATGTCTTGGTTGACGATGCTGCTTTTGAGGATGCGCTGAGCGTTAGGGCGACACGGACAAGCTCAGTGCTCGTCGCTCCTCCACTCACATAGCGAGAGAAGACAACATCTTGAACCACCACGTCATCTCCAGTGAGTGGCCCGAGTTCTACCCCATTCACGCTGACGACGAGATTACCTCCCGAAATTGCAAATGTAGTAGTCGTAGGTGTGTTCGTGAGAGCAAGTACACCATTCGACACATCAAGTGTACTCAGTCCTGTATTCACTGCGTCCGCTTCCCGAATATCATGGAGGAGTCGATCCAAGCTCACGGTCGCTGCTCTTGTTAAGACTCTCTCGGTTTGATTTCGAAGAAGTACGGTATCGAGAGAGAGAAATGTCGTAACCCCTGCAAGGGACACCATGACAGTGATCGCAAGATAAATAAGGATTTCAATGAGTGAAAACCCACGGCTTCCTACCTGCTGTTTTTTAAAGAAGGAACTCATGGATCTAGATCAGCGATGATAGTGGTTAACGAAACTGTTGAAGTAGGATTTCCACCCACTACCCGTGCAGTTACATACTTCGTACTTGTGTCAGCCACGCTTCCTCCCGTCGTACTCGCGACAATATCATCGGTCGTTGCGTTCCGGTACACATTTGAGATCACGAAGGATCGGGTGAAGCCTGCAGCGATCTGCGGGGTCGTCGTCACACTCACTGCACCGCTCGCTACTCTAATGTAGTAGGTGGTGCCATTTGTGAGCGAACTGATATTGGTCCATGACACATCTCGAACAAATCGCACCAGCTCAAGTGTCTCTTCCGCTAGGTAGAGCGCTTGTGTCTTTTGTGTTGTTGTCCTTCCTGTATTAATAAATTGCGCTACGGTTGTCATTACAAATGTAAGCACAAGTGCCACAAGACTCACACCAATTGCAGTTTCAAGTGCAGTGAATCCTCGCCGTCTACTATGTAATCTCATGTGCATACTTCTACTACTCTACCAGCCCTGAGGCATGAATTGTGACAGTTGTGGTGGAATCCAGTGCGCTATTCACTATATAGATAGTCCCTACAGCTGACGGTTCCCCCGTGAGGCGCGCAAAAACCACATCGGTATTAGTCGCAATTAAGGAACTAGTGGCGGTTACCCCCCCTTCAAAGGTGTACGTTTCATTGGTGGAAGCGCCGGCAGCGTAGGTGCTTCCCACAAACTTAGTAACAGATGTCGTACTCATATGCACTCCATAGACGGTGTCGGCTTCAGAAGAAAGGGTACTTGTTCGTGCGCTCGTAAGTGCGACCGATACTTCTTGGGTCGCCGTCTTTAAAACTGCACTCCGATTAAAGTTCTGAAACCCCACCATAGTTACCGTGGCCATAATTGCGATTATGGCCACGACCACAACAATTTCAGCAAGTGTGAATCCTGCCTCTCTGTTCGAATACAATTCCATAGAACTATATTGAATCTGAAATAGAGTAAATCGGTGCGATCATCGCGAGCGCAAAGAATCCCACCACACCTCCAATCACGACCATTAGAATTGGCTCAATGATGGTAGAGAGATCCTTTGTCTTTTGTTCTACTTCTGTTTCATAAAATGTTGCGACTTCGGTGAGCATGCCTGAAATTTGACCTGTCTCTTCTCCCACAGAAATCATTTCTCCCACGAGGAGTGGGTAGAGATCGTCATGCGCAACAAATGTTTCAGAGAGTGGGCTTCCCTTTTCCACCTTCTCTCCCGCCTCCCGTAGAATCGCTTTGTAGTACACATTTTGAAGCACATCCTCAGTAATCCTGATTGCGCCAAGCACGTCTACGCCCGAGGAGAGGAGGGACGATAGCGTACGCGCGGTATATGCCGAGTTCGTCTGCTTTACTAGATTTCCAATCACAGGAATTCGGATAATGACGTAGTGGAGAATCTGCTTCCCAGGCTTTGTCTTTGCGCCAGAAACGAACCCTGAAACAAGCGCAATGAACCCAAGAAGTACGAAGATGCCGTAGTTTGAAAGCACGTCGCTCGTCCCGATCAAGATTCTCGTTGTCGCAGGCAGTTCGGTGCCAAGCTTCGTAAATGTTTCCGTGAGCGTTGGCACCACATAAATCATCATAAGCACTCCAATGATACACATCACCGAAACCACGATTGCGGGATAGATCATCGCACCCTTAATTTTCTTTTTAAGACTTGATGATCGTTCAAGCTGGAGCGCAATCGTTTTGAGCGCGGGCGCGAGTCCTCCACTTTCTTCACCCGCGCGCACCATCGCAACATAGAGCGGAGAAAATGTTTCAGGGAAAACGCTAAGGGCGAGATTAAATTGATCTCCTTTATTAAGACTCTCCCTAACGCTTTTCATCACGGTGATGAGTCGCTGATTCTTGGTTTGGCGCTCGATGACAGAGAGGGCACGCGTTAATGGAAGCCCTGCCGTGAGCATCGAAGCAAGATTGCGGGTGAGCATCACGAGTTCATCCGCCTTGATGCGAGAGAGGAAGTAGTTGAGCTTCTCCATATTGAGGAGTTTCCCAAGAGAAAACTTGCCTACCGCATCTACTGATTTCACCACATGACCGTTCGTGCGCGCGATTGCGTACACTGCATACCGATCAGCCGCTTCAACGGTCATTGTTACCGCTTCCCCATTTGCTGCCACACCTTTGTATTTAAATTCTGCCATATTTATTCTGAAATAACGCGAAGGACCTCCTCCACACTCGTCTGTCCCAATGCAGCCTTGTAAATCCCATCTTCAATCATAGTGAGCATTCCCTCTTTGCGAGCCTGTGCTTCGATCGCGTCTGCCGTCCCTGACGCCATGACCAAATCTTTGAGCGCTGGAGACATGCGAAGCACTTCATGAATTCCCATTCGACTCTTGTACCCATTATCTGTCTCACTATTTACTTTAGGGCGATAGAACGGAATGCTATTCCAGGTTGCCCCCGGCTTTACGACACCCTCTTTCTTCAGGGCTTCAAGCACTCGATCCAAATCTACGTATTTCTCAATATCTGCTTTTTCATTTGAGGAAAGCGTGTAGGCTTCCTTCGTATCCGTGAGTCTTCTCACGAGTCGCTGCCCCACCGCCACCTTGAGGGTTGATACCAGGAGGAAAGTCTCAACTCCCATATCGACGAGACGAGCTACTGTCGCTGAGGCGGAGTTGGTGTGCACTGTCGCAAGTACGAGGTGTCCGGTCAAAGCCGCATTGATGGCGAGGGACGCTGTCTCTTGGTCACGAATCTCTCCTACCATGATAATGTCTGGATCCTGACGCATAAGAGAGCGGAGTCCATTCGCAAAACTAAACCCAATATCCGGCTTTACCTGCGTTTGGTTCACGCGCGGCATTTGATATTCCACCGGATCTTCAATCGTCGAAATGTTAACCTCCGGCGTATTTAAAATATCGAGCACTGTGTACAGGGTCGTCGTCTTTCCTGAACCTGTAGGCCCCGTAACAAGAATAATTCCAGTCGTTTGCTTCGTTGCAGAGTGCAAACCTTCGAGCGCCTGTCCATGGAAACCCAATCCTTCGAGCGTAAAGCCCGAGCGACCCTCCCTGAGGAGACGCATCACAATCTTTTCTCCGTAGAAGATAGGCAAAATGGAAACACGGAATGAGACCTTCTGACTCTCCATCTCCATCTTAAAGCGACCATCCTGCGGCAAACGCTTTTCATCAAGCTTCAAATTCGAAAGCACCTTAATGCGCGCGGAAATAGTTGGTGCTGCATGCTTAGGGAGCGACATCGCGTCGTGGAGAATACCGTCAATACGATACCGCACGAGAAGCTCATTCTCCATTGGTTCAATATGGATATCTGACGCTCCTTGAATGATTGCGTGACGGAGGAGTGTATCGACAATTCGCACAACTGGGAGATCTTCTGCCATTTTCTTCAGATCCTTCTCCGACATGTCATCTGCCCCCTCTTCCTTAAGTACCTTGAGTGCCAAGGTCTCTTTCATAATGATGTCTCCGAACTCATCCTTGAGTGTCTTCTGATACTGCATGAGTACGCTCCTCATGGATTCAGTATCTGTGAGGCGGGGCAAAATCTTAAGGCCCACTTTCTTTTTCACAAAATCGATCGCCGAAAGATCGGCAGTATCGAGCATCGCAACCTCGAGCGACCCTTCCCCCTTTTTGTACGCAACAATATTATGATTGCGCGCGATTGGCTCCGGAATGAGCGAGAGAATTGCGAAATCAATCTTTACATTCTTGAGAGCCACGAATGGCACACCGAGTACGTACGACTCAACACGCCTCAGATCGTCCTCGGTCATTGCACCAGAGGAGACGAGTGCTTCGGAGAGTGAACGCTTTTCTTCGAGCGCAACTCGCTCGGCAGACTCAATATCCTTCCGGGTCACAAGCCCTGAATCAAGAACAAAGCGCTTTAATTGTGCATCTTGTATTCGCACAGTTCCAAAAAGCTCCAAAGAGCAGATTACACACTCAGTATATCATTCACACCCATTAAACTTCGCGCGATCCATGTATATAAAGGAGTACTTTTTTCTTGGTATACTCGAAACATGTCATTTGAATTCAAATCTTTTGAGAAGGAGCCTGAAATAGTGTTTCTCAATACTCCAAAGCTGTCTCTTAATAAAGCTGATGATGCGGAAAATGAGCGGCGCATTTCGCTCGTGCACCACCAGGAAACATTTCTAAAAAAACACCCCTTATTTCAAGGCGCGGGAAAGGTCTCTGTCTCGTTTTTTGATACGGGAATGGCCTCTCTCGTCAGTGTTCTCGATGCAGCGGGAGAAAAACATGTACTTAAAATTCCTCTCATCCGTAACTGGACTGACGGTGAGGCAGAATTCTTGCGGGTATGGGAGGAAGCCGGAGTTTCCGTACCGCACGTAGAGGAAACTGGTGTGATTGATAGCCACCCGTATATACTCATGAACTACATTGATGCGCCGAGACTACGAGATCGTTTTACCCCTCCAGAGTTGATTCAAAAAGAAGTACACAAAGAGGTCGGAGAGACGCTTCGGAAGATGCACGAACCGCATGGAAAAGGGTACGGGAGCGTAGTGAATGGAAAAGCCGAGTATACAACCTTATCTGAGTGGCTCTTGAACGGACGGACTGGATCTCAATTAAGATACGCGCGGGAACATAATGCACTTAGTCACACTGACTTGGAAAAAAGTATTGAGATTCTTACAAATCTCACCAAAGGAGAGGAGCACAGCAGTTATTGTCACGATGATCTCGGAGTGGGTAATATTTTTGCAACGAATCCAATTACGATATTTGACCCTATCCCAAGATTTAATACTCGATACATCGACATCGGGAGATGCATGGTAAAGCTTATTGAGGGTAGACATCCTGCTATTGCGTGGGAACAATTACTTCAAGGCTATTTTAAGGAAGAAGGCTACAATGCACAGCTTCTTCATGCAGGCGTTATCATTTCATACTGCACACGCTTTAGACATTGGCATAAAAATAATAACGAGCACGGAATGACTGCGATGGAAAAATATTTAGCTGAACACCAACATCTTTTAAAGGGCTAGGAGTAAAAACTAAAAAAAGACCCCGAAACGACATGTTTTGACAACTTCATAAATTCACGTATACTCGTCATTAATGACTGAACGTCGGCCACATGCGGCCGGCATTTTTTTGTTAAAAATAAGGAGATTTACAAAAATTGTTAATGGGGAATACCCCACACGCAGTTTTGAAGAATTGAATGAAGTTCGCGAAGAAACAAGATTTACGACTGAGGCGTACACATGTACGATGAAGGAGAAAATCGCCGTTTCGACAAAGAAATTCGTCAATTTTTCAAAAACTGCTCACTGATATGTTTGATTTAAAGGTAATAAATTCGGTCCTAGACCAAATGGAAGACGAGCGCGGTATCGGTCGTGAAAAAATGATCGATGCGATTGAGCAGGCGCTTGCAACCGCATATAAAAAAGAATTCGGAAAGCGCGGACAGATTGTCCGAGCGCGTTTTGATATTAACTCTGGAGTAACGACATTTGACCAGGTAAAGATTGTCGTTGATGAAACGACAGCCCGTGTAGAAGATCCGGTTGAAGAGCTTCCTGAGGAGGACGAAACAAAGGGACGTGGCAAATTTACACGTGAAGAAGTAGAGCCGGTGCGTGAAGACGGGGACACCCGTGTACGTTTTGATCCTGAGAAGCACATCCTCATTGAAAATGCGCGCCTCATTAAGCGTGACGTTGCGCTGAGCGAAGAACTCATCTTTCCACTTGAACCAAAGGATGATTTCGGACGTATTGCAGCACAAACCGCAAAGCAAGTTATTATCCAAAAAATTCGTGAGGCAGAAAAAGAATCGGCACTCTCTGAATTCGGACAAAAAGAAGGCGATATTGTGGTGGGACATGTCCAGCGATTTGAACGTGGCAATCTCTACATCGACCTTGGTCGCGTAACCGGTGTTATGCCGTACGATGAGCAGATCCCCGGCGAACGATTCCGACCAGGAGAACGTATTCGCGCACTTCTCGTCTCAGTAGACGAGACACCACGAGGAATTTTCCTTAAACTCTCACGAGCACACCCTAATTTCCTCGAGAAGCTCTTTGCGATTGAAACACCTGAGCTTCAAAGCAGTACGGTGCTCGTAAAGGCGATCGCACGTGAAGCAGGTTCACGTTCAAAGATTGCGGTGTTCTCAACCGATGATCACATCGATCCTGTTGGGTCACTCGTCGGACAGCGCGGTGTGCGCGTTTCAACGGTGATGAGCGAACTCGGTGGCGAGAAAATCGACATCATCGAATGGTCTGAGGATGCGGCAGAATTTATTGAGGATGCGCTTTCCCCAGCCCAGGTCATGAAGGTAACAATTGAGACCACAGAAGGGAGTAACGAAGCTCGCGGTCGCTCAACGGTCATGGTTGCTCCCGATCAACAGTCACTCGCGATTGGACGCGGAGGCCAGAACGTACGCCTCGCCGCAAAGCTCACTGGATGGAAGATTGATATTGTCTCTGCAAAGCAGGAATCAGAGGAAGTTGAAAAGGCACCGGTAGCAACCGAAGAGGCAGCTCCGGCGGTTACAGTTGAGGAAGATACTAAGGATAAGGAATAGTAATTTATCATTGAACAAAAATACTATGAATCTACTTCACGATATCGCACCCGGAACCGCTGATGAAATGAATGTCATCATTGAGATTCCAAAGTTCTCAAAGAATAAGTACGAGATTGATAAAGCGACTGGCATTATCGCCCTCGATCGCGTCATGCACACTTCGCAGGACTATCCGTTTGATTACGGGTTTGTACCGCAGACTCTGTTTGATGACGGTGATGCACTCGACATCGTACTACTCACGACCTACCCCCTTCTTCCGGGCATTCTAGTAAAAGCACGCCCAGTAGCAATTATGGAAATGATTGATGGTGGAGATCGTGACGACAAGATTGTCGCCGTTCCCGTTGACGACCCACGTTTTAATGACGTGAAGGATATTGAGGACCTCAACAAACACTTTGTGAAGGAAATGACACACTTCTTTGAAACATACAAGAAGGTGCAAAATAAAGAAGTACAGGTGGGTGAATGGCATGGTGTTTCTAAGGCAAAGGAGGCTTTTGAGCGAAGTGTCTCACTCTATAAAGAAAATCCAGGGAAGTAAGCCCTGTATACGTGTGCACAAACAACTCCGCCTTCTGGCGGAGTTGTTTTATACTATAAGGATGCTAACAGAGTTTATGAGTAGACAATCGGTGAAAGGGCGAAGCGTTAAAGTTACGCTCCGGAAAATGCAGTATGTGTATCTCGCCCTCGCTGTGGTGAGCATGGTGCTCGCAATTTCAAATCGTGTTCTTGCAGAAGAGGCTGTGCAAGGAACTAGCGTCTCTCCCGCCTCCGAAAACCGTTCTCTCTTGAATGGAGAGACACAGAACCGCATCATCAATCTCGCTCGTAATCTTATTGGGAAGATGCAAGCAGCGACCAATCGCCTTACGCAGATCACTACCCGCTTTGATACACGAATCATAATTCTAAAAAATAGTGGCGTGGACACGACCGAAGCTGAAGCGGCACTCGCCACAGCAAAGGATTCGCTAGAGCGAGCAAATACTATCCTTAGTACTCTCGACACAACAACGGTTCAGGCAGCTACCGCAGAAAACCCAAAGGAAGCATTTGTGAGTGCACGCACACAATATGTCGTTGTACGCGAAGCACTTCGAGATGCACACACATACCTTAAGTCCACCCTCGTTCTTCTTAAGAAAGCGCCGATGAAAGCTACGACTGAAAACGGAGCAGGGGCAGGAGTCACCACTCCACAATAACTTTGCATATCTATGAATGAAAAACCAACACAAGAAACATCCCCGATCACCCCTCAAGCAATTCGTGCTACGCAAACAGGTACCCATGCACACCTCGGACCTATTCTTGGTATTCTTCTCATTCTCCTCGTCTTGGTAGCTATGGGGCTGTGGCTGTGGGGTTCAGTTCTCGTTCAAGACGAACCGCTCGTAGATGATTTCCGAAACATCGAGAACAACGAACCTGAAACACCCAGAGCTGTAGCCGACATGCAAATCTTTGGCACGATGAGCTCTTCAGATGAGATGAATGCCATTGAAGCAGACGTCATGAGCACCAACCTCGACTCGTTTGATTCTGATCTCACATCGATTGATGCAGAGCTCAAATCTTCCCTTGAATAGTAGCAATATGAAATCACCCCTCGAAACCGTGAGGCTTCGAGGGGTGATTTCTTTGCTTTTCACTTATTCTTGTGTACTATAGCGACCTATGACATCTGAAGAATTGAAGAAGATACACGTTGAGCCCGGAGAAAAATCAACCGTAAAAATTACGGGTGAAATCCCCTTTTCAGTTGTAGAGAAGCATCGGGGAGCTGCTCTCAAAGCAATCGGAAAAGACATGGACATGCCGGGATTTCGAAAAGGCCACATTCCTGAAAATATCCTCATCCAAAAGGTGGGCGAAATGAATGTGTTAAGTGAAATGGCAGAACGTGCGCTCTATGAAGCGTACGCGGAGATCGTAAAAGAACACAAACTCGACGCAATCGGCTACCCGCAGATTCAGATAACGAAAATTGCCAAAGATAACCCACTCGGCTTCACCGCAACCGTTGCGGTAGTACCTCCAGTCACCCTTCCCGACTACGAAAAGCTTGCAAAGGAAGTTAATGCGAATAAAGAATCTAAAGAAGTCACTGAGGAAGAAGTGGAAAAGCAAGTAAATGATATTCTACGGCAAAAAGTAGCGTACGAGCGTATGCAATCCAAAGCACAAACTACTGGCGATACGCACACCCACGACCACGACAATCATGCCAATCACGAGGGACACAACCATGATCACGGCGATCATGGTGAACATGATCATGTACACCATGATCACTCGCATGATGACCATGATGCTGACGAAGACAAGGTGAAGGAGGTGAATATCGAAGATAGAGAAGCTGGCCTGGGCCATGACGAAGTCAGAGAGGGTGCCCTGGGGCAAATTCCTCGAGATGACAAGGGCGAACTAATTCTTCCGGAGCTCACCGACGAATACGTAAAAACACTAGGTAAGCCTGGTCAGTTTGAAACCGTTTCTGATTTTAAAACGAAGCTCAAGGAACACCTTGCAGTTCAGAAGGTCCAGTCAGTTGATTCTGCTCACCGAGCAAAAATTACTGATGCCATCATTGAGAAAACGACAGTAGAAATCCCTCAGATCATGATTGATGGAGAAATGAACCAAATGTTCGCGCAGATGGAAGACGACCTCACTCGTGCACAACTCAAGATAGATGATTACCTCGGTCATATTAAGAAGACAAAGGAAGACTTGAAAAAAGAGTGGACCCCCTCTGCGGAAAAACGCGCAAAACTCCAGCTTGTGCTCAATGCCATCGCAGAAAGAGAAAGCATTAAACCAGACCCAAGCCTTGTTGACCAAGAAGTTTCTCGTCTCCTTGAGCAATACAAAGACGCCGATGAAAAGCGAGTTCGCGTATACGTCGAATCCATCCTCATGAACGACGCCGTGATGAAGAAGCTGGAGGAAATAAATTAGTTTAGTGTGTACCAATCAAAATAAATCCCCTCGACTACTCAATGTCCGAGGGGATTTATGCACGTCATTATAAAAATACAGACCTTCACCATGTATACTATAGCTTTGGAGGGAATCTTTACTAACGCGTAACAATTTAAAATCATGAGATCAAAACAGTTGTTAATGATGCCCAATGTTCTACTTATCGCTTTGATTAGTCTCGGCGCTATGGTTGCACTCTTTGCAATGCCGCAGGTTTCTGAAGCATCATCTCATACCAATGCCACTAGTACCCAAATGCGAAAAGCCAAAGTTGATGCAGTATGTATGCAAACCGCAGTTGGTGTTCGCGAGGATGCAATTCAATCCGCATGGACAACATTTAGCTCAAGCACGCTCGCAGCCCTCAGTGTACGTAAAAGTGCCTTGAATGCAGCGTGGGGGCTTACAGATTTAAAAGCACAGAAAACTTCAATTATTAAAGCTTGGAAAGATTGGAAAAAATCATCCAAAGACGCACACATGACATTAAAAAAGGATCGAAAGGCAGCATGGGAGACATTCAAAAAGACAGCGAAGAACACCTGCAAAATCACAACGCCAGGAGATGAGTCTCTTAGTACTGACGGCGCAGGGTCTATCTCGTTGTAATTTATTTACGGTACACTAAAAAACAGCCGCCCTTGCAGGGCGGCTGTTTTTTCTAGACTTTCCCAAACTCGTGCGTAACGAGCGGGGATTACGGTGCATTGTTTGTCAATGCCCTCTCTTTTTGATAGGATGCTCGTACTATGTATATGCAATCAAAAGAATCTCAAAATAACAATCAAATTAATAACTTCCTCGTACCGATGGTGGTCGAAAAGACCCAAGGAGGTGAGCGTGCGTATGACATCTTCTCCCGCCTCCTTAAAGAGCGTATTGTCTTTGTAACCGGAGCGATTGACGATCATATGGCTAACTTGGTGGTAGCACAGCTTCTCTTCCTTGAAGCAGAAGATCCCAAGAAAGACATATTTATGTATGTGAACTCACCTGGTGGATCAGTGAGCGCGGGCCTTGGAATCGTGGACACCATGAACCACGTGAAGCCCGACATTGCGACTGTCTGTGTTGGAATGGCAGCGTCAATGGGTTCTATTATTCTTTCACAAGGTGCAAAAGGAAAGCGAAGCTGTCTTCCTAATGCAGAAGTCATGATTCACCAGCCGTGGGGAGGAACTCAAGGGCAGGCATCAGATATTGAAATTACTGCTCGTCATATCCTTAAGACACGTGATCAACTAAACAAAATGCTTGCTAAGGCTTCAGGAAAGCCGCTTGCACAGATTGAAAAGGATACAGACCGCGACTTCTTCATGAGCGCCGACGAAGCTAAGAAATATGGCTTGGTTGACGAAATTTTAAAGTAAGTACTTTAAAATCTCGTCTACTAAGAGCCGGAGCGTTGTTTTGCCTCTCACAATGGCAAAAACCGTGAGGCAGGACAGGAGGTTGTTAGGAGCGTAGCGAGTTACAAACCTGCGTTGTAGACGAGATACTAAAGTAACCTAAAAACCCTGACGGAACCCCCAGGTTCCGTCAGGTTTTTTAGAGAAAATGGATTACTGTCTCCTTCATGACGGAATTAGACAGTCTTCATAACTTCTGTTACTGTGAGAAAGTCGATTATTGATAAATTTTACCGTCTGGCTTTGCGCTCATTCTGAACGACCCTTCCCTCGACACTAACCCCTGAGTGCATTGCCTGAACACACATTTGTATGCCACTTTCCGTAATCTTTGCGCTTATTGTCGCAGGGCTTGTCGGTATTGCTTTGGGATACTATCTCCGATATGTCTATGCACTCAGCAAGAAAGAGTCGCTTGAACTTTCCCTTAAGGAAAAACTTGTCGATGCTGAAGCAAAAGCACTCAAGATATTAGAAAAAGCAGAAACGAAGGCCGAATCACTGGAGAAAGAACTGAAGGAACGATTTAAGGAACAGGAAGAAAAGTTAAATAAGGCTGAAGAGCGCCACATACGTAAGGACGAACTTCTCGATAAACGCCAAATGGATCTCGATTCCGAGGTTGAATCGGTGCGTCAAAAAATTGAGCAGGTTAAAGAAATCAAGGTTCAACTCGATGAACGAAAGGGTGAAATAGAAAAGAAAGTTGAAGAAGTTGCCGGACTCACCAAGGACGAGGCCTACGAACGGGTCGTTGCGAATATTGAAAAGGAATATGAGGTGAACATCATGAAGCGCATTCAGAAAATGAGCATGCGCGGCGAGGAACAGTACGACGAAAAAGCAAAAGAAATCATCACCTCAGCGATACATCGCATTGGTAATTCTGTGCGAGTCGACATCATGAGTTCGATGATCGCGCTTCCGAATGAAGAGGTAAAGGGGAAAATCATCGGAAAGGAAGGTCGGAACGTTCGTGCCTTTGAGCGTGCGACGGGTGTTGACGTGCTTATTGACGATACTCCAGGACACATCACCCTATCTTCATTTGATCCGGTGCGTCGCGAAATTGCTCGCGTCGCACTTGAGCTCCTTCTCGCCGATGGACGTATTCAGCCGGCAAAGATCGAGGAGATCGTTGAGAAGGCACGGAAAGAGGTTGGAACTATTGTTCGAAAGATGGGTGAAAAAGCATGTTTTGATGCAGGAGTACCTAACCTTCACCCTGATCTCGTGAAAATCCTCGGACGGCTGCATTTTAGAACAAGTTATGGACAGAACGTGCTCTGGCACTCTGTTGAAATGGCGCACATCGCGGCAATTATTGCTGAGGAAGTGGGCGCGGATGTAGCGGTCGCACGTGCAGGAGCTCTCCTCCACGATATTGGAAAGACCGTGAGCCAGGAGGTGCAAGGGACACACGTTGAAATTGGTATTCGGATCCTACAAAAGTACGAAGTGGATCAGGCAGTCATTGTCGCAATGCGCGCCCATCATGAAGAATACCCGTATGACACACCGGAATCGATCATCGTGCAGGTCGCTGATGCGATTTCAGGAGGTCGTCCCGGTGCACGCCATGATTCCATTGAGAACTACATAAAACGTCTGGGTGAGCTCGAAGAAATTGCACTCTCTATGCCAGGGGTTGAGAAAGCATTCGCAATTCAGGCTGGACGAGAGGTACGAGTCATAGTAAACCCTGAAAAGGTGACCGATCTCGAGGCCCACAATCTCGCTCGCAGCATCGCGACAGACATTGAAGAGAAGCTACGGTACCCGGGAGAAATTAAAGTTAATGTCATTCGAGAGTCCCGCGCAATCGAATACGCAAAGTAAAAGCTTGAAAACAACGGACGCTTCCAAAAGAAGCGGCCGTTGTTTTCAAGCACCATTAAAACTACACCACATTTTAGATGTGTGCGATAGTGTATTGCACTGCAAAAACCCTGCTATATAATTGTTTGTAGCCATATCTTGGCATCATGTAGAGTGCACACATATTATTTACACGCCCTAAGTACACATTTTATACAGTATGAATAAGGCAGACATAATCAACAAGGTTCACGAGGTTGTCGGTGGCACTCGTGCAGATGCAGAGCGCGCAGTGGAGACTGCGATTGATTGCATCGTCGCTTCACTCAAAAAGGGTCAGGAAGTTTCTGTTGCGGGTCTTGGGATTTTCTCAACAAAGACACGTAATGCACGCACTGGGCGAAATCCACGCACTGGCGAAACTATTGATATTCCTGCAATGCGCGTTCCAAAGTTCCGCGCAGCAAAGGCACTCAAGGATGCAGTTAAGTAATCACTCCTTTTAAAAGAACGGCGAGCCTACGGCTCGCCGTTCTTTTATGTTATACACACTAGCTCGACTTCATGAACATGATATACTTTTTTTGTAGCGGAGGTATTAACTGAGTTTGGTCATGTACCCAAACTCTCGCTATATATACAACGTGGGAAACCACGGATATACATCCGCTAATCCCATCACAGCAAAAAGCCCCGCAAGGGGCTTTTTGCTGTGATAATAATGAAAGTATATGAGATACTGCTGGTTGGCATACAGAGGAGTACATGATGGAAAACGACCTAACAGTAGACGCTATACGATGGAATTATGTTGATCCTGGCCCTGGGGCGAATTCAACTGTTCCCACCACCATCAAGATTGGTGAGGAAGCAGTGCGCGGACTGGAGTACCTTGAAGACCCATTTGGGTTTCAGAAGCCAAACCTCAATGCACAGTCAGCCCCCATAAACCTTGACCAACTCAAGACCAGTGCTCAGTCTTGTATGGAAATATTCAAGGAAGTCGGTCCACAACTGCCTGAACATCTTCGAATAAAGGATCTTCCAACCCCGTAGTCCCGGCCGCCATGAAAGTGGCGGCTTTTTTATAAAACATGAATCGATCCTTACAGGATCAGTACAGGTTGTCGATATTTTGGTTCTCTTCGCTCATAAAAAGTTTTGGCGTCAAGTTTCTAAGCTAGCTACGCTTGCTAAGAACTCCCTACCCGACCTCGCGGTTTAGGGCGAGAGGAATCGAAACTTACAGTTTCAGTACCCGTTGCGGATACTTTTCATCGTTTCACTCAAAAAGATATCTCGCAACAGCTTCGATTCCTCACGCAATGTGCATTTTGCACATTGCTTCGCCCGCACACATACGAAAAACCGTCCTATAGGACGGTTTTTCGTATGTGTGCGGGCGAGAGGAATCGAACCCCCAACTACTGCTTGGAAGGCAGTCGTTTTACCACTAAACTACACCCGCAAGTGAGTAGGATGATGCAAAAGTAGCTGGTAAGGCTACCGTTATTTCAAAGGAAAGCTTGCTTTCATGTGAAATAATGGAAGTCTTACGGAAGCGGTGCTTCCTTTTGCATCATTTCTGCGAACTGGGCGGTTGTATGCTTGTCATACACCCGTCCACAACTCTTTTAGAAGTCCGGATGATTCTAGCATATTAGGCCTCCAGATTAAACCCCCAGCCTGAGCCATTTTTAGCAGCACTCACATGCTACTATGAAATCAATATGGTTATGTTCGAGTTCCTCGGTAGTTTTATTTCGTCAGTTCTCGTTGCATACCTCGCTTTTACGAACATCGTCGCTGATCAGGTGATTCGTATTGCAGAACTTGAAGAGACTCCACCCGCACAATCTGTCAGCATTGACGAAGAACCGACACGTATCACAGCCTCAGAAGAACTAAAGAACCTGAGCAAGCAACTCACTACGTCGCTTACCACGGAAATCTTGAGTCTTATTCGCACCAATGATGCATACTTACAGGCGGCACAGAGCGCGGCAGCACTCGGAGAAGAATTTACCCCCACCCCTTCAGATACACCGGTGCGAAATCAAATAGAAGAATCATTGGTAAATATTTTTTGCCAGTATAAAACTGACGAGTATATTCGCACGACGACAGGCACTGGATTTTTCATCAACAAAAAAGGAGTCATCCTCACCAATGCACACGTTGCACAATTTCTACTTCTTGAAGGAAACGATGAGGATGTAATCGATGCTGAATGTATTGTTCGTACCGGAAATCCTGCGGTACCGACCTACCACGCAGAACTGTTGTACCTTTCACCTATGTGGGTCTATGAAAATGCCGCCCTCATTGCGGAAGAAACCCCGCGTGGCACGGGGGAACGTGACTATGCTCTCCTCTATGTTTCCGAACCCCTAAAAGACAGAACCCTGCCCGAAACATTCCCCTCCCTTACACTGGATACTGATTTACTTTCCATTCATACAAAGGGTATTTCAATCCTGACCTCTGGCTATCCTGCCGAGGCATTGTTCCGTGAGGGCGCCCGTGCAAGACTTGTTCCTGTCATTGCTTCGACGACCTTACGTGAGCTTTACACATTCGGCAGTAACTACGCTGATATTTTTTCAGTATCAGAATCCCCCGTTGGTGCTCAGGGAGCCTCCGGTGGTCCGATTGCACGAGAAAGTGGCGACGTAATTGGGCTTATTGTGACAAAGGGTAACGAAGAGACTGAGGGTCAATACAGTCTCCATGCCATTACTGTTTCATACATAAATAGAACGATTATTGAAGAAACCGGGTATTCACTTCGCGACAATATGCAGGGCGATCTTGCCTACCGTGGAGATGTATTTAAAGGTGCACTTACTCCATTTCTCGCTAAGTTGCTCACCGAAGAGCTTCTCGCGGGGGAAAAGACAGAATAATACATACTAAAAACGCGACCGTACGGTCGCGTTTTTAGTATGTATTATTCTGCCACAAAGATTGGGAGCGGAAGTGTAGCTTCTATGGTCGTGGATGAGCTACTGGTACTCGTTTCTCCGGGAATGACTGGTGTTGGAAACTTCGTACTCTCTTCGTCTGAAATGATTGTTTCGAGAGTCATTTTTTCAAGGTCTTGTACGAGAGCTTCGGCTTCAAAGAGTTGCTTCAGAATACCTTCCATATCAGGTTCTTCACTCGAAAGCCGTACTAGTACATCGTCAGAGAGAGCTGCTACTGCTTCGAGACCTAGCAACACCTTTTCCTGCACAGAAGCATCAGAAACAAAGGAGGTTCGCTTCTCAATAATACTTGCAGTCGTAGCCACACGTGCAAGTGTAGCCCGTGTGCTTGCTACATGCTCTTCAATCGTCGGTACGATAGGTACAAGTGCCTCAAGCGTAACCGTCTCACTCACATCAATATCAGTCATGAATACAATAAGTTTTTGAAGAAGTCCGAGTACCTCCTTGAGTTCATTCACCGCGGCCTCTTCGTCACGATTGCGAAGTTTATTAGCCGCAACTATTTGTCGATCAATATCAGAAAGGCGCCGGTTGATATCTCGTTCCTCCTCTTTGGTAGCTGATTCCTTCACCGTTTCAAATAATTCGTACGCGCGAGTTGTTGCTTCTTCAATTTCACTCGTGAGCACCGTAACAGAAGTGGTAGTGCTCTGATTCTGCTCAATTTCTTCACGTGCAGTATTTACTGCACCCAAGATATTTTCAATTGACGATGTGGCTGATACGCTCGTATTTGTGTCGAGTACAGCAGACTGCACCTCAAGGGCGGAACCTAGGGTAACCTCAGCAATAACAGCTCCCTCAGCATCATTCGTTCGAAGTTCTGCAAGGCCATCTTGCGCGGCCTCTGCGTGATCTTTTACATCTTCCGCAATCGAAGCTTCTACTTCCTTCGTGAGTTTCCCTTCACTTGCAAGAAGACGTGCTTCATCAATACGTCGATCAATGAGTTTTGTTTCAAAAGCAATTTTTTCGTACGGTGAATCAGCAAACTGTGACTGAATACTTTCATTCACTTCAGTTTTTACAAAATAGAGAACATCTCCCGGCACTGCACGCTCAGCCGCAACTGGAATACCTACAATAAGTAAAAGGAGTGCAGCTCCGGATGCAATTCTTGTCCAGAATGTATTAAAAGAAAGGAGGACATATTTTTCAGTAAAAGCATACGATGAAGCCCCCTCCTCTTTTGCAAGTGGATGGTACTCCATATACGAAACAACACGCTCGCGAAGTGCGCGGCGTTCAGATACACTCAAGTGTATTTTTTCAGAATATTTTTTTACATCAGAATCAAAAGATTTCATAGTCTATACATTTCGTTTTCGTCTGGATTTTTCTTCCAAAAGTTCGATCCGTTCCCGAAGTAACCGGAGCGCTCGATGAATTCGTACCGACACAACATTCTCGGTCTCCTCGATGAGGACGCTGATCTCTTTTGGACCTAAGCCG
This sequence comes from Minisyncoccia bacterium, assembly GCA_046598345.1. Classification (GTDB taxonomy): domain Bacteria; phylum Patescibacteriota; class Minisyncoccia; order Phycocordibacterales; family UBA918; genus Damh-18. Next base: position 81,251 of record JBKJIT010000003.1, on the reverse strand, counting down.
TCAATATAACGGAGTGTGATCACCTCACGATACGTGTGTGGTAATTCATGGATAAGTACGACCGCTTTCTTCGCATCAAGTCCAAAGACGACTTCTTCGATCGAACCCTCGTGGAGCTCATCAAATGAACTCTCACTCTTCCCCTCTTCAGCAAGAAGCGAGTCGAGAGAGACATCCTTTTTACGACGATACTCATCAATTACAAGATTGTTGAGCACCTTATACAAAAAGGGCTTGTATGAATCAATGGTATGCCCGGCACGAATGTATCCCCACACTTTGGTGAAGGTGTCATGCACGAGCTCAATAGATCGTTCTTTATCAGCCAACCGAAATGACGAGTGGCGATAGAGCGCGTCTACGTACTCATCAAACGCTTTCAAAAAACGCTCCTCTTGGCTTCCTTCTTGGTCGCCTGTCGGTTTCCGACGTGGTTTTTCTGGTTCTCTGCCCATGTGGAAACCATTATAATCGAAGACGGTTAAAAAGCCGACTTCTTTCAGTGAAATATGACAGTGCTCATGTCAAGGCCTCTGGCACCGATTCGCATATTTCGTGAGTCGATGGTATTATTTCGCCGTCAAGAAGAATCGCTTTTTGACCAATAGAGGGGTGTGGGTGTATCTGCGATACAACCCTTCTTCGCTCGGAAATCGCAAAGTGCGCATGCTGAACATGCTCATTTTTACCGGAATGTCTGAAAATTAAACAAGCTTTATTTTCAGACATTCCGGTAAAAATGCCTTTACTTTGCGACTTCTCTCGCTACATCGGGGTGTAGCATAGTGGTAGTGTACGCGGTTTGGGGTTCATTTTGGTGTCTTGGTTCTAGATCTCGTCCCAGTTTGGGTCGGGGTGTAGCATAGTGGTAGTGTACGCGGTTTGGGACCGTGTGGTCAGGGTTCGATTCCCTGCTCCCCGACCCAGGTTAGGACAAAGACACCAAAATGAACCAACAATCTGGGTGAGTTGCTTTGCAACGCAAGACTTACAACGATTTTGTGAATAGTATGAACAAAATCATGTAAGTAGACAGTTTCTGTAAGAAAATTGTTGTGGCTTTCGAAGAAAGGTGTGGTCAGGCTCTTGCGAAAGTACCCCGTACTTTCTCACCCGATCTCCCCGACAATAACAATAATGGCCGGCTTATGCCGGTCTTTATTGTTATTGTCGCAAGGGAATCGAAAAGGTTGTCGAACATTTCTGAAAGAAATGGTCATACAACCTAGACTGTTAATGTAAGGAAAGATTCCCTGCTCCCCGACCCATATCAGGACGAAGACACTAAAATGAAAGAGTCCACTCTCAATCAGAATACGAAACAATCCTGACAAAGTCAGGATTGTTTCGTATTATGGTTAGATGAAAACTCAAATCGTCTACATCCATGGAGGCACAGCGTACCGAAACTATGAAATGTTCTTAGAAAACCTAAGAACAGAGCCAATTGATGATTTTTTTGGTATTTTGAAGCGAAAAAAATGGAAAGAAACACTGAGAGAAGAATTTGGGTCAACGTGTGATGTCTTTTATCCATCCATGCCCAACACACAAAACGCGCGCTATATCGAATGGAAAATCTGGTTCGAGCGTTATTTTGAGCTAATAAATGGGGAAATAATCCTTATAGGACACTCACAGGGGGCGTATTTTCTTGCAAAATACCTTTCAGAAAACCAAACGCCTTTCCCTATTCGGAAACTGTATCTCGTTGCAGCACCCTTTGAGCCAGATAATTTCGGTGGCGAGGACGGTGGGGATTTTAACCCTGACCCCTCTAAGCTTGTAGATATCTACAAGAACACCGAAAACATCGTTATTTATCACTCAAAAGACGATGACTGCGTTCCCTATTCACATGGAGAAAAGTATCACATAGCCCTACCAAAAGCTGAATATATCTTATTTAAGGACAGAGGACACTTCAATTCACCCACATTCCCTGAAATTATCGAAGATATTCAGAAATTGCTTCAGAAATAGATGTTTCACGTGGAATCATTCAATAATCACGTTTTCGATTATTGTTATTCTTGCGTGCTTTTCACGTGGAACCATTCGCACTGCAATAACATCAATCTGCCAAGAACCTAAGTATTTATTTTCAGAAAGCCAAGTTTCCACTGTTCTCGCGAATTTTTTAAGCTTATACGAATCAACCTTTTCCTCTGGTCTCCAAGTTCCATGTGAAACAGCATACTCGAGTAAAGACATGGTTTCATATGAAACGGTCTTCACTTCACAAAAGTGAGTACGCCCATCCATTTTAGCGATAATATCAATCTCCCCCCACTTTTGTCTGTAATTGCATGAAACAATGGTAAAACCCTTCCTTCGGAGCCAGTCGGCAGCCAAATCTTCCCCGAGTCTTCCAATAGTATTATGTATAGCCATGGATATACCTTACTACATATGTTTCATGGGAAACACGTTCCACGTGAAACACCTATTCAAGCATTAAAAACTAGAGTAAACCTTATCATATCAAGTCTATACGCCATATATTAAGGACAACACGACTTTTACAAATTGTCCTTTATACACATATCAACTTACTTCTCCCCAGTTTTCAACAGTTGTGTCTGGATGTGGTTGTTTTTAATTTTGGCGCCCAGGGAGAGCCGGTCCTTGCAGGACCTGTTCAGGTTGTATGATACTTTCTTCCTTGTAGTCGGAATTATCGACAACCTTTTCGATTCTCCAGCAAGGATACGAAAAACCGGGCACGAGGCCCAGTTTTTCTTATCCTAGTGCGGCCAGGGAGAATCGAACTCCCAACTAATCCTTGGCAAGGACTCGTTATACCATTTAACCATGGCCGCAATTCAAATTGTGAAGAGATTATAGTATGGGGGAGAGGGGAAGGCAATGTAGTTAAAAAACATTACTACGCCTTGCACTTGGTGGCGCAGGTTTCTAAGTTCGCTTTGCTCACTAAGAACCTCCTGCCCTGACTCGCGATTTTCTTTCTGTGAGGAAAGAAAATAACGCTCCGTCTTGCACACGAGCCGAGACAGAAGTCTTTCTGTCTCTAAAACAAAACCAGCATTCCTGAGAATGCTGGTTTTGTTTTGCTCGTGTGCACCCACCAGGACTCGAACCTGGAACGTTTGATCCGAAGTCAAAAATGATATCCATTTCACTATGGGTGCAAAATGTCGACGTATCATACGTTTTAAAGCTAGAATTTGCAACGAAAAAGTATGAAAAGTCTGCTACAATCGGTAGCATGATTGTCCGGAGTGATATACCAAAAGAAGTGCAACATATTGCGGATACCCTAGAGAAAGGGGGATATGAAGCCTACCTAGTTGGAGGGTGTGTGCGAGATCTTCTTATTGGTAAGGAGCCAAAGGATTGGGATATAACGACAAACGCGCATCCTACAGAAATTGTCTCCTTGTTTCCGGAAACATACCTCAATAATGACTTCGGCACAGTAGGCGTAGTGTCAGAAACAGAAAATCCAGCCTTGAAAGTGGTGGAAGTGACCCCATACCGAACCGAATCGGTATATTCTGATGCCCGACGCCCTGACTCAGTAGAATTTGGTGTGTCCCTCGAAGAAGACCTGAAACGACGAGACTTTACGGTGAACGCCATTGCTTTTAGGTTGGAGGGGGAAAAAACAGTGGATCTCTTCGAAGGAATACGCGATATTCAAGATAAAAGGATCAGAGCGGTAGGGAATGCAGCAGAGCGCTTCAGTGAAGATGCACTCCGTATGATGCGTGCTGTGCGGCTCGCCGTCGAATTAGACTTCGTTATAGAAGGGGATACGCTTACAGCCATTGCCGCAGTGGGTGATAACTTAGCTCGGATATCAAAAGAGCGCATTCGCGACGAATTTAGCCGTATTCTAAGCTCAAAACACCCTATGCAGGGGATCATCTTCCTCGAGAAATTAGGTTTACTCAAGCATATAGCCCCAGATCTGCTGCGGGGAATTGGAATTGAGCAAAATCAGGCTCATGCGTTTGACGTATACGAGCATTTACTTCGCACCATGCAACATGCCGCTGACAAAGACTGGCATTTCGACGTTCGGTTGGCGGGATTGTTTCACGATGTCTCAAAACCCGAGACAAGGCGATGGTCTGATGAAAAGAAGGATTGGACGTTCCATGGACATGAGGTCGTAGGGGCACGGGTCACGAAAAAAGCACTTCAGGACCTCAAGTTTCCACGTGAAACCATTGAAAAAGTGGTGAAGCTCGTCCGGTGGCACATGTTTTTTAGCGACCCCGATCAAGTCACACTCTCAGCAGTTCGACGGACAATTGCAAATGTGGGAGAAGAGCACATATGGGAACTCCTTCAACTCAGGCGCTGTGATCGAATTGGGACAGGAAGGCCGAAAGAGCAGCCACTTCGTCTCCGGAAGTACACCGCCATGGTAGAGCAGGCTCTCCGCGACCCTATCTCCGTCAAAATGCTCAAGATTGATGGTTCGCGTATCATGGAATTATCTGGGGAGAAACCCGGACCTAAACTCGGACACACCCTCCATGCACTCTTAGAAGAGGTTTTGGAGGATCCAGGAAAAAACACAGAGGAATATATGGAAAAAAGGGCAGTGGAGCTAATGGCATTACCGCTTGAAGCCCTTATTCAGCTTGGAGAAGCAGGGAAACAGAAGCGAGATGAAGAGGAGACTATGGCAATACAGGAATTGCAAAAAAAACACGGTGCTTGCTGCTAAGTGAATGTCCAATATAGGGAATTCAGCCTTCAAAACCGAGTGAAGTTCGCGACAAAATAAAACCTTCCTGCGAAACGTATTAAACATACGGTGAGAAGGAAGGTTGAAATTTTGTGGATGAAATTTGCCAGTTTTGAAGGCTGAATAATAAAAAAGGCCTGAGGGATCGATAGGTGAGCGTGTGCTCATCGGCCGATCCGTCAGGCCTTGTTTGTGGGGTGGTTTTGAGTCGTCTGGGACGGAGTCCCTAAGGGTGGAGTTATAGGTGCTCCGTACCCGTTCTTGCGACTCTTGTTTTTTGGTGATTCTTGCATGAACCATTATGCATGGTTCTAACGATCTTCACCGTGATGTACTTAGAGTTTATTTTGGAGGTATTAACTCAATTTTATAATGATCTCTTTAAGGGGTTACTCTCCGAGGAGAGAACCTGCTCGCCCTTTCTGGGCCTGACACTATGGTATGTCCTTTAGAATTACGTGTAAAGGACATACCTGTGCATAACTGTGGATATCAAAATAGTGCATGTCCTTTAAAAAGGACATGCACTATTTTGTGTTTATTTTAAGCCAGTTTTTACATTTCGAGATCAATATCAATTGAAACAGGGCAGTGGTCGCTACCATACACTTCAGCATGAATCAGTGCTTTTTTTATAATTGGAGAGAGTGATTTAGAGGCCATCATGTAGTCTATTCTCCACCCAACATTCCGCTCTCTTGCCGCATTGAAATTTGACCACCATGAATAATGGCCATTCCCTTTTGTGAACATTCTGAAGGTATCCACGAAGCCTGCCTTCAACAGTGCATCAATACCGCTTCGTTCTTCTTTTGTAAATCCTTTCATACCTTCGTTTTCTTTCGGCCGTGCAAGATCGTCTTCTGTGTGCGCCACGTTTAAGTCCCCACAGAAAATTACCGGTTTCTTTTTCTGAAGAGTATTCATAAAATCGAGGTAGGCGGGATCCCACGCTGTACGCATCGGAATGCGGGAAAGATCATCTTTAGCATTCGGGGTATAGACCGTACTTACAAAGAAGTTCTCAAATTCCATTGTAATAACCCGGCCTTCTTTGGTGGTATCTCCATAGGAGTCTGTGAGGTTGTATTTCGCACAGATTTTCTCGGGAATTCCTAAAATAACCTCCTCTGGAGCAACTTTGGTGAAAATAGCGGTGCCCGAGTAGCCTTTTTTCAGAGCTGAGTTCCAGTATTCGTCGTACTCGGGGAGATCAATCACTGATTGTTCCTGCATTGCTTTTGTCTCCTGGAGGCAAAGGATATCAGGATTATATTTTTCTATAAACGGAACAAAAAGCCCCTTTTTATGCACAGCACGTATTCCATTCACATTCCACGAGAATATTTTCATTTTGATAGTGTATCAAATATAAAGAAGAATAAAAAAACCGGCGCGTGAAACTGCGCCGGATGGACTCTCCTTAAGAGAACAATCAACTTGGAGGCTCGTTCCCCTCATCTCGCTGAATGGAAATTGTCCTCGCGGGAACCACTGTAGAGATCGCATGCTTGTAGACCATCTGAGTCACAGTGTTCTTGAGCAAAATTACGTACTGGTCGAACGATTCGATTTGGCCCTGCAGCTTGATGCCATTTACGAGATAAATCGACACTTGCATGTGCTCTTTGCGAAGCTGGTTGAGGAATGGGTCTTGCAACGTTGTATGCTTTTGTGACACGAAGAACTCCTTAGTTGTTTTTCACTGCGCAACATGCGCTATGAGTGACCGCACTCTACCACTCAGGAACGGTCTGTCAATGAAGGGTTTACGACTGCTTAAGCATCAAATATTCGACGGGAGCTTTGTCGTCGGTGAGTGTAAGTTCTTCATCAAGAAGAAACGTGTCTTCTTCAATTTCCATATCCTTAATTATGAGCGGGCGGGTGATATCAACAACCTTTTTGTTTGGATTGATTGTGATTGCCATATCACTCTTCCTTGAGACGAACATGATGTTTTGCCGCACCTCGGGCTTTTCGGGATTGAACGCAAACACTTTTGTGTTCGGGAATACGCTTGTCAGAGTTTTATAGAGAGACCCAGTAAGGGAAGGGTTCGGCGTATCTATTTTACCAATGTAATTCATCATAAAAAGACCATCGTCACTCAGGTGGGCTTTCGCATTTTCAAAAAACTCGCGAGTCGCTAGGTGAGAGGGAATACTGAGATCGGTCCCGAAGGCATCTGCAAAAATAATGTCGTATGTCGTCGTGCTTTCATTTAAAAATACTCGTCCATCAATTGCGAAATTTTGAATTCGTGAGAGATCGGAAAGATCAAAGTACTCCTGCGCAAGCGTAAAAAGACGAGGTTCAATTTCCACCACATCAACGAGTAAATCCTTGTCGCGCCGAACGAGCGTGCGCGGCATGCTGTATGCGCCTCCACCAATAAGCAGGAACCGCTCTGACCCAGGGAGCAATTCCTTATAGAATTCTGCAAACTGCGTATACCCAAATAGGAGGTCGTACGACGTCATATATGTTGCAGAGGAATTATTTGTATCATTTTCCATGACTCGAACGCTGTTTGGGCCAAGCGAAAGTTCATACACCTGAATTCTGCTATAGAGCCCATCTGCTTCATAGAGCACCTGCTTTGTGGACTCAAGCGTCCCCGTGCGGAAGAGAAACATCATAACCGCTGCAATCACAAAGAGGAATAGATACGCGCGGTGTCTATGAATGGTTACAAAGAATGAAAGCTTCTCGGTCTCGTTTGTATTCCGGCTGAGTAGTATGCTAACCACAAGCCCAAAGAAGAGAAGAGTGGTGCCTGTGCCCAAAATACTCACATGGATACCGAGAAACGGAATTAACACAAAACCGGTGAGGAGACTTCCAGTGAGACTGCCCAATGTTCCCCAGAAAAAAGTTGCCCCGACCACACCGCCGATTTTGTCTTCCGGCGTATGAAGAGACTGCAATTTAATTACATACGGCGAGACAATACCTAAGAGAAAGGCAGGAATAAAAAAGAGTACTAGACCGAAGACAAGTGGACCCCATATAAAAGTGAGAAGATTGGCTCCATCTGGAAGAATATACTTCGCGAGCCACTCCATGATAAGTATCGCAACGCCGCTTGCTCCGATAATGGTGAAGAGTGGCTCATGGCGGGGGAGTCGATCCGATATCCTTCCTCCTACGTAGTAGCCTGCACTTAAGGCACCCAAGATCACCGTAAGCACACTCGAAAATACGTAGAGGGAAGAGCCATAGTACGGAGAAAGTACGCGTACTGCAGCAACTTCAACAATAAGGACTGCGGCTCCCGTCACAAACACGGTGAGATAGAGCCATGAGCGAAAAGATGTATTCATATAGGCCATACTATCAAAGTTTTCCAGTGCAAGGTAACCCCGTGTCACGCCCTCATATGTTAGAGTACTTATATATTAGTGTGTCACAAGTAACATATGGCAGAACGAGTAACCCATAAAAAAGAAAAAAAGAAACCAAAGAAGGATAAGAAGAAATAACAAAAAATCCGGATGTAAGTCCGGATTTTTTGTTATTTCTTCTTATGACCGGAGCGATACGAGCTTCTATTCAAAATGAAGTGAGTCAGCGAGGTCGGGCAGGAGGTTGTTATGAACGTAGTGAATTACAACCTGGCGCAAGAAGAAGTAATTAAAAAGGCCGGGAGCGAAGCTCCCGGCCTTTTTAATTCACCCCAAATACGGTAGTGTAGTAAAGCTTAATTAAATGCTTTAGCTACGAGGCACTGAGAAGCGAGAACACGAGGCGTATTAGATATACGATGAGGGTTATCGTGACGAGAGTAACAAAGTAGATGAAGGATTTAAAAAGCTTTTTTTATGACACGGGAAGCAGGACTCATAGTATTCAGCGACGTATCGTTTGAATACACACACAATAAACCGATCCTAATCGGGGCAAATTTTGTCGTACGCCGTGGCTCAAAACTTACCCTCATGGGACAAAACGGTGCAGGGAAGAGTACTATTTTCGGACTTATCACAGGTGAATATAAGCCCAATAACGGAAGTCTCAATATTATGCCCCGCACAACGATCGCGCACTCACGTCAGGTTATCCCGCGCGACGAGCTCGAACTCACCATTCGTGCATTCTTCGAGAAGTGTTTTGCAGAAAAAGTCTACAATATTGACCCAAAAATTGACGAGGTACTTAAGGTGGTAAACCTAACCGCGCCGTATGATCGCATCATAAAGTCCTTTTCAGGAGGGCAGCAGGCGAGACTCCTACTCGCATCCGCACTTATTCAAGACCCTGATCTCCTCCTCCTTGATGAGCCAACCAACAATCTAGACGTCGAGGGTATACAGCACCTCACCGAATTTCTTAAATCATATCGGAAGACAATCATGGTGATTTCCCATGATGCGGATTTTTTAAATGCATTTACGCACGGTGTCCTCTACCTTGATGTGCACACGCACATCGTTGAGCAGTACGACGGTAACTATCACGACGTGGTAAAGGATATTGCAGCACGTATTGAAAAGGAAAACCGAAAGAACGCTCAGTATGCAAAAGAAATTCAGGCAAATAAAGACAAGGCGAACTTCTTCGCCATGAAGGGAGGTAAAATGCGTCTCGTTGCAAAAAAGCTTCGAGAAGAAGCTGAAGAGTACGAGGAGAATAAGGTGGATGTTCGCAAAGAGGACAAAACCATTCGGCCATTCACGATTGGAGTTCCGTCGGAGCTTCCTCCCAAGATTCTCCATATTTCCTCATATAAGGTGATTAAAAATCACAAGCCAACCGAAAAGAAGTGCGACATTACACTCACTAAGAACAAACATTTGCAGCTCGTTGGGCCAAACGGAATTGGGAAAAGTACACTCCTCGAATCACTTGCGTCAGGCCACGCAAAGGGGGAGACAGTCGCCCCACAGGTAAAGATTGGGTACTACCGCCAGGATTTCTCAACGCTCAATTTTGAAGACACCGTCTCTGAGGCGCTCATGAGCGTAATGGAAAAGAAGATTGAAGAAGACATGCGCTCTGTTGCTGCAGGATTCTTGCTCTACAGTGATGTGATGCGCACTCGCATCGGTAGCCTTTCAGAAGGGCAGAAAGGACTTGTTGCTTTTGCGCAGCTCGTACTTATGAAACCAGGACTCCTCATTCTCGACGAGCCAACAAACCACATCAATTTCCGCCATTTGCCAATTATTGCTGAGGCTTTAAATAAATATCAAGGCGCAATGATTCTTGTCTCGCACGTTCCTGATTTTGTGGAAAAAATTCGAATTGATGAAGTGCTTGATTTAGGGAAGTAATAAAATTAGGTGAAGGAATTCATAACTTGTCAAAATTGGACGAAGGTTCATAATAGTAGTGTTACTCATCAACCATCAGCCCCATGCATACACAAACACTTTCACGTTCTAGCACTCGTACTGTTGCGCTTCTTCTCTCACTTCTTGCACTCTTTGTGCCATTCTTTTCATACGCTAAAGAGAGCGCGATTCCAGCACATGCGAAGCAGGTGGGTGAAAACGTTTACTATCTCGGTAAGGCGTATGATGCAAAGCTAAAGAAGGAAGTTGACGGCTATATGATCATTCGTAAGCACACCGGGAGCGCAAAGCCCGGCGGAAATCCAACAGGTGGAAGTACCTGCTACTCCTACATCGCGAGCGGTGCAAAGTGGCGAAGCGCAGAACCGTGGGTTGTGAATCCGACGAACACGTACGGCATTTCAAATCTGAGTGTGTTCTCACTTCTTGATGGCGGAATTGCCAAATGGGAGGATGCAGCTAACGGAATTGTAGGTGATGGAATTTCAGTAAACATTCTTGGGAATGGAACGATTGCTTCAAATACCGTATTGGTAGCAGATGAAGTTACAACCGACGGATTAAATGAGGTGTATTTTGACGCACTCGACCAAGGAACGATTGGTGTAACGATTGTGTGGGGAATTTTCGGGGGATCACCAAAGTCACGACAGCTCGTTGAATGGGATCAGGTGTACAACACGTTCTATGACTGGTCAGATGCAGGAGCGTCGAATGCGATGGACTTTGACAACATCGCAACCCATGAACTCGGACACTCTGTCGGTATGGGAGACCTCTATAGCAGCTCTTGCTCAGAAGAAACAATGTATGGATACAGTACTGAAGGAGATATTCAAGGTAGAACGCTGAACGCAGGTGACATTGCGGGTGTGAACGCACTCTATTAGTTTCTGCAAGTGCAAGTGAAACCGCTGGCCCACATGTGGGCCAGCGGTTTCCTTTCATTTGCAGGAAATTGTTAGTGGCATACTATATGTGTATGAATGATGACATTTTAAAGAAGGAGAACCCTGAACTCTATCGTGTTGCACGAGAGGGAGGAACCGAGCCGGCATTTACGGGTGAATACGTACACACAGAAGAAGATGGCATGTACCACTGTGCTGTGTGCGGTGCTACACTTTTTTCGTCAGAAACCAAATTCGATAGCGGTTCAGGATGGCCATCGTTTACTGATCCTGCAATTAAAGAAGCGGTGGTGCTTAAAGTAGACGACAGTCACGGGATGGAGCGCACGGAGGTTCGTTGTGCAAAATGTGATGCCCACTTGGGGCATGTGTTCCCGGACGGACCGACGAAAAACGGAAATGTATGCGATCGGTATTGTATTAACAGCGTTTCACTCAACTTAAAAAATAATGATTAAGGATGCGGTTTTTGCTGGCGGATGCTTCTGGGGCTAAATAGTCTGGGAGACTATTTAGAACTTCGAGCAGTTGATGCGAGAAGTGTACAGTTCCTGTAAGGAATAAGAAAGTCTATAATTATCGAATGATAAAAAATGCTTACTTTGCCGGAGGGTGTTTCTGGGGTTTAGAAGATCTCATTCGAACTCAACCCGGTGTTATTGAAACAGAAGTTGGGTATACGGGCGGCAAGAATGACAATCCTACGTACGAAAATCATCCTGGACACGCTGAGGCAGTACTCATTCGCTATGATGATGCGGTAACATCGTACCGAAATCTTTTAGATTTCTTTTTTCAGATACACAATCCAACGACACTTAATCAGCAAGGAAATGATCGTGGTACTTCGTATCGTTCCGCAGTTTTTTACCAGAACGAAGAGGAGCGAGTGGAAGCGGAAGCATTCATTGATGTCGTGAATGAATCCGAACGCTGGTCTGAACCGGTCGTCACAACACTTGAGCCATTTACTCGCTTTTGGCCAGCGGAAGATTATCACCAGGATTATTTAGTGAAGAATCCGGGAGGGTATACGTGCCACGCTATTTACTTTGATAGTTATTTACAATAAGTTTTGCAAAATATGATTTCGCATTCCTTACAGGAACTGTCCACTCACAGGGTCTTTTACCTCGCTCCACTCGTAAAAGACCTCTGTGAGTCTTGCGAAAGTCTTTTTACAAAAGCTGTCTACTCTTTTGGATTTTTTCATAAAAAATCTCAAAGAGTCTTGCAAAATGCCCCCGGCATTTTTCACCCAGACTTTCTCACTTGCCACGCAATTTACTTTGATAGTTATCTGAAAGATGCGAAGTAAAAAAGTCGTTGTCTCTTCACCACTTCAAAAGAAGTATTCGTACGTTTGTAGTGAACCCGTAGGAAAAAACTTTGCCAAGGAATTTAGACCGCAACTTACTCCGCAAGAAATGCTAGCCCTCGGAGTTTTTGGAGGTGCATATTTTGAAGAACGTACGAAAGAATTTCCTACATCCTGGTGGAAAGGAGCGAGACTTTCCCCTGATGGTGCACCGCACAAAGAACTTAATTATTTTGGAGTGCTCGCGAGCCAACCACGCTCTGTGTGGCAAAAAAAAGGATGGATTCATACAGACGACCCTCACGGATGGTTTGAGTGGTATTGTCGTTACTATCTCGGTCGGAGGCATGAGGACGATGTGCGCCAAATTAAACGTTGGAATGCGATTCGGCGTCATGTCGCGCAAGTGGTTCTCCACTGCAGAAAGGGTGACGAATTCTGTCGGAGGCGACAGCGACAGGCGCTGCTTCACTGGGCATATGATAGTAGAAAGATGTAAAACCTGGTGGTACGCTATGACTATATAAGATTAACTAATCATTATGGAAGCAAATTACGTAATTATTCTTGTCGGTGCACTCCTCTCAATGGTTATCGGCTTTGTGTGGTTTGGACCACTTTTTGGAAAAAAGTGGATGCAGATCATGGGGGCGACTGAGATGGACGCTGAGAAACGAAAGGAAATGCAGAGGGCTGCAAAGCCGCTCTACATTATTCAGTTTGCACTCAGTCTTTTGCAAGTATATATCTTTAGTAATTTCATTACATGGAACTCATGGTCGGCACAAAGTGTGGGGGTGGCATTTTTCCTCTGGCTCGGATTCGTCATGCCCACAGTGGCAGGGAGTGCGATGTGGAATAACCAGCCCAACAAGGTGAAATGGGCGTTGTTTCTCATTCAGGCTGGATTCCAGCTCGTGCTGTTTCTCATGTACGGTTTCCTTATTGGACGCTGGGGGTAAGGGGGTGAAAGGCGATGTTGAAGGGCGACGAGTCTCCTCTGGAGACTCGTCGCCCTTCTTTTGTACAAGTCTGATCCGACATGGTACCCTTGACGTACTTATCAGCGTGCGTATATTTACTTTTTGAATATTGATATGGACGAACAAAATTCTAACAATCAGATTACTGATGCAACAATAATTGGAGACGACACAAGTGAGACTACGAGCGAGACAGGGGCGCCTGAAACACCGGGCACAGACGCTCTAGGTCACGGAAACGCAGGGAAAATTAAGATAGCAATCGGTATTGTGCTCGTCGGCGTACTTGTTGCAGGAGGAATGTTTTACCTTCGCTCACAATCCGATACCGTTGCGGCAGTAGTAAACGGAACGAAGATCAAGAAGATTGATTTTGATAACAATGTTGCACTCATCACCCAACAGGCATCGCTCCAAGGATACGATGTGACCAGTCCAGATATACAAAAGGAAATCACAACGCAGGCAATCGACACGCTTGTAAATAATGCACTTCTTCTTGAAGCAGCTGGGGATGCAGATATCACTGCTAGTGACGAAGAAATTAAAGTGCAACGAGATGCGCTTGTACTTGAACTCAAGGGAGAGGAAAACCTGAAGGCCCAAATGGACGTGGTAGGTCTTACTGAGGAAAAGCTCCGCAGCAATATTTACGAGAGAATTGTCGTTGATAAATTTATCGAAGCAGAAACGGATATTGAATTGCTTGCTGCAACTCCTGAAGAGATCGGTGCATTCTACGCGATGCTAAGCGAACAAGGAGGCACCACTACTCCACCTCTCGACACAATTCGTTCGGAAATCGAACGAGAAATTATCACACCAAAACGCCTTGAGCTGGTTAATGCATTTCTTGCCACACTTCGCGAAGGTGCGGATATAGAAATTAAAATAGAAACTGGATCAGAAACTTCGCTCTAAATATATGGCCCATCCAACGATTGATAGATCGGCTCCCGATTTTTCACTCCCTGATCAAAATGGGAAGGTGCATACTCTTTCTGATTACCGAGGAAAATGGGTGCTCATGTACTTTTATCCAAAAGACGACACACCCGGATGTACGAAAGAATCCTGTGTCCTCAGGGATGCGTTTCCAGAATTACAAAAGCTAGACTGTGTCGTGTTTGGCATTAGTGCCGATAGCGAGAAGAGTCACAAGAAATTTGAAGAGAAGTACAAACTTCCATTTACATTGCTCTCAGATTCTCTGAAACAAGTTGTAGGGCTCTACGGTGTATGGGGAAAGAAAAAGTTCATGGGAAGGGAATTCGAAGGAATTCTTCGAACATCATTTCTCATTGATCCAAAAGGCATACTGCGCAAAGTGTACGAGAATGTGAAACCACCAAAGCATGCAGACGACGTACTGCAAGACTTGCACGATCTCAAATAGGAAACGGAGGGCTCAGGGAGGCCGCCGTTTTTCTATCACCACCAATGGTCCTTCAAACAGAGGCGGGGAACACCCTACCTTTCTGCGCTTAGGATAATACTGAGATCCTTTGTGGTAACTTTTCCGTCAGTATTGAAATCAAATCGAGGATTATCACCCATCATGTTGAGCATGAAAATACTGATATCAGCGAGAGATTGCTTGCCGTCGTAATTGAGGTCTGTTCTTGCGTACTCTTTCACCGAAGCAATTCTAGCTTCATCGGGGAGCGGTACCGCAACTGTTTCACGTTCGAGCTCTGCCTGTTCAACGAGAAAAATACTATCGATCGGGGATTCGAGTGTGGCATCCGTGCCGAGTCCATCGTGTTCTAGAATACGTGCCTCATGGAACCTAATGACCGCATCCCCCTCTTTCATAGAACGAAACGTAATGACTAGTAATTCTCCGTCACCAAGAAATCCGCCACTACGTGACGTGCCACCAATAAATCCGAGCGTCCCTTCACCATTCCGGTACCACGGTTCCTCAGCCCAAATATTAGCAATCGACGTGTTGTACGAAATCGAATCCACACTGAGCTTCGTATGATCAAATGTAAGAGCGCCCTTAAATACGTTCACGGGCGTCTTTGCTGATACGAGAACCTTCACGTCAAACGTACTCCCCACAGTGAGCGTACCCGAGGAAGGCTCGATGCGCATGTCAGCAAGCGGTTCCGTCGCGAGCGGCACGACGAGGAATCCCATGACCGAAAGAAAGGCAATGATGGCGCTCGCGAGAAGTGCCCCTGGTGCAACGATGCCATCTGGGTATGCCCCTTTCCATTTCATATATCCATTATAACTCCTTTTGCACATTGAATTCCGGCGAATGAGCATGCATACTGTGAGCATGGATACGGACCTTTCTGATGTTATGGAGTCTCAAGCAGGGAACAGCGCTGCGTTTGGTGCGCTCTACGATCGATACCTCGATCGTATCTACCGCTTTGTTTACTACAAAGTGTGGAGCAAAGAAATCGCTGAGGACCTCACGAGCGAAGTGTTCACTAAGGCATTCCAAAAAATTAATTCTTTTGACGCCGCAAAGGGCTCATTTTCTGCGTGGCTCTATCGCATTGCACGAAACGCGATCATTGATTATTACCGGACAAAGAAGTCGACGGTGCCGATCGACGACCTGTTTGATATCGGATTTGATGAGCGCACTGCGGAGCAAACAGATGCGCTTATGGCCCTCGAAAAAGTCGAGATCTACCTCAAAACACTTACGCCTAAGCAACGAGAAATTATCACGCTTCGCATTTGGGAAGAGCGATCCTATAAGGAGATCGCTCTGATTGTGGGAGGGACCGAGGACAGTGTAAAAATGGCGTTCTCGAGAAGTATTCGCGATGTGCGGGAAAAATGTGGCGCGCTGGGACTCTTCCTTTTCTTCACCATGCACTCTGCTCTTCTCCCGGATTCCCTAGCGTTACCTTTTAAGGAACTTTCGTAATATACAGTATGCACGACCATATCGACACAATACTTACAGAACTAGAAATGCTCGACCCTTCTTGGAAGGGAGATGCGAACGTGCGCCAGATTGTCGAGGCGCTGATTACACAAAAGCCCTCCATTACCATAGACCCTGAGTTTGTACGCTCACTCCGTGCCAAACTCATCTATGCACAGACCGTACAAAAACCCGCACCATCGCCGTTCATGCATGCGCTCATGATGCGTGTTGCACCGCTTAGTGCAGTCGCACTTCTTCTCCTTATTCTTGTACCGCAGTTTATGACACGAGACGGTGGGGAAGTGGACGACGTGGTTCGCACCCCCCGAGTTCCAAGTACCTCGTACACGAGTTCGCCTGAATCACAGTCAGTGAGCGCGCCCGCTATGGACACCATGGGTGCCCCCACTCCTGATATGGATGCAAAAATGTTAGCTCCATTTAATGAAAGTGCGATGACTGCCGAAAGTGGCACCGATTACATTTCAAATGCGGTGCTTGGTTTCGCACTTACTAATCAGCCGACTGGAGAGGAGGTGATTATTGATTATATTGAACTCGAGAATGACGGTGCTGTTCTTTTTGTAACAAATAGTAACGGCGAGATAGTAGGAAAAAGTATACCCCTCTCGCGTGGACCTACCCGTCGTGTACATGTTTCGCTCACCACGAGTATGAAAGCGGGAGAAACGTACTCAGTAGAGTATTCAAATACTATTCCGTATGATGACGTAGAGTATGTAACGCTAAGAAGTCAGTTGATTCCACTCGGCACGTTTACAGTTACAGGAGAGTAGGTAACAAAAAAACGGGGGAGTGCCTGCGCACATCCCCCATTTGCCCAGCAATTACACTGGCCTTCTTCCTCCCTCCAATGAACAAGTGAACTTCTTCGAGTATCGAATGTATTCGAGAATGCTCTGTGCGGCATCCAGTGAGTCTACATTGCACCCAAAGACTTCTCCTTTTTCCGCACCCATTTTTCCGCACGCCTGGTACACGTACGAAACGACCCCAATTTGCGCTGGTTCCACGACACAGAAGTAGGCATTCGGGTTGTCATCATGCTTTGTGGCAGGAATGCGCGCTCCTCCCTGCTTTAGCAAGGATTTGAACACCTCCGTGTTTCTTGTTGCGTCCACAACGTAGGGCACTCCGCCGATCTTGAACTCCAAGACTGACCTCTGTCCGATGTTCAGCATTAGCGCAGACACAACCACTAGCGGAACGGCCACCACAAGGGTCATAATGAAACTGCTCCGGTCTTCTTCCCGAATTACCTCGGCTTCTAATTCTTGCATGTCATCTCCTCAGATAATCCGTGTCGGACAGGCCCGACGAAATGTCTTCATCATGTGAACGATGGCGTTCACATGAATCTGATCTGGCAAAAATGCGCAAAACGGTTCCTCAGTCGCTCGCACACACGCTATGTACATCCGTGAGCTGTACGGTACCAATTCGCAAGCTTGATTCTCGAAATTGTGCGGTCGCTCTGAAACTTCCTCGAAACCTGCACTCAACAATGTGCTACGTGCACGCTCATAGAGGTTCCTGCCGATTTTTCCCTTCGGCGGCTTGTTTAGCAATACCGGATACATATCTGATGTTCGTGAAACAAAGTACGTCTCCGCACGGGCTGCTTCCGCGAACGAAACAAAGAAAAACAGAACTACAATGACAACCACTCGCATGGTCAATCCCTTTAGTTATTGTAAAGAACAATCCTATCCCTAAGCAAACTTGCCTCGGGAACGGGAGAGATTATGCCGTAGATATGGCTCAATGTCACGTTTCATGAATCCCTCACACATCTGTAACGTTTTTAAACAAATGACAGCATATATAGTAGAGTAGACGGATGGATTCTACGCACATAGTGACTCTTATCGCCAAAAGTGGGAAGGGTGACACAGAATGTTACAAAAGTCTCTATGAGCACCTCGTTTCACGTGTCTTTCCATACGTACGCTCGCGGGTAAAGACGAAGGAAGCAGCAACGGATCTGGTACAGGACGTATTCATTGAGCTCTGGAAAGCACTCCCAAAGTTTGTTTTTCGCTCACTTCCTCAGTTTTACGCCTTCGTGTTCGTGATCACGAAACGTCAACTTGCACAGTATTATTCGCGCGGTGCACGAGATCCACTCCCATTTGACGAAAACGCTCTGGGGGAGGAAGATGGTGATAGTAACCACGAACAAGAAGATGAAATTTCTCGCCTTCTTGAGACACTGAGTCCTGAGGCGAAAGAAGTCATAACGCTCCACCACTGGTCAGGGTACACATTCGGAGAAATCGCACTGATGCTCCGTATGAATGAAACAGCAGTACGAGTACGCCACCACAGAGCAATCGCTACGCTACGAAAAAACATCAAACCGTAACATGAAAGACGACAAACACATTATAGAAAAATTAAACGCTCACGCACCTCGCCTCAACGATGAGGTAGAGGCATTACTGTGGACACGTATTTCTGAAAAGCTCCCTCCTCAGAGTGCCGTACCCTCTCCTTTTTTACCTTTTACATTTAGTAGTCTTGCGTATCATCGCTCGCTTCTTTCAGCTTTCGTTATTCTTCTCGTCGTCATTACCGGCGGCACTACTGCGCTCGCAGCAGATGGCTCACGTCCCGGGGATGTACTTTTCCCGCTCGAGCGCGTGATTGAAAATACAAGACTTCATTTAACTAAAAATGCCGAAGCCAAGCGAGAACTTAAATCTGCACTTTCTGAAAAACGTATCGCAGAGTTACGCGAACTTATTAATGAGCACTCGATTTCAGATGATGTAGCGAAAATGATGGTGCCCACGACGAGCACCCAGGCCCAAAAATCTCTGTCGAAGCATGGGGAGGAGCGCGTCGGTGTTGCAGTTGATGCAATACTCAGTTTTATTGATGACACAGAACTTGAGGAAATTGACCGTGAAAAAATGCTTGAAGGGATCTTTCATGAAATTGACGCGTTCGCACTTGAGGTGAATGTAGCAGACGGGCAGGAAGATGCAGTGGAAAAGGGTCGCACCGTTGTAATCCGCCATGATGCTAGCGGTGAAACACGAATTGACATCACCCGGAAAAATGACCGGACGCGTATTGAAAAAAAGGATGGGGAAGTCCGCGTTGAAGTAGAAAAAAATCCAGAAAAGGGTGTGGTGGAAGGGGAGTCGACGGTGCGTGAGCCACAGAATGGAAACGAGGGAAATCGAGAAAATACGGGAAGGGGGAAGAACGATGAATAATAAATACCGCGCGCCAAAGGCGCGCGGTATTTATTATTTTAGCTACAAACTCTTTCCGTCAAACATCGCTCGCGGGATTGCCGCCGCATCTACGCCTTCGAGCGATCGCACATTGATTGCCACCGTCGGCTCTCCCTCTTTATTCTGTGCATGAGCAAATGATTCGACGCCACACACGCTGCAAAATTGGTGCGCGATAACTTTTTTATTAAACCGATACTCGGTGAGTGAGTCCGCTCCGCTGTGAAGAGAAAACTCTGACGCAGGGACAAAGGTGAGCAGAAGTCCTTTTTGCGCACAGTGTGAACAGTTACACTCAATGACATTTTCCACACTACACGTGACACTGAACGTTACTGCCCCACAATGACACGAACCTGAATACATTTTCATAGCAGACATAGTACAATACAATTATGATAAACACCTCATCTTTTCCTAAATTTCTATTTCTTGCCTACGGAATACTATTTGTGGCACTCGCCATTTCGCCATATAACCGAGCCGTCTGGTTTGCAGAAAACTTACCGATTGTCATCATTGCGCTCATACTCTTCATCCTCTATGTTCGTGGGACTAGGTTCTCAAACACATCCTATGCACTCATGTTCGTACTCCTCTACCTCCATACAATAGGGGGACACTTTACCTTTGAACGCGTGCCGTTCGAGTGGTTTAGTGAACTCTTCGGATATGAACGCAACATGTACGATCGGATTGCGCACTTTTCTGTAGGCTTCTATGCATATCCGTTCGCCGAAATTATTCGTGCAAAGAACCTCGTGAATACCAAATGGCTCCTTTACCTGACCCCACTTTTTTTCATTATCAGCGTTGCTGCGGCCTATGAAATGATTGAATGGTGGTTTGCAGCGTCCTATGGCGGGGATGCAGGAGCTGCGTTTCTAGGTTCACAGGGAGATATTTGGGACGCGCAAAAAGACATCCTTATGGATACACTTGGGGCTGTAACAGCACTCATACTCTTTGCGGCAAAGGGGAGAGGTTCACGATAAGTTACCGATTTAAATACTAATATATGCATCGAAATACAATCAATATTATTGCACTCGTTATTGTCGTTATTATTGGCATAGCACTCTGGATCACGCTAGAGAATAGGCGGACAGGCCAGAACGGTGGTGACACACAAGTCGCCTGCACTATGGACGCAAAAATGTGCCCTGATGGAAGCGCGGTAGGGAGGACTGGCTCCAACTGCGAATTTGCGGAGTGCCCCACACCAGTTGGTGACGACATCCAGGCCCATATCGATTCAAAAGCAAATCTTATTATGGTAGAAAGTCCAAAACGCGACACAGTGGTGAGTTCACCGATCACGATTACTGGTGAGGCGCGCGGATATTGGTTTTTCGAGGCAAGTTTTCCGATCACCATTGTCAATTGGAATGGGCTCATTATTGGGGAAGGGATTGCAACCGCTGATGGCGAATGGATGACTGAGGACTTTGTACCTTTTAGTGCAACCATTACGTACACGCTTCCTGCCGATACACCGTACCGCCGCGGTGCAATCATTTTTAAGAAAGATAACCCCTCAGGCCTCCCCGAAAACGACAACGCACTCGAGATTCCAATACAATTTGAGTAAGTTGCTTCACTCTTGGTACTACAGTTTAGAAACGCGAGCCTTCGGCTCGCGTTTCTTTTTTTCTCGTTCATCGGCATAATAGTGGAATGAAAAAAATAGTATTCGCTTTGTTGATGATAAGTATCTGTTCTACTCCTTTTAGCCTTCAGGCGGAGGAGGTGGACGAGAGTCTTCTTGAACAACTTCCGGCAATTAGTTCGTACCTCGCGAGAACCTTTAGACAAACCAAGGAGCTTACTGATGCAGAACTGCGTGATTCGATTACTGCAGGAGCGGGGTGGATGACTAAGTCACAGGAACCGAATGGTCATTTTAGATATGAATATACTCCGTATGAAGACACATACAGTACGGATGACAACATCGTACGACAAACAGGTGCGCTCTACATTCTAGGAGAGCTCTTCCGGGAGTCGCAAAATGATTCACTGAAGCTCGGTACACCAATTACGCGTGCGATCACGTATTTCGAAGGCCTCACCAGACACGAGGAAGACACAGCCATCGCGTGCATTCGTGCTACAGAAGTGAGCTCACGGTGCCAACTCGGTGCTACGAGCCTAGCGCTCATCGGATTGCTCTCCTATGTGGAAGAAATGCCCGCAAAGGAACGCACATATGCTGAATTAATTTCAGGTTACGGTGCATTTATCTTGGGGCAACAGAAAGAAAACGGTGGATTTCGAAATGGATATCGCTTTGGTGTACGAACACAAGCTGAAGCAGAGTCACCTTTCTCAAACGGGGAAGCGCTCCTTGCGCTCGTCCGGTTGTACCACTTCAATCCAAGCGGGGAAGTAAAGGAGGCCATCCTGCAGGCATTTACCTATTTGAAAGCTCAGCCGTTTGATGCAAACCTATACCTCTGGATCATGGCTGCACTAAAGGATGCGGACGGAATACTTGAAAAAGACACGTACACAACATACGTGAATGATTTTACAAGTTGGCGCATCGATGGCTCGAAGGCTAGTAGCGGCCCGATTCGTAATTACTGTGGGTATGCAGAAGGACTCGCGAGTGCCGTTTCCATTTTACAGAACAGTCCAACTGTAGACGTGACGGGGTTCAAAAAAGAACTACATACGCTGAACGCCCGCCACGTATTTGTTCAATTGACCGAAAGAGACAAGGTGCGTGTACTGAGAGAAGACGGAACACTTATTCTTAGGACTCTACCAAAGCCCGTGCGGGCGCTGGGGGGATTCATCGTAAGCGATACTGAACCAACACAGCGTATCGACGTCACTCAGCATTGTCTTGGCGCATACGTGCACACACTCGTCGATATTAACGGGGAGCAGCTCTAAAACCTAGATTTTCAGTCACTGTGATAGAATATCGATTCAATTACTCGTAAGTATTTTTACGTATGAAACCATTACCAATTGTTATAACCATCCTCGTCCTTCTCGTTGTTGGATTTCTCTTTATGCGCACGAGCACACCTGCTCCCACTGAAGAAGTAATCGTCCTTACCCCAACGTCCACGACACCCATTACCACTGAAACCCTTGACGAAGAACCAACTGATCACGAGGGAGCAGACATGAGTGGAGAAACCGGAACTGACATCAATATGGAATATCCAATCGCCGATTTACCAGCTGATGCAAAGATAATTGAGATCAGTGGAAAAAACTTTGATTATGACAAAGCGGAGATTCGGGTGAAAGAAGGAGACACGGTCAAGATTAACTTCACGAGTACGGGAGGATTCCATGATTGGGTAGTGGATGAATTTAATGCACGCACCGGGAAAGTCCAAACAGACGGAACCACGAGCGTAACCTTTGTTGCTGACAAGAAAGGAACCTTTGAGTACTACTGCTCAATAGGACAACATCGCGCAAACGGCATGGTTGGAAAATTGATTGTTGAATAACTCACTCACAGAAACGCAAAACACCCGCGGCCGGAGGCCGCGGGTGTTTTTATTTTCTTACTTCCTTGAGTGGAATTTCTTATGTATATCGCGTAAATGCTTGTCAGTCACATGCGTATACACCTGCGTCGTTCCGATGTGTGCATGACCAAGGAGCGCTTGCACCGATCGGAGATCTGCACCATTTGAAAGAAGGTCTGTAGCAAAACTGTGCCGGATGACGTGCGGGGTTACCTTCCTCGTAATGCCGGCGATTGTCGCGTAGCGCTTCATGATCCGTTGCACACTCCGAGGAGTTAGCCGTAAGTCCTTATTTTGTATCTCTGCCTGCTTAGCGTTCTTTCCGTACTGAATAAACATCGCATCATCAAAATCCTTTCGTTCTTTGAGATACGCTCGAATCGCATCTTTCGCAGTGTCAGAGAGAAACACGACGCGAATCTTCTCTCCCTTCCCACGAATAGAAAACTCGTCACGAGAGAGGTCTACATCCTCTTGAGAAAGGGAACAAAGTTCTGACACACGGAGGCCGGTGGAAAAAAGTAGCTCAAGCATGGCGCGGTCACGAAGCCCTGGTAACGTGCGAACGTCTGGCCCATCCATAAGACGCCCTAGTTCTTGGGGCGAAATGAGATCAAGCGAACGCTCCGGCACCTTCGCGAGCTCAATGCGTTCCGGATTGAGAGACTCGATGCCACGCTTGCGCATAAATTTGAGAAATGCACGAAGGGCAATCAGATAATAGTTCTGAGTTTTTCGCTTTAATGTGTCCTGCTGGCGCCCTGTTTTTGTTCCCGGTTGGCGATTCAGCCACAGGCGGTACTCGCGAACCATTTCTTCGGTAAGTTTCGCTGGGGAATCCGTCTTTGCGTAGTCTAAAAATCGAGTCAGGTAGTGATCGTAGTTCGTTATAGTGCGAATACTTCGCCCTTTTTCAATTTCAAGGTATTCAAGGAATTGTCGTTTGAGTTCTGTAAGCGTCATACCTCTATTGTACCGCACACCGAACCCATGAAATTCTTCATTACACGAGGGGTTGCAAAGTATGTCAATTTGTGGTAGAGTGGTTACAACCTTCGCAGGTTAGTACTAACAGCGTCTATGTGATGATCTAGCACATACAGACGCATTTTTAAAACATCATGCTTACAAAACGAAAGAAAGAGAACGCACTGAAAGACGTGCGACGACATGACAGCGATACTGGATCGCCTGAGGCTCAGGTTGCGCTTCTCACGAAGCAGATTGATGAGCTTTCAAAGCATCTAAAGAAGCATCGAAATGATTTTCACTCACGACGAGGCCTCTTGCAAATGGTCGCTGACCGACGGAAGCATCTCAAATACCTCGAGCGCCATGACGAGAAGGCACACAAGTCCCTCGTAAAGAAACTTGGCCTTAAGTAACAAGAAAATACACGCGCTTCCAAAGGAAGCGCGTGTATTTTTCTTCACTTTTCTCACATAATGCTTTTTGGTATACTGGTTCTGTAGGAACACGATCTTTTAAAACTTTTCTGAAGGTAGCTTCAGAATTCTATTTATTATTTTACATATGTACTATGTCCATCATTAAACATGCAGAACAGCGTGTCGCCATTTTTATTGACACACAAAACCTTTATCACAGTGCAAAAAATATTCATAAATCAAAAGTAAACTTCGACGCAGTCGTAAAGGCTGCGCTTGGTGACCGTAAGCTCGTGCGGGCGATTTCGTACGTTGTCACCACTGAAAGTGGGGAAGAGCAGTCATTCTTTGAAGCGCTTGAAAAAATTGGTATCGAAGTAAAGACAAAAGACCTCCAGATTTTTTACGGGGGAGCAAAAAAAGCCGATTGGGACGTTGGTATGGCTATTGATGCCATTAAGCTTTCCCAAAAAGTCGATGCAATCGTACTCGCCACGGGAGATGGTGACTTCGTACCACTCGTTGAATATGTCCGTTCGAATGGCTGCCAAGTTGAAGCGATCGCGTTTGGACGCTCAAGCTCCTCACGACTTCGAGAAACCGTAGACGACTTCATTGATATGGATGAGAATCCACGAGAATTTTTGATTGGTTTCCGCGGCGCCGGCAAATTCCGTAAACACATCCAGCAGATTGTCGGAACTGATACTGACAAAATTTAGTATAATTTCTGAGCACAAAAGTTCGAACATTACATGTTCAGTACCCGTTCAGGGTATTTATCTTCGCTTTACTCGAAAACTATCTCTGAACAGCTTTGAAACTCATCCCATGAGTTTCAAACCGCCTCCAGTTCGACGCACAAATGAAAATAACCAATTTATTGGGGTTATTTTCGTTTGTGCGGAATAGAGTTCGACAACTGATTGACTTCGAGCACTTATTCAAGTTTACTTATCCCATCTTGCCTATGTCGGCATGTGTTCATCCTCGGGAGTCTTGTCATGAGGCAAATTCAAATGGAGGACCTGGGAACGATTCGTCTTATTTCCGTTCCCCGTGGTGGTGCACCTCTTTCAATCCGTGAGCAATGGATCGGGGTCGAGGTGCCCTGCATGTTTACGCACGATGGGGTACCGCCCAATGAGGGTGACCGCACCCTCGACGTGGAGACTGGATTCGAAGTTCCGGACTACCCCGGCTACATCGTGCTTCAGACGCATGCGATTGAAGCACTCCAGCAGAAGTCACCTGAAGCGGCCGAGTACTGGATGGAAGGTGGTTTCCCAAACCATCCGTTCGCCCTGTTCCTCTTCGACCACAACTCGGCAGAAGTCGTGAAGCCGGTCAAGACTCGGAAGGAGTTCTGGCAACAATTCAACGACGCCTAACCCACATCCACCCGCCCCACGAGCCGCTCGCTCGTCGAGCGGTTTCTTTTTATACGCAATACCGGGCTCGAACCTCCTCCAGTTCAGCGCGCGGGATACTGTCTTTATGTAAATTTTTCCCAGTTCTGATACACTCAGGGGGTTATTAGGTGCGATCTAGATAGGTAGGTTTCAAGCATACTTGAAATCTGAAATCTGGATCGTTCAATAAAATGACTTACTTATGGAGAAACGATCGTTTACACACGAAGTTGGAGGGAAGACACTTACTGCAGAATTTAACGACCTCACGAACCAAGCACATGGTTCCGTAATGGTCAGCATGGGGGAGACGGTGATTCTTGTAACAGCAGTAATGGGCAGGGAAAATCCTGGACTTTCCTATTTTCCACTTTCTGTTGAGTTTGAGGAAAAATTTTATGCAAGCGGACAGATTTTAGGAAGCCGCTTTATGCGACGAGAAGGACGGCCGAGTGACGGGGCAGTACTTTCTGCACGCATTGTTGACCGTACGATTCGCCCACTCTTTGATCACCGAATTCGGAATGAAATACAGGTCATTGTGACCGTGCTCGCAATGGGAGAAGATGACCCGGACACACTCGGCATTATCGGGGCATCACTCGCGCTTGCCACCTCTCCGATTTCTTGGGGAGGACCCGTCGGCGCAGTACGTATTGGTAAGCGAAATGATACGGGCGCTATTGTCATCAACCCAACATATAAGGAGCGAGAAGACGGTGTGCTCTCTTATGAAGTACTCGCGTGCGGAAAAGACGGCAGCATCAACATGATTGAAACTGCCGGAAATGAAATTGCTGAAGCTGAGATTTTGAGTGCACTTACACAAGCGGCCACTATCAATACAGCAATCGAAGCATTCCAGAAGCAAATTATTGCAGAAATTGGACAAGCGAAGCGTGCAATGAGACTTGAAGAAATTCCACTCGACATGCGGATGCTTTTTGAAACTGAGATGAAAGTAAAACTTTCTGAAACGCTGTTCTCAAACCGCTCTGGAAAGGCTCATATTTATGAACTTAAGGACTCATGGATGGCACTCGTGAAGGAACGACTTCCAGAGGCTGAGTCCACTGACGCAAGCGACCTATTCGAGCAGGGAGTTGATGCCGAGATTCACCGTGGCGCAATCGATGACGGAAAGCGTGCAGATGGACGAGGCATGGATGAGGTGCGCAAACTCTACGCACAAGCGGGCGGTATTTCTCCCGTACTTCATGGCAGCGGTATTTTTTATCGCGGAGAAACACACATTTTTACTGCACTTACGCTCGGTGGGCCAGATGATGCACAGATACTCGACACCATCGAAGAAAATGATACGAAGAAGCAGTTCATGCACCACTATAACTTTCCACCATTCTCAGTAGGTGAGACTGGTCGCGTCGGAGGACAAAATCGCAGAATGATCGGACACGGTGCGCTCGCTGAGAAAGCACTCCTCCCCATACTCCCGACTAAGCAGGTGTTCCCATACACCGTGAGACTTGTTTCAGAAACCATGTCATCAAATGGCTCGAGCTCAATGGGATCCGTCTGCGCATCAACACTCGCACTTATGGACGGGGGTGTTCCGATTACACGCCCGGTTGCCGGCATTGCTTCAGGACTCATGATGCGAAGCGAAAGTGAGTACGCCCTCCTCACCGATATTCAAGGCCCAGAGGATGAGTTTGGTGATATGGATTTTAAAGTTGCAGGAACAACCAAAGGTATTACAGCGATTCAAATGGACGTGAAGGTGGGTGGAATACCCGTACAAATTCTCGCAGAAGCACTAGAAAAAGCGCGGCTCGCCCGACTCCAAATTCTTGACGTGCTCATTGCAGAAATTGCTTCTCCACGACCTGATATTTCTCCCCGAGCGCCAAAAATTCTCGTTCATACCATTCTTCCAAGCCAAATTGGTCTTGTGATTGGAGGTGGGGGGAAGACCATTAACGGCATCAAAGATGATACGGGCGTCGATGAGATCACCATCGAGGACGATGGTACCGTCTACATAACAGGGAAAGATGGTTCAGCCGAACGAGCCTTGGAGAGAATTAAAGCAATTACCCGCGTATTCGAAATTGGTGAACGACTTGATGCAACGATTACACGCATCGCGACCTTCGGTGCGTTTGCAAAACTTAACGACTCAACGGAAGGACTCGTTCACATTTCTGAAATTGTGTCCTGGCGCCTCGACACCGTTGAGGGACTCCTTAAAGTGGGGGAGGTCGTCCCGGTCGTCGTCTCAAAGATTGAAGAAGGAAAAATTGGCCTCTCCATTAAAAAGGCAGATCCAGATTTCGCAGAGAAGAAAGGAATCAAAGCGCCGGAGAGGAAACCGATCGCCTAATTTCCGTGCTACAAAATCGCGTTCACAAAATATGAACGCGATTTTGTATGAAGCATGAGATACTTATGTGATGCCGAAGGATGACCCACTGGTAAAATCTGATGCAGGGCACAGCGAAACGAATCCAGGAATGGGGGTCGTCTTTAAACCTGCCACAACAGGTAATTCAGATACGCTGAATATGCACGCTCCGCTTAAGGCGGGAGGAGGTGGGCGGCAAGAACAAAAATCAATCCTTTCAAACAAGAGCGATGTGTTTGACGTGGGAAAAATGTTCCAGGAAGATCATGTAGAGAGTGGAACGATAGTTACCGACAAGCGTCACCATCACATGGGTTTGGGAGGAGCACTAAAAGGCGCCGCAAAGGAATGGATTACGAAATTCCAAGATACTCTCGAAAAAATCGAGTATGTGGATCTTCCCGCGCCCACGATGGCACCCCCAGAAAAGCGGAAAGAAATAATTGCTGAAGCAACTAAACATGGAACCTTGGTGCCTCACAATGACCACGCCGTTGTGGTCGAAAAACTAAAGACGCTCTCCCATGATGCAGAAAAGATTACCGGAAAGCCGTACCAAATCATAAAGCCATCTGCACAGAGCACCCCAACGTGGAGCGCGCCAATCACACCAACTCTGAAACCAGAATCAATACCCGTACCAATACCAAAGAAAGAAACACCTCCGCACTCACCAGCTCCTGTGTTCACAAAGCAGCCTCTCGATATGCGTGGGTTTGCTGTTGCCCCCGCAGTTGAGCGAAAAATTGATCGACCTATTGATGCGTACGTAAGAAAACCTGAGATTCCGAAACCGACGACACCAACCCCGACAGTAAAAACAACTTCGTCTCCAACTATGAATTCGGGGCACCTAAACGTCGGGGCGATGGAATCGGGCGTTGCCCCGGAAGTCACCACGAGAACCCCGCTTACTTTTTCAAAACCAGATCCGGTGCCTCCTCCCGTTCCTGTAGCGGAAATTATTACTGACACTCGTTGGAGTACGCCCGAGAAAGAAATTGCACCGATACCTGCACCAGAAGTTGAAAGACATGAAATACACGATGAAATTCAGAAGGAAATTACTGTGGAAGAGGAGATTCCTAGAGAACCAGTCGTACCAATTGCGCCCATTCCTGAAGAACTACCTCCATCGCCACCGGTCATGGAGCCCTCGCCTCTCGCGTCACGAGTGCCGGTACGTGCACGCAGGGCAACCGCAGCAGCGTCTCCCGAACCCGGAAGAAGTCTTTTTCCTGTTTTTCTTATTTTGTTTTTCGTCATACTTGGAGCGGTTGCTGGGATTGGAGCGGCACTCTATACACATGAGAAACCTGCAAGCATAGCGACACCTCTTTCTTCACCGTCGCTTCTTACCACCGATACAACTCTGACTGTTTCGTGGGCTACTACGAACACAGTGCTCACGACAAGCCTCCAGAAAGCAATTGCGAATGCCGGGGATGGAATTTCACACATTCAATTTACTGATGCTTTCCAAGACCCGACCGCTGCAACCATAATGGAAGTGCTAGCACCGCATACCGAAGGTTCTTGGAGGCGCGCACTTCAGGCCGACTTGGCACTCGGAAGCGTTTCCACGTCAGCACGAAATGAGCCATACATCGTTCTGCGCTCAAATGCATTTGATGTTGCCTTTGCCGGCATGCTTGCGTGGGAGCCATTTATTGCAGCTGACCTAGGAGTATTTTTTGGAGCTAATGACCCGAGCAGTGCCTCGTCGCGGGGATTCGTGGATGCTATTTCTCAGAATGCCGCCATTCGGATTCTCTATGGTACCGATGGGCGAGAGCGCATCGTGTACGCATTTGTGAACCAAACGACACTGGTGATTACCACTTCAAGTGAGGCACTTTCGGTAATTCTTGGGCAATTAGGTGAATAAAATTCGTGGTATACTCGAAAAATGATGGATACACAAACATATAAGGCGAAGCTTGAGGTGCTACTCGTAAATATTACCGAAGAACTTAAGACCGTAGGTATTCATAACCCCGATAATCCTCAAGATTGGATTGCTGTGCCTGAAGGTGTCGACGCAAATGAAGCTGATGTCGATCTTGTTGCTGACGTGGCGGAAGATTGGGATGAACGACGGGGACTTGTCGCAACACTCGAAGTCCAATACAACAACATCCAGCGTGCGCTCCGAAAAATTGAGGAAGGAACGTATGGCGCCTGCGAGGTTTGTGGAAGCGAGGTTGAAGAAGATCGTCTTCTCGTGAGCCCAGAAGCGCGAACCGACAAAGCCCACATGAATGACGAAACAACCTTACCCCTCTAATTTCTTTCTATGGCTGTTGCACGAGTACATGCTGCACAACCTTCCGTCACCGGGGGAGACATTGTAACTATCGAAGCAGACCTCTCGCGAGGTCTGTATTCATTTTCAATTGTTGGACTTCCGGGCAAAGCGGTAGAGGAGGCTGAAGATCGTGTTTCAAGTGCTATTAAAAATTCTGGATTCAGTTCCCCGAAGAGTGAAAATCACAAAGTCATTATTTCGCTCGCGCCCGCTGATCTTAAAAAAGAAGGACCACTCTTTGACCTTCCTATTGCGATCGCGTACCTCGTTGCAAACGAAGACATGGCGCCCGTTTCGCCCACCTGTCTCCTTATTGGGGAACTTGCACTGGATGGCACACTCCGGAGGGTGCGCGGCGTACTTCCAATTGTGCGAGAGGCTATGCGACGAGGATTTACCGAGGTGATTGTGCCACATGAAAATGCTGAAGAATCTGCGCTTATTCCGGATATCATTACGACACCAGCCCGTACGCTTGGTGAAGTCATTCGACATCTCGACCACAAACGAGACGACCATCAACCTCTGGCTGCACAACCACCCACACAAATTGAGACGATCTGGGACGAAAGCGCGCTTCGCCTCGAAGATATTAGGGGTCAGGAAACTGCAAAGCGTGGACTCATGATCGCGGCGGCAGGGCGGCACAATATCATCATGGTTGGTCCACCAGGTACAGGGAAGACAATGCTCGCGCGTGCATTTCAAAGTATCCTGCCGCCGCTTTCCGTTGAGGAAGCACTTGAAGTCACCGCGATTCACTCGGTCGCGGGTACGGGGGAACGCATTTCGTCACGTCCGCCATTTCGTGCGCCCCACCACACAGCCTCACACACCTCGCTCGTTGGTGGAGGTACTCACCCAAAGCCTGGGGAGGTCACGCTCGCTCACAAAGGCGTACTCTTTCTTGATGAATTTCCAGAATTTGAACGACGAAGTATTGATGCGCTCCGGCAACCCCTGGAAGACAAGGTCGTGACGATCTCGCGAGTCCATTCCTCAGCACTTTTCCCTGCAGACTTTATTTTAATTGCTGCAATGAACCCGACTCGAGGTGGAGATGAGGGAGGTGATTACGCCGCACAGATGATCACCACATATAAGCAAAAGATTTCTGGACCTATCCTCGATCGCATCGACCTTTGGCTTCCTGTACCACACGTTGATTTTGATACGCTTACGCGCGTTCGAGATAAAGTAAAAGAAGAAAAGCCCGGAGAAACGGAATTGGTACGAGAGCAAATCCTTAAAGCTCGAAAGATGCAACGAGAACGTCTTAAGGGGCTTGGTGTCCAAACAAATGGAGAAATGTCCTCTCGCGACATTGAAGACCGGATCGTCCTTTCCGATACCGTTCGAGCGCTCCTTCGTCAATCAGCGGAAAAAATGAAACTTTCGCCCCGAAGCTACCACAGACTTATTAAAGTAGCTCGCACAATCGGAGATCTCGAAGGGGATGAGGAGCTTACATCAGAGCATGTACTCGAAGCCCTTCAGTATCGGGTGAAAATATAGAAAAACATTACGAAAAACCCCGCGGCCTCCCGGCCGCGGGGTTTTTCATATTTCTAAAACGGATTCCGTGATCCTCGAACTTCAAAGTGTAGGTGCGGCCCGGTTGAGCGACCACTATTACCCATACCACCGATCACCGCTCCCTTTCCAACATACTGCCCTACGGAAACAGACACACTTGAGAGGTGAGCGTACAGTGTTTGTGTACCGTTTGGATGCTTAATAACTATGTATGCTCCGTACCCACCATTCCAGCCAGAACCCTTTGCCACAATTACATCTCCCGCGGCGGCCGCAACCACTGAACTTCCTACTGGCACTCCTGATAGATCAACACCGTTGTATCCGTGAATTCCCTGTGTCTTTACACCACCCGGAAGCGGGTTTGAGAGTGCCCCCCCACTTGCAACTGCACTTCCTCCAGCCTTTCCGGTGGCACTTCGCGCAGGAGTAGGTACAGTAATCGTGCCATCAGGAATCATGACCGTGTCTCCAACCGTAAGTTCGCTACCTGAGGTAAGTTGGTTGTACGAAAGAATATCATCGACGTCTCCACTGTACTTCTTAGCAATTGACGCTATGGTGTCACCCTTTTTTACAATATGTCGTACGCCCGTAATAGGAAGAATAACGAGTGATGAACCTGGTTTAATGAGTCCAGCAGACTTAAGGTCGTTTGCCCAAAGAATCGTCTTCGCACTCACTTCAAACATATCGGCAATTTGTGAGAGGGTATCTCCTTCACGGACGAGATAGAGGCTAATCTCACCATTAGATGTCTTTCCATTTTCTGCGTCATCCCTTTCACTCACATCATTAGGAGACACGAGAGATCCATCCTCAACAATAATATCGCCCCCTCCTTTCGCAGAATTTTGATGTACCGAATGAGTTGCTTTAAGAAGTGGCATCGTCTGCGCATTCATAGGAGAAACAGCGAAGCCTTCAGCTTCTGCCTTTTCATTCACTGAGTAGATTGCAAAGTAAATGCTGGCATTAACAAGAATACCAACGAGAACGGGTAAAGAGAGCGAAAGTGGTGCAAAAGACACCCGCTTGAATGAACTGTATGTCATCTGACCTCTTGTACCCGAACGCTTATGGGAGGTATCAGATTTTTTGTAGTGAGATTCTATATGCAAATGTTATGGACTCTCCGCAATACTTCCATTACAGCAATTACCGAAATAAAAAAGCGGATCGTAGACCCCCTTTTTTTCTGTACCACTTCATCAGTACTTCACTATGATATCGGAATAGGGACGAGTAGCAACCTTGCCAAAAATCGTTGTCCACAGTGTGATAAAAAACTCAATTTAACCCTTTGGAAACGCCATTTTGTAGCTATATGCAAACTTTAAATCTTATTGTGTAATAATGGCTTAAAGCCTTTTCATACACTTTTCACATCCCCAAAGGAGCGCTCATGCTATAGTTGTTTTTCATGACAACGGAGCATCTCGAAGGCCTAAATAATGCGCAAAAAGAGGCAGTACTTCACACTGAAGGGCCACTTCTCGTGCTTGCTGGAGCCGGCTCTGGGAAGACGAGGGTGATTACCCACCGTATCCTCCACATCATCGAGAAGGGAGTGCCTCCAGAGAGAATTCTCGCAGTTACCTTTACCAACAAGGCTGCGGCAGAGATGCGAGAGCGGGTACGCGCGCTTATAGCAAAACACTTTGTGGGAGCGCGTACGATGAGTGATGGAACTCCTACCGTTTCAACCTTCCATTCACTTGGTGTACGAATTCTCCGCGAACATCACGAGGTACTAGGACTTCGCCGACATTTTACCATTTATGACCGTAGTGATTCAACTAGGGCTATGAAACGAGCCCTAGAAACAGCGGGATACACCGAAAAGCAGTTTGAACCCAGGAAATTTCTCAGTATGATTTCCAAAGCAAAGGGTGATGCGCTTTCTCCCGAGGACTACCTGGCCGGGGCACGGTCATACCCTGAGCGAGTCGCCGGAGAAGCGTGGAAACTCTATGACCGAATACTTAAAGAAGAGCAGGCGCTTGATTTTGACGATCTCCTCATCAAAACACTCAACCTTCTCAAGAGTCACCCGCCTATTCTTGAGTTATATCGAGAGCGTTTTCAGTATATTCATATAGATGAGTACCAGGACACTAATCGCGTCCAGTACGAAATTGCAAGGTTACTCGTTGGCCCTCGTGAAAACATCTGTGTTGTGGGGGATGTGGATCAAAATATTTACTCATGGCGCGGTGCAGATATTAAAAACATCATGCAATTCGAACGACATTTTCCCTCTGCAAAAATCGTCATGCTCGAGGAAAACTATCGCTCAACTCAAACTATTGTTTCTGCATCCAATGACATCATCGGAAAAAATGTAAACCGTCCCCCGAAAAACGTATTCACCAAAAATCACGAGGGGGAGCTGATTTCTCTCTATGCCGCCATGGGAGGGCAAGAAGAAGCCGAGTACGTGGCGCTTACAGCCAAAAAATTGATTCAGAATAATGTGTCCCCCTCAGAGATTGCGGTACTTTTTCGGACAAACTTTCAGTCGCGCGTGCTTGAGGAAGCGTTTATTAACTACAACGTGCCCTACCAAATGCTTGGCACGCGCTTCTTTGAACGAAAAGAGATTAAAGATGTACTTTCCTTCCTTCGACTTGCACTCAATCCTGAAAGTATCGCTGACCTCAGCCGTGTGATTAATACACCATCACGCGGTATTGGAAAAGTAACCCTCATGAAAATTGTGGAGGGGAAGCGTGCCGAGCTTACAGGGAGCACGAGGGACAAGGTTGCACAATTTGGAGAAATGATGGAAGCGATTCGTCTTTATGCAACTACAAATCCTGTTTCCGAAACCCTTAAGTATATTTTAAAACGTACGGGCCTGGAAGAAACACTCAAAACGGAGGGGGAAGAAGGATTCGAACGACTTGAAAACTTACGAGAGCTCGTCACGCTCGGTACGAAGTACGCAGAATACGAACCCGAGGAAGCCGTCGAGCATCTCCTTGAGGATGCCGCACTCCAAAGTGATCAGGACGAGCTTAAATCAAAGGAGGAGAAAAACGCCGTACGACTTATGACGGTACACGCATCAAAGGGACTCGAGTTCCCGTACGTATTTATCACTGGGCTTGAAGAGGGGCTCTTTCCCCATGAGCGACTTTCAGATGAGAAGACGGACGAAGAGGAGGAGCGCCGTCTTTTCTACGTAGCACTCACGCGCGCGGGGAAAAAGGTGTTCCTCTCATTTGCCCACATTCGCACTATTTTTGGAAGTCAGCGGGTGAACGTGCCCTCGTGCTTTCTCCACGACATCAGCAAAGACCTTATTGAAAGCAGTAATCCGAGTGAATCGGGCTACGAAACAACAATATTTTTTGATTAACGCGTGCAAAATTCTCATTTTTAAGGCAGAGTACAGTAATGAAAGGGCTTGGAAAAATTGCTCCTAAAAAATCTCTCGGACAGCATTTTCTGAATAACCGCGGCGTTCCAAAACGAATGGTGGACGCTGCACGCGTAGTGTCAGGTGAAACTATTGTGGAAATTGGGCCAGGCACTGGTGTACTGACGAGGGAGTTACTTGAACGGGGAGGGGTGGTAATCGCCATCGAAACTGATCTGCGAGCAATCGAATCGCTCACCAATGATTTTGCTTCCTACCTGACATCAAAACAGCTGACGCTCATGCACAAAGACATTCGCACTTTTTCCCTCCACGACCTTAAGCTACCTGAACATTCCTACAAAGTAGTAGCGAATATCCCATATTTTCTCTCAGGGATGCTCTTTCGAATATTTCTCGAGACCGATATGCAGCCGTCCGATATTGTATTTCTCGTCCAAAAGGAGGTTGCGGAGCGTATTGCGAGGGACAAAAAAGAATCCCTTCTTTCGCTCAGTGTGAAAGCGTACGGGAAGCCAAAGTACGTAACCACCGTGAGGAGGGGAAATTTTTCACCACCACCGAACGTTGAATCTGCTATTTTACTCATTGAGAACATTTCCCACGCATCTTTTGCAAAACTCCGGGAAGAGGAATTTTTTAAGCTCCTTCATCATGGATTTGCCTCAAAACGCAAGCAGCTCCTTGGGAATCTTTCAAAAGTAATGGACAGAGCAGTGCTTACCCACATTTTTTCCACACTGGGTCTCGCTCTCGACGTTCGTGGGGAGGACCTTTCTATCGAATCGTGGCTTACACTCGCTGACGCAATTCTTTCCACAGATAACCCACAAAGCACGCAGTAATCTATATACTGCTTTTCAACAAAGTTATACCCTGATAATCCACATCACTTGGTATACTTACTGAGTAACTTACCTTTGCGTGAAAGGCATTATTCGTATAGGAGGAGCGGTACTCTGTGGTGTTGCACTTATCGCAATAGCCTTTTATGCACGCACCGGAGACGAAGCAATTTCGCAAGCAGCACTGGTGATTCAAGCTCCTGAAAAAAACCACATCCGGGAAATTGATGCGGATCAAAATGGTACTCCGGACTGGGAGGACGAGATAAGCAAAAACATCATCCCTTCAGTATCAGCATCGTCAACACTTCTCGCGGGAGTGGCGAGCTACACGCCACCCACGACCTTCACGGGAAAGTTTGCGGTCGCATTTTTCCAAGACTACATGTCGCGTAAGGGGAGTGGGGAATCGTTTGAAGATCCCACGGCATTTATAGACACTGCGGTGGAAGCAATCGAACAAAATACCGAAAGTAAACGGCATTCACGACTTGAGCTCACCATCATTCCTGTCTCGGAAGAAAGCATGCGCATGTATGCAAATGAAATTTTCCGCATTGTAGGCATGTATCCCGCCGACAACTCTGGGGATGGAAATGGGCAGACCCTCCTAAAGGCACTTCAGACAAATGACCGTGAGCTTATTGAAAAACTCCAACCAAGTATCGATGCGTACGAAACAATGATCAAAGAGATGCTCGCAGTACCAACTCCAGTGAATCTTATAGATGTGCACCTTGGATTTATAAATGGGTATGAGGCAGTCCGTTTCGATCTCGTTGCTATGAAGGGCATGTTCGAAGATCCCCTCTTCGGTCTTGCGCGCGCAAATCGTTACCAAGATGATTTACAGGCTTTCTTCACAACAGCTGGAGAAATGGTGAATGTTTTTAAAGCTAACGACATTTCTTTTTCTAACGAAGAGGCTGGTGCACTTATGTATCTTTTTGAACAATGATGAAAGACTTCTTTACAAAGCGCTGTGCAAAGTTCATTCTCTCACTCTTCATTGTACTTTCGCTTATTGGTGGCGCATATGCCCCTACACACAAAACCCCAACAGCAAATGCACAATGGATAGTCGCAGATTTAATCGCAGATATAGAGACTGCTGTGACTGCAATTGGTGCGTGGTACACCGGTGCACAGGCAGCAATTTCTGCCTGGGCGAATGAATATCTTAAAATGAAAGAGGGTTGGCTTGATGGCGTTGCCTGGTATGCAGTTAACCTTATCCTTCAACAACTTACACAGGAAACAATCAACTGGATTAATTCGGGCTTCCAAGGAAGTCCAGCGTTTGTGACGAACTTGGGAGGGTTTATGCAGGGCATTGGGGATGAGGTTGCAGGGAACTTTCTCGAAGGCACGGCACTCAACTTTCTTTGTTCTCCACTTCAACTCGACATTAAGCTCGCACTCAATTTGCAATACAAGTCCGGAAGAGATTTTGGGAAGGGCTCCGCTCAGGCATGTACACTTTCAAAAGTTACGAGTAATGTAGAGAGTTTCATGAATGGTAATTTCCTCGCTGGGGGGTGGGATGGATGGTTTCAAATGACTACAAATGCTCAGAACAATCCGTATGGGGCAATGCTTTTGGGGCAATGGGAACTTTCAGAACGGCTTTCTAACGCACGCGGGCAGGAGTATAAGCGTCTTGATTTTGGAAATGGGTTTTTAAGTAGGCAAGAGTGTTTTACCATTACCGAAGGCCCGGCTGCCGGAGTACAAGAGTGTCAAACAGTCACACCAGGAAGCACCATAAAAGATACGCTCGATAGAACTCTTGGCATTCCCGTGGATCGCATCATGGTTGCAGACGAAATCAACGAAATTATTGCAGCGCTTTTTACACAACTTGCAAAAATGGCAATGAAAGAGGCCGGCGGGCTCGTTGGTCTTACGAATTCAAAGAACGGGAGTGGACTTAGTTATCTCGATAGGGTGGGAAGTAGCACCCTGGCCACTACGACGGAGGGGTATAGTTACGTGGATAATACCCCACGACCAGAAACCCCGACCTACCAAGATGTGCGCCAGACTGTTGTAGGATCTCAGAGTAATTCGTGTTACGAAGCGATTTTGGATTGGCCAGTAGATGATGGTGTTGAGATGGGAAAAGTGTTAATGACGGGAGCGGGTAATTCTAATGTGGCTATCAAGCTCCAGATCCCAGCCTCATTTAATGGGGAATTGCCGAAAAAGGCAGGCACGGTTGATATTTTCACTTTGCCAGCGTACAGCGATACTGAAGGACAAACAGTGACACCCGTTAGTGTCTCTCGCGAATACAATGTCTCCAGCGTTCCGTGTAATTTTACAACGACAGAATACCCAGACACACGAAGTGGTGGAACGCCGAGCGCCGGCATCACCTTCTCAATTAATGGAAATGTATCAGGAACACAGGCGAATTTAACTCCAGGCAGCACTGTGTACGTGAATGTCCGAAATGCGACTGGACCGACACTTACCTGCCCCGTCGCATCCGACTGTTCAATTGCTGTTGATTTGCGTACCCCATTTGCTCCATAAAGTATGGTTGCCGTTAACACTCACAACACAAAAATTCAAAAAATTCTTCTAGGAATTTTATCTTGCGTATTTGTGTTTTCAGCACTTTTTCTGGAAGTACACACTGTTTTTGCGGCCGGTGAGGTTGCACCCCCCGCTGCCGTGGCAGGAGGAGCAGCAGCCCAAGGAGGAGTGGACATCCTCTCAATGATGGGAAACACAATCGGAAACATGATTCTCTATGTTGCCTCTCGGGCTACGTGGGTGGGGGGAATGATTCTTGAAGTTTCGATTGATAAGTTGGTGCTTGGGTTAGGTGCATTAGTGAAGGGGGATCTTGGTGTTGCTATTAATTCAGCCTGGACTACTATTCGTGACCTTGCGAACCTTGCCTTTATCTTTGGATTTATTTACTTGGGTATCAGGACCATCCTTGATTCAGAAAGTGCTGACGTGAAACGCACGCTTGCCGCGATCATCATCGGTGCTCTCCTCATTAACTTCAGTCTCTTTTTCACAAAAGTGGTCATCGATGTTTCAAACTACATTGCTGTGGAGACCTACACCACCATGCTGAAGGGATCAACCAACAAAAACATATCAGAAAAATTTGCAAGCCTTATGGGGATTCAAACCTTCTGGAATACCATGGAGCCAGAGGCAACGGCCAAGCTCACCGGCGGCGGGAGTTTTGCCTTCTTTGTGATGGGAGCAGTGTTTCTCATGATCGCGGGGTTTGTCCTTGCAGCAGGAGGCATTCTCCTCATTGTCCGCTTCGTTGCGCTTGTACTGATTATGGTGTTTTCCCCAATTATTTTTGCGGCCAGAGTATTTCCCCAAACTAAAAAGTACGCGGACGATCTTATTTCGAAACTGATTAGTTACTCTTTCTTTGCACCTGCATACATATTTTTGCTTCTTATTTCTATTCACATTCTTGATGGGGCGTTCAAATCACTAAATTATTTGGATGCAAAAGGAAACCCAGTGAAATCTCTTTCCGATGCCCTTTCAGGAAGTGGTCAACTTGCAGGAAACCCCGCTGCTTCCGCAGGAATGTTTGATGTCGTCTTACTTTTTATTATCAGCATCATGTTCTTGATCTTTTCTCTCAAAATTGCACAGGAATTTGGCATCAAGGGTGCCGACAAGGCAATGTCACTTGGAAAGGACTGGTCAAACAAAATCCGTGGGGGTATTCAAGGATTTGCCGGGAGAAACACTGTGGGACGATTGGGCTATGCAATTGCACACAAACAAGAAGATATGCGTAAAAGCGATAATAAATGGCAACAGCGAGCTGCGGGTCTTATGAGAGGAACGGGAGTGTATGGTGCTGCACATGCGGGAGCAGAAGCTAAGTTTGGTAGCTCCCAGTCACGTGTAGAAGCAAAAAAGGAAAAAAAGGAGATTAAAAATGAGCGAACGGTGAGTGGCGAAAAAGCAAAACTCAAAGATGCTATCGCAGGGGGTGTAGCTGCGCCACTGGGGAGTGCTGGGGATGTAGCTCGTATTAAAAAAGAGCGAGCAGTTGCAGACGCCACCACAAAGATCCTTGAGGGACTCAGCCAAGAAGAGCGAGAAGCAATTGCGGCTGACTTGTCTACAAGCCAAATTGAGGGACTCGACAAGAGCACTGAACTCAGTGAGGAAGAAAAAAATAAAATTAAAGGTAAGAAATCTGATGCAATTAAAGCGATATACGAAGCAGATCGTGATTCTCTCGCGAAAGCAAGTGCAGAGCACCTTGAATGGCTTGGAGCAAAGTTCCTTGAGGATCCTGAATATGCAGCACGTCTAACCTCTTCGCAAATGGATGATCTAAAGAAAAAGTTTACAAAAACTGAGTTTGGTAATCTTTCTAAAAAACGCGAAGATGCACTGAAACAGCTAGCTCAAAACATTCCGATTGCTACGATGAGAGCAGGGGCACCAGCAACACTTGATAAGGATCACATACTTAAACAAAAATCAGGAGAAATTGCAAAAATGCCCGCAGAAGTATTGAAACTGATTAGCACTGAAATTCCCGTAAATGCTCTGGCTAAGATAGCTCAAGACTCAACAATAAATACCGTCGATCAGGCACATATTAGGACCCAACTCGAAACAGCTATCGCTGCAAACAACGCGGCAATAGCTGCGGGCGGTCCTCCGTTACCTAACGCCGCCTACCTTAGCGCGGCAGACAATTGGCTCAGTTCTGCATTGGGAGTTCAATTTGGAAAATAAATATGACAATCACAAAAGAAATGCGTTTAGCGGCGTTCTCACAACTTCCTGAATCATATGCGTCAATGTATAGCTCGGAAGAGAGTGGTGAACTTTTT
The DNA here is from genome assembly GCA_046598345.1 of Minisyncoccia bacterium. Lineage (GTDB taxonomy): Bacteria > Patescibacteriota > Minisyncoccia > Phycocordibacterales > UBA918 > Damh-18. The sequence goes on along the minus strand of JBKJIT010000003.1, from coordinate 40,271 downwards.
CTTTCGCTCATCAAAAAATATTCTGTATCAGACAAGTATGCCCTTATAAATGTTGTTGGAGACATAATATTGGGTTTCTATCCAATATCTGACTTGAAAAAACTTATGGTTGAAAACGTAAAAGTGTCTTCAGACGAAGCCGATAAAATCGCGAGTGACTTAAAAGAATTTCTAGAGCCAATTGAGGGGAGAGCGAATACTTCTTCTGCGGTGAAACAAACTTTTGAAATTTCAGATTCTAAAGAACGTCTAGATCTTCGTCCCGAGGGCGTGCAAAAACAAAACTCTGTATCGCCAGAAGTGGGGATTGTTGAAGAAATGGCACGACCACTTACGCGCGAAGAACTCATGAATGCACTTTCTCCAAAGCGCACGATGGCGAGTGATATTGAAGCTGCGCGCATAAAAGCTGATGCAGCAAAAAACGAGGGGAAGGAATAATCCGCACGGCTTCATAAAGCTCGAGGAAAAGTAGGATACAATGTGGTGTATGCGCTTTGAAGTACCTCAATTTATTGACGTTGAAGACAAGATCGTCGGCCCACTTACCTGGAAGCAGTTTGTGTATGTTGCGGGTGGGGTGGGGCTCTGTGTGGTGCTCTTTTTTATGCTTCCATTCCTCCTATTCCTCCTATTCGCAATCCCCGTTGCCTCCCTCGCAGGTTTTCTTGCATTCCACCAGGTCAATAATCGTCCATTTTCATCGTTTCTTGAGGCGTTTGTGAGTTATTTTAGTGGAAGCAAGTTATATCTTTGGAGGAAGGTAAAAGAGCAGAGTATTGTGACAAAGCGTGAAGAGCCAGTTGAGGTTCCCGAGAATATTCCAATGCAAAAGCAAAATCTCGCAGCTCTCGCACACAAGCTTGAATTAAATATGAACGACACTAAATAAGTATGGCAACTACTTCTCCCACACAACATTTTGTTCCCATCAAGGATATCCGTGATGGAATTGTCATACTTAAAAATGGGCAAATGTGCATGGTGCTCCTCGCATCGTCGATCAACTTTGCTCTCAAGTCAGCGGCGGAACAGGAGGCAATCCTCACCAACTTTCAATCATTCCTTAATACCATTGATTTCTCACTGCAGATCTACATACAATCTCGTCGTCTCGACATTCGCCCATACATGGAAGTGCTCCGCTCGCACGAGGCAGGCCAGTACAACGACCTCATGAAGATTCAACTCCGCGAATACATGGAGTTTATCCGTTCGTTTACCGAAGAGGTAGACATTATGTCTAAAAACTTCTTCGTCGTTGTGCCCTACACTCCGAGTGGTATTGATACTGCGGGAATTAAAGACCTTCTCAACATTGGAGCGAAGAAAAAAAGTGTGGGGATGGATGCTGCTAAATTTGCAGAAGAGCGGAGTCAGCTTGAGCAGCGCGTGAGTGTGGTAGAGCAGGGTCTATCGCGCATCGGGGTGCGTACGGCGGCGCTAGGAAACGACGCGCTCATAGAGCTGTACTACCACATTTTTAATCCTACAGACATGTCGAGCGCGCCCAAGCAATAGACGTTACTATATAGATGCCATGGGAATTTTTGACGCATTAAAACCACATAAGAAGGAAGACGAAATGGAAATCGTGGGGAGCGATGCGCCGCTCACTATGGAAGATGTAGTTGCGCCTGCCGCAATCAGCATTAATCCAAGGAGCATTAGCATAAGTGGCAAGCTCGCACGTGTGTTTTTTGCGGTTTCCTACCCACGGTACTTGAACGATGGTTGGATGGAGCCAATTCTCAATATTGAACGCGAACTCGATGTCACGATCATCATTCACCCCATTAGTACCGCTGAAACATTAAAGAAATTTACGAAGAAGGTGGCAGAGGTGCAGAGCCAGATAAATATGCGCGAAGAGCATCACCAGGTGCGTGACCCACAACTTGACGCAGCATACCGCAACCTGGAAGATCTTCGCGACAAACTCCAACAAGCAGAAGAGAAACTTTTTGATGTGGGGCTCTACGTGGCTATTTATGGAGATACTGAAACGGAACTCAATAAAACAGAAGCGGAAATTAAGACCTCGCTCGATGCACGACTTATTTACATTAAACCAGCGCTCTTCCAGCAAGAGCAAGGATTTGCAAGCGTTATTCCAACGGTGAGCGACAAACTGCTCGTGCATAGCAAATTTAACTCTTCACCACTCTCAAGCTTCTTCCCATTCACTTCATTTGACCTTACTTCAGACACGGGTATTCTCTACGGCATCAACAGGCACAACTCATCGCTCGTTCTCTTTGACCGTTTCTCTCTCCCCAATTACAACTCGGTGACTTTCGCTACCTCCGGTGCAGGTAAATCCTATGCGTTGAAGCTCGAGATTCTTCGCTCACTCATGTTTGGTACAGAGATTATCGTGATCGATCCTGAACGAGAGTACGAGTACCTCGCAGAGGCAACTGGAGGACGTTTCTTCAATATTTCTCTCTCGTCGAGCCACCACATTAATCCATTTGATCTTCCACCTCCACAGGCGGACGAGAATCCTGAGGACCTTCTCCGATCACATATTATTGAGCTCGTTGGACTTTTTAAGCTCATGCTTTCAGGGCTTACACCTGAAGAAGATGCCATTATTGACCAGGCACTCCGCGAAACATATGCACTAAAGGACATCACTGGTAATAATGACTACACCAACCTCGAACCACCACTGCTCTCCGACTTTGAAATGGTTCTCGCAGGTATGGAGGGAAGTGAGTCACTCGTACAACGTCTGTCAAAATATACTTCAGGTACGTGGTCAGGATTCATCAATCAATCCACGAACATCGACATCAACCAGCGTTTTATCGTCTTTTCTCTCCGAGACATGGAGGAGGAACTCAAAACCATTGCGATGTACATCGTTACAAGTCACATTTGGGGCGCGATCCGGAGAGAGCTGAAGAAGCGACTCCTCGTTATCGATGAGGCGTGGTGGATGCTCAAATCCCCCGACACGGCTGAATTCCTTCACAGCCTTGCAAAGCGCGGTCGCAAATATTACCTCGGGATTGCGACCATTACGCAGGATGTGGATGACTTCCTCCGCTCACCGTACGGAGTCCCGATGATCACGAACTCATCTATGCAGATGCTTATGAAACAATCGCCAACCGCAGTCGATACGCTCCAAAGTGTATTCAACCTTACCGATGAAGAGAAGTTTCTTCTCCTTGAGTCGGGAGTTGGCGAAGGGATTTTCTTTGCAGGACTAAAACATGTAGCGATTAAAGTTATTGCTTCCTACACAGAAGACCAAATCATTACTTCTGATCCCTCACAAATTCTCCAAATAAAGAATGCCCGTGCGGAACTTCAAGGTAATGGCTAACATACGCCTCATATAAACAATTATGAAAGGGGATAGGAGCACGGTACGAAAAAATGATGCGTGGGCAGACCCTCGTCGTGTTGATCAACAACCTGGAATGGAACACGTGCTTGAGGATCGGTATAATCCTGATGCAATTAGAGACCGGGATTCACGAGAAGAAGCCGCAAATGACCCTTCCTACTCTATACAAAAGGTGCGGACCCTTCACCGACACGCCGTCCGCAAATCTTCACCTCAGTCTTCACCACAAAATGTAGAGACCCACTACGAATCCCCACTTGCTTCTTCAGCGCGATTTCGAACCGAGACAGGAGAAAAGGGTGTTGCACAAGATATCAAGGAAAAAACTGCCCTAATGAAGAGTACCAGTGGTGCTCAAAGTTCTGGAGAGACGGCAAGACGGTTGGAGGGCGCAGGCGGGCGATTGGCCAATGCACAGCGTGCTGCGGGACAGGTGAAGCAAATTGCTCAAAAAGGAAAGCAGGCACGAAGCCTTGTGGGTTGGGGAATAGTTGGATTCGTTGCAACTGCGTATGTATGGCAATTCATCTGTGCACTTATTACACTCATTGCCTGGGGAATATATGCCACGATCGAAGGGTCAAAAACTACCGCATGGCATGGCTTTGCCACGAATTGGATATTCAGCCTTGCCAATTCAGCGCTTCAACCAGATTTACTGGGGTGGGCATTTTGGGGTGTCGCTGCACTGATCACCATTGGAGTATTTCTCGCTTGTATTATTTCGTTTTACATTACGGGGATTGAGGTGAATAAAAAACACCCCCTACTGACGCCGCTTTGCTTTACCCTGAGCTTTCTCCCCGTAACAAATATTGGTCCCTGGCTTCTCATCTGGGTCATAATTGTAAAGGTGAGATCTACCGTCGCACTAATCCACGAAAACCCGGCCAGTTGACGACTCCGAATGATACACTAGAGGTAATGGTACGCGTTCGAAACGGCCTACTTTTTTTTGCAATGCTTCTCTGCAGCATTGTTCTTTCAAGTTCTCCATCGAACGCACAATCCCTTTCAGACTATCAGAGTAAAATCTCACTTTCTACTGTACCAAGCTTTCCTCAACCGAATTCCACCGTCACCGTTACTCTCGATGCATATTCTATGAATACAGTAGGGTCAAGCATCTTCTGGTATGTAGACGGAAAGGAGATGATTGAAGGAAGAAACGAGCGTTCAATTTCGTTTACTACCGGAAAAATTGGCACCGAGCATACGGTACGTGTCCGAATGACCTCAAATGGTGTCCCGCTTCAAACGGAACTTTCTATTCAAGTCGGTGCTGTAGATCTTATTATTGAGGCGGAAACGAGCGTTCCCGATTTCTATGAGGGGAGAGCACTTCCGGCAGAGAATGCTCCTATTCGTGCGATTGCAATTGTGCATGGAAAAACCAACACCGCCCCGGAACGCTACACCTATGAATGGTCACTCGATGGCAGTGTTCTCTTTGGCGGACCAGTACAGGGAAAGTATGCAGTAACTTTTGATATGCCCCCGTATGCAGACCATAGGCTTATGGTGACGGTGTACGACACTAATCGATCGACTCTCGGCCGAAATATTATTCTTCTGAATGGAGTAGAGCCTGAACTGTATTTTTATGAAACAAATCCTCTCCGTGGACTAAGTCGTAAGGCACTCACGCCCACATTTACAATGACTGGGGAAGAAACCACCATTCTCGCTGAGCCGTATTTTATGGACACTCGTAATGTTGGAGGGGAAGGGGATGCGGAGTGGACAATGAATGGTAGCTCCGTAAATCCTGGAAACAGTGAGCAGAATGCTATTACTCTCCGTCATACTGGGGGCGAAGGGTCTGCGAATCTTGGATTCCGGTATGTACTCAAACACGTCGGAGAGATCCCCACGTACGTCGCAGGTGCATTCGATGTTTTCTTTAAATAACATGCACACTATTTCACAACACAGGAACGTAACCACTTTCATTCTCCTAAGTGTGATGTACCTTATCTTGCCGGTTACTTTGTTTGCGGGAAATGAATTTGTCCCTCTTGCGGGGATTCCGGGCATTACACCAACATCTACCGGGGGCCTCGCAAACTACTTAAATCAACTCTACAAGTTTCTTATTATAATTGGTGCCATCGCGGCGGCCATTAAAATAACCATTGCGGGTGCGAAGTACGCTTTTGGTGACGTGATCACAAATAAGGAGGAGGCTAAAGACGACATTATGGGTGTATTAAAAGGTTTGGGAATTCTCCTTATTCCATTTGTGGTACTGAATACCATCTATTCTGGTCTCACAAATTTAAATATCTTGGGTAACGCCCCAACAATTACTATTAAAAGCAAAGACGCCGCGGGAACAACTGGTACAAATTCTGGGTTGACTGGGACGACCGCAACAAAAATTTGTTCGAAAAGTAATGCCGACATAAGCCTATGTGCAAATGAGTGCAGAGCCCTGGGTGGAACCTTTACTGAAAGCACAACTGACAATACCACTGGTTGTGTATATGAAACTGCCACAAAAACATGTACCTACGAAGCGGTGACGACAATTGTTGGTGGCTGTACAGCAGAAGAAACAAATTGTGGTCAGCCGATCATTGACTACCCTCCCGGACCCTGCAGAACACAATGTACACAATTGAAGGGTACATTTGTGAGCAACCCTGATCAAAGAAGTTCAGTGTGCACGTACCCTAAAGCAAACGGTTCATAATATGAAAAAACCAATTCTCATTATTTCAGGCATCATCATTATCCTCCTTATTGTGGTTGTATGGGTATATTTGTTTATGTTTGGTGCACCCGAAAATGGGGAAGACATCTTTGCTAATTTTGGTTCTGGATCACCAAGCGTTTTTGAACCGAGTTCATCACAAAATGGGGGGAGTAATGACACAGCATCACGCAAAGCACTGCGACAACTAACCACACGTCCGGTTGCGGGTGCTGTTTTTATCGGCGAACGAGTACGCTACATGGAACGGGGAACTGGCCATCTCTATGAAATACAACTGTTAAGCGGCAATGAAACGCTCCTCAGCGGCACCACCCTCCCACGTACAACAGATGCAATTTTTAACGAAACTGGTGAACGAGTGCTTATTACGTATGATACCGAAGCGGGAATACAGACTGTGTTAGGGACGTATGTTTCAGATAGTTCTGGAGGAAAAATTGAAACACTTCAGCTGCCCCCGCGCGCACGGGAAGCGGCGTTTACAGTGGAAAATACCATTTCGTATATTGAACCGACTGATATTGGTACGGTGGGTGTGCAGTACCACATAGGAACCGGGCAAACCTCCGTGCTGTTTTCAATCCCTCTACGCGACATACAAATTGTATGGGGGACAGACACATATGTATACACCACTCCGAGCGGGGCACAGATTGGACACCTCTATCGAATCACAAATGGTTCCCTTGGATATGTGGCTCCAGGTGGGGTTGGGCTTATGGCATTTCCTGCACTGTATGGCATCGGTATGACAAAAATTACTGAAAGTAGTTTAACTTCTTCACATGTGTCAGCGGCTGAGACACGTCCTCTTCCACTCTCACTCTTTCCTCAAAAATGCACCGAGGAACCCGTGGGGGGACATTTGATCTGTGCAGCGCCCTTCAAAATGCCGGAAGCACTGTACCCAGACGATTGGTATAAAGGAATAGTCTCCTTTTCCGATGGTCTTTGGAAAATTAATATCACATCTGGCGAGGGGGCACTCCTCAGTGATTTTGAAGTTGAAAGTGGACGAGAGGTTGATGTGTCAAAGATTGGTGTAAGTGCAAATGGAGACTACATCTATTTCATAAACAAAAACGACGGTACCCTCTGGATGTATGACACCTCGGTGCGAGGTGACTAAAAGAAAATAACATCCTTACCCCCAAACAAAGACCCGACAAAAACCCCGTCATATCCTATACGGTCCGGCCGGACCGTATAGGATATGACGGGGTTTCATATTCTGATTTTTATTCAGTTATTCAGAGAAAGATGCGGAGCACCTCTCTGTCGCACGTATTCAACTATTTATTTTTTCGCTGGTTTGAGACCTTGGCGTCGGACGACAACTTCTTGTGCAATTGCCATGAGGTTACTCACCACGAAGTAGAGCGCAATCGCTGCTGAAATAGTGTAGGCAACAACAAAGATAAGAATCGGCATCATGTAGCGCATCTGAAGCTGCATGCTCCGCGCGAGATCGTCTTTAAAATCGGGTTTCGAGTCTGCGAGACGCGGTTCAGGCTTGGGAAGGGTAAGGTGCCCGGTAATGTACTGAGTAATGCCTGCAAGAAGAGCAAGAAGAAGACTTTTCCCTGCAATGTCAACAATTCCAAGGAAAAGCATATTGGCGGTCTCTGGCTTCGGAACGAATGAATAGAGAAGGTCTATATTGATATTTGGAAGTGAAACACCACCACCGGTAGAGACGGCGAAATAAAGGGCGATAACAATAGGGATCTGGAGAAAAAGAAGCAGGATGCTTGAAAAGGGATTTACCCCGGCATTCCGGTAGAGTTCCATCATGCGGCGAGCCTGTTCTTCCCGCTGATCCTTATACTTTTCTTTAAGTTCTTTGAGCTTTGGCTCTATCTCTCGCATTATGAGCTGCGTGCGCGCGACTTTTAGGGAAAAGGGGAGAAGAATAAGCTTTACGAGTACCACAGTAGCAATGATCGCGAGCCCAACATCGCCCTTTGGCAACGAATCGATAAAAAATACGAGGCTGTTGTATATCGGATCAAAGAAGACTCCGTGCCAAATTGAGCTAAACATAGAAAACGTGACTTACTATAGTCGATTACCTTTGCTTTGTCACTGTATGTACCAATTCAGACACCTCTTGTTTCAAATCAGTAAACGCTCGCGCTGAACTTTTCGCTTTAAAAATAAAGATAAATGTACCAATCACCCCTTCCTCCTTAGCTACCTGGCGGAGCGCATCGTAGACGCGACGCCGAAGCTTGTTCCGCATAACTGCACGGGGTTCAATCTTTTTTGGAATCACCACAGCGCCATGGAGTGTCTCAGATTTCGAGTACACGAGCTGGAGCGTCGTCCCGTGTAACCGCTTTCCCAACGAAAAAGAACGATTGAAGGTCTCTCGGCTCAATCGTTCTTTTTTGGCTAGCATGCTTCTAGTGTAGCTTAAACACTCAGTTTTGCACGCTTCTTGCGGCGACGCGCCCGGAGGACCCTAGCACCTGTCTTGCTTTGGCTGCGTACGAGAAAACCGTGGGTTGTTGCCCGCTTTTTCTTCTTTGGTTGATAGGTTCGCTTTGACATATATGAATGTTTTGTGTGGCTTAATGTACACTAAGCGTCCTTTTTAATCAATAGGAATGATCTTCGAGGATTATTTGAAATAAATGCGTATTTCTTAAACTGTATTTGCGAATGCGTGTCATACAAAATTGATGCAAACTATTTTTTGTTCTCCACATCTTGTACACAGCAGTTATGCAACATGGCGCATTGCTTCGTTTTTTCGATATCTATTTACACTTTTCCACAGCCCGGTATAATGCTTGCTATTAGATTCGTCTGCTATGAGTTACCTCCCGAATACATCAACAAGCATTCTCCAAACAGAACAAATTGATGTGAAAAAATTATGGGACGACGTGCTCGTAACCATCGAACTCTCCATAACTGCGGCGAATTTCAAGACCTGGTTCCGCGATACATACATTCTTGCACTTGAAGACGGCACAGTGACACTCGCTGTGCCGAGTGTGTTTGTACGCGACTGGATTCAAGACAAGTTCCAAGCACTCATACTTAAAAATCTTCGAGATATTACGTCGCACGTGCGAAGCATTGAATACGCGGTAGTTCAGCGAAATGACCGGAAAAACGAGAGCTCAAAGAAGCAAACGGTAAATGCGGCTCTTCCACTTGAGGAGTACTACATTAATAAGAGCGACAATTTGAATCCAAAGTACGTGTTTGAGACCTTTGTTGTGGGTCCATTCAACGAACTTGCCCACGCTGCAGCAAAAACAGTGGTTGCAAAGCCTGGAATTGCATACAATCCACTCTTTATTTATGGGAAGACAGGTCATGGTAAGACCCACCTCATCCAAGCAATCGGGAACCAGCTTAAACGACAAGGGAAGAAGGTTTTTTATGTCACGAGTGAGCGTTTTACCGTGGATTATATGAATTCGCTCCAAAGCGGTACGGCAAATAGTTTCAAAGATAAATACCGACAGTATGACATTTTAATCATGGACGATGTGCAGTTTCTCGCACAAAAAGAAAAGACACAGGAAGAACTTTTCCACCTCTTTAATGCAATGCACGACAACAACAAGCAGATTGTATTCTCGAGTGATGTACACCCTGCGCTCATGAACGGTATGGAGGATCGACTCCGCTCTCGTTTCTCACAGGGAATGATTGTTGATATTCCACCCCCGGATTCAGAATCACGCTCCGCTATCTTGAAAGCAAAAGCAGCACAGAACACAATTACACTCGCTGACGAAGTTGTAGAGCACCTTTCAAAAATTATTGAGGGCAACATTCGTGAGCTTGAAGGCGCACTCAATACCATTCTATGCCAGTCACAACTCCTTGGTCGCTCACTCTCCCTTGATGAAGTGAAGGTGCTTATAAAAAACAGTACCCGACCACGGAAATCACTTGCGGTCTCTGACGTTGTAGATAAGGTTGCGCGTTATTTTGACATCGACCCTTCAAGTATTTATGAAAAGACACGACGAAAAGAGGTGGTGAAGCCGCGTCAGCTTATTATGTATATCCTTCGAGAAGATTTTCGCGTTTCATATCCCGCTATTGGACAAAAAATGGGTGGCCGCGACCATACCACCGTTATTCATTCGTGTGAAAAGATAAAACGTGAACTTCTCGTGGATACCGAACTTGAGGAAGAGGTGTCACAAATACGTACACTCCTCAAGTAGTTCTTTTACAGTTTTTTACTGTGTCTCATGAGTGTGGATTACAGAGGGATATCACTTGTACTATCTCTGTGTGTGAGAAGGGTGAAGTATGTACAAAAGTGGAGAATGTTTGGTTTTTTACAAACACCAAACATTATTTAATAAAGTACTACACACCCTAACCACACAAGTCACACACAAATCCACAGTAATACACAACTAGGCTTCCTTAGAATAGTATGTAATTACTCATTAAAACTAAACCTTCCACACATCCACATACATAATAAGGATGAGTAAAAGATGAATTAAAAAAATAATCATTCGAGATATGCACATCACGACAACAACGACTGAACTTCAGAAAGCATTGGAAGCTGTATCTCGAGTGAGTACGAAACACATTACACTTCCAGTTCTTCAATGTGTGCTCATTGAAGCGAAAGGTAAAAAACTCATCCTTAAAGGAACGAATTTGGAAATTGGAATTGAGGTTACTATTCCTGCAACAATCGAAGGGGAGGGAGTGATTGCTGTGCCTGCACAAACACTTCTCCAGATTGTAAATTTGGTGAATCAAAAAAATATTTCACTTTCAACCGAGGGAACTATTCTCACTATTGAAACCGCAACATCTAAATCTGAACTCAAGAGTATTGCGGCAGAAGACTTTCCCGTAATTGCGAAAATAACCGGAGCACCACAAAAAATCAAAGGTTCTCTATTGGCATTAGGTATTAAAACTACCGCATTTACTGCTTCTCAATCTGCCATTAAGCCAGAATTAGGATGTGTGTATATTTTTCAAAAAAAGGAGCACTCACTTACATTTGTTGCTACTGACTCATTTCGACTGATGGAAAAAACCGTGGCAGCACACGGTTTGGTGCTTTCTGAGTCTTTACTCATTCCTTATAAAAATGCCCTCGAACTTGCTCGAGTCGCTGGAGAGTATGATGGGGAGGTGACACTCTATATTACTGAAAATCAATGTGCACTAGAGGCCCCAGATCTTTATATCACCTCACGGCTTGTTGGGGGAACGTTTCCTGATTATGAACAGATTATTCCGAAAGAATATGCAGCGCACGCAACCACACTTACCGCTGATTTTGCACACATTCTTAAAAAGACGAGTATTTTTCTTAATAAGTTTATGCAAATGTCACTCATTGTTTCAGACAAGAGTATTACTATTTCATCTCAAAATGCTGAAATCGGAGCAACGACTGAGTCAATTCATGCTGCGACTGAAGGAGACGAAATTACCCTCAGCTTTAATCAACGGTACATTTCAGATGTTATTCCTCATATTAGTGATGAAAGTATGGTTTTACACCTAGCTGGTATCGGCCGGCCGGTGGTGATTCAAAACCTCCATGACCACTCGTTACGATACCTGGTGATGCCGATGAATAAGTAAGCGAAAACGATACACTACAATGCGCAAATTTGGACGAGGAGAAATTACAAAAATATCCAAACTCTTTTCTGTGTATGCTACACGCTTCAAAGCGCCCCAAGGTACCGTTACTAAGGTCTTTTGTGAGGTAATCTACGATCTCTTTAATTTTACGCTGAAAGAGGGGGCGTGCACGTACACGGTTGCAACAAAAACACTTCATATAAATGTCGGTGGACCGCTTAAATCAGAAATTCTCCTTCGCAAGGGAGAAATCTTAACCCATTTAAAAGGTAGACTGGGTGAGAAGAGTACGCCTACAGATATTTTGTAGAGGGCTAAGAGTTATGGTCAGTTGTTGTCGCTGTTACGATTCCGGCTTCTTCGGCCAGTATCTTCTTCTGCATCAATATCGGTAGTATCAGTATTGGTACCCTGATCCACAGTGGTAGTGGCCGGGGGAGTAAGTGCACCAAGCATTGCTTCTTTCCATCTCGTAACGCCATATTCCCAGAGTGCAAATTGCGGGTCGCTTGCGGGGTTTGTAGGGTAGGGACCAGTTGGATCATTTTTGTTTACATAATAGAGAATGGAGTGAGCGCTACCAATTGTACCCGCAAGGTTAAGTTCTGGAGCCTGGTCTGGATCTGAAGGGTATCCAGTAATCGCCGCAGTTGGATCAAACCACACTCCTCGTAAAATAGGCTTAAGATCCGATGGGGTTGCGAGGGGTTCAGTGAAGGTTTCTTCCTCATATTTCGCGAGCGCAACGTCCATAAACGCACGCCACATTGGGGTAATGATGAGGCCTGAGATCTCACTCATTGAGCGATTGTCATTGTTGCCAGCCCAGGCACCTACGGTGAGGTTCGGGGTGTACCCAATAATCCAAGCGTCGCGCTTATCGTTCGTTGTTCCGGTTTTTGCCGCCACGTCTCGGTTGGGGAAATAGAGAAGCGAATTAGCTCCGTAGAGTGGCGTACGCGCCACATTGTCTGAAAGAATGTCAGAAATTTTTCGTGCCACCTCAGCATCGAGGACGCGCTTTGGATCAGATTTAAATTCTCTCACTGTGTTTCCAGAACTATCTTCAATCCGGAGGATCCCGGTCAGTTCATGTTTGATGCCTTCGTTTGCAAAGACGCTGTACGCGCCCACCATGTCGACGAGGCGTACCTCACCACCCCCTAAAACGAGCGTAAGACCGTACTGGTTCTGGTTTGTGAGCGTCGTGATACCAAAATCGCGTGCCGTTTTAATAGAGGCGGGAATACCAGCAAGGTAGAGCGTTTTGACTGCAGGAATATTGAGCGATTGTGCGAGGGCGTTCCGAATGCTGACGGGCCCACGAAATCGGTCATCGTAGTTACGTGGGGAATAACAGTTGTCACCTGAGGTGAAGTCATTTGGCGCACAGGTGGTTGAGAATTGTGTTTCGACATCAAAGAGAATAGTGTCGGGCGTATAGCCTTTATTAAAGGCTGTTGCATATACAAAAGGTTTAAATGCCGAACCCGGCTGCCTTAGCGCAAGTGCGATATTATAATTACCATCAATTTCCGTATCGAAATAATCCCGTGAACCAACCATAACAATGATTTCCCCGGTCTGTGGGTCAGTGGCAACAATGGCACCGTTTTCAGCGTTAAATTTTTTCTCATTCTCGAGTGCTTTGTCGTGTACGATTTTTTCAGCCTCTTCCTGGAGCTCGTAATCGAGTGTGGTAATTACTTTAAATCCTTGCTCTGCAAGGAATTCATCTCCATACATACTCGCAAGTTGTTCTTTTATGTAAAAGACAAAATGAGGCGCACGAATACCACCAGTTGTCTGGGATTTAAATTCCACCTTTTCGACAAGCGCAACCGCATGTTCTTCTTCAGTAATAAATCCTAACGCCTTCATGCGCAAAAGTACGAGGTTCTTTCGGAGCTCAAGATCGTCTCGGTGTAACCCGTAGGGAGAATAATACGTGGGAAGTTGCGGGAGCGAAGCAAGATAGGCTGCCTCTGCCAAGGTTACGTCAGCTGCTGGTTTCCCAAAAAAAGTTTGGCTCGCTTCCTCCACACCATAAATTGTCCCACCGTACGGTGACTCGTTGAGGTAGTGGCCTAATATTTCTTCTTTTGTGAGCACTTGCTCGAGACGAATGGCAAGAATCCATTCTTTTATTTTTCTCGTGAGGGTTTTATTACGCTCAAGGATCGAATTTTTAATAACCTGTTGCGTGATGGTCGATCCACCCTGTCCACCAAGAAGGTTTCCACCCTGAAGATTGGCAATTACAGCGCGGAGAATAGAAAACGGCCGTATCCCACCGTGCTCAAAGAAGGAATCGTCTTCAATGGCAACCGTCGCATTTTTTATATGTCGCGAGATTTTTTCGTAGGGAACAATGGTGCGGCGAACATCTTGATGAAGGTCATAGAGAAGAACTTCCCCTGTGCGGTCATAGATTTTAGTTGACTGGAGGACGCGGCGCTCTTCAAACGAGGAGAGGTCAGGAATGTTTAAGGTTGAAATCCAGAGAAAAACTACTCCCGTCCCGATGAGACCAAGTACAAAAAAAATAATGAGCGCGTCAATGGCGAGCTCTTTTGCGTTGGCTCTAAGCCACTTTGGAAGAAACGACATATTGCAAATATAGCATTGTATTGTGTATATATAAACTTGATGTGAATATGTTACAGTTTATGAAATTTCTATGAATCCACACGCTCACGAACATTTAATTGACGAACTTCTCAGCCGATCAGTAAAGGAAATATTACCAAGTAAAGAGAGTCTCAAGGAGGCTTTGCTTTCAGGGCGTCGCCTCAAAATCTACATCGGTACCGACGCAACGGGTACCTCGCTTCACTTGGGACACGCAACAAATTACCTCATTCTCGAGAAGCTCCGAAAACTTGGCCATGAAATAATTTTTTTGATTGGAGATTTCACCTCCCGCATCGGAGACCCGACTGATAAGGGCGACTCAGCAAGGAAGCAACTCACTCGGGAAGAGGTGATGGAAAATACCAAAACGTGGCTTACGCAGGTGCGCCCCATCATTGGAGTTGATGACCCCGAAAATCCGGTCACCATCCTCTACAATCACGACTGGCTCTCGAAACTTACATTTGAAGATGTGGTCAACCTTGCTTCCCATTTTACGGTGCAACAGATGATAGAGCGAGATATGTTTGAGAAACGACTCGAAGACAATAAGCCACTCTACCTCCACGAATTGTTTTACCCACTCATGCAAGGATATGATTCAGTTGCCATGGAGGTTGATATGGAGCTATGTGGCTCTGACCAGAAGTTCAACGCGCTTGCAGGAAGAACACTTTTACGAAAATTGAAAGATAAGGAAAAGTTTGTGTTCATCACCACTTTGCTTGAAAATCCAAAAACAAAAGAAAAAATGATGTCGAAGTCCCAAGGAACCGGTGTGTTTTTGGATTCTATACCGGACCAGATGTACGGAGGAATAATGGCGCAGCCGGATGAAAATATGCGCCAGCTTTTCACTGACTGCACGACGCTTTCGCTTGAAGAGATTGAACGCATCTTCAATGAAGAAGAGAATCCAAAAAATATTAAAATGCGTCTCGCACGCGAAATCGTTCGTATGTACCACGGAGAAGAGAATTCTACGACTGCAGAGGAGGTATTTATTTCTGTGTTTCAAAATAAAGAGGTGCCAGAGGATGTGGTGGAAATTCGTGCGCCGTACGCAGAAAACCTTGTTGCGGCAGGAATAGTGAGTTCGAAATCTGAACTCCATCGCCTTTTCGAAGCTGGGGGAGTACGTAGTATGGAGACCGGGGAAAAATTCACTGAACTCCCTGCAGAGCTAACAGAAGACTGTACGCTGAAGATTGGGAAACGACGATTCGTGAAACTTATTCCGTAATAGTTTCGTAAAGAAAACATAAAAACCGCCGGCCCCTAGGGGCCGCCGGTTTTTATGTTTTCTTTTATAGCTCGTCGTGGTCGTCGAATGAGTCATAGTCATCCACCTCCTCGTCTTCTTCTAAGTCACCGTCCAACAACTCCTTGTCGTCTGCAAATTCGTCAATTTCCTTTATTGCCTCAGGTATCGGAATAGGCACCCCACTTTCATCAAGGAGTTCATCATCGAGCACCACTTCTTCCACGAGACCGTCGAGGAGCGCATCGTCTAGTATCTCTTTTTCTTTTTCTTCCTCTTCTTCTAAAAACATATGTGATCTCTCTGACTAGTTCATCTAAATTTATAACGTCTCGTATTTTCTATCAGATGTTGGACTGCAATGCAAGATTCTTTTCAGCGCGCACTCCTATTATGGGCAAGACAGGTAAGCCCTACGGCAATTGCGTCGTACTCATCATCGATCGCCTTTGGGGGCGCACCCTTCACTAGGCGCTTCACCATGAGTATGACGGCATCTTTGTCGCTATTACCGTAACCTGTTACGGCCACCTTCACTTCCTGTGGCCCATATTCACAGATAGTACACCCATGTTCCTTCGCAAGATAGAGTATGATGCCACGCACCTCAGCAACAGCGATACCCGTTTTGATATTTTTGTTGAAAAAGAGCGTTTCAACACTGAGGAAATCCGGCTTGTACTCTTTGAGAAGGCGCAGAACCATATTCCCAATGACATGCAGTCGCTCTGGGATAGGCGATTCTTTATCTGTCTCCATACAAGAGGAGTAGAGAAGGGTTTCGGTTCCTTGTATTCGTTCCAAAACTGCTATGCCGAGACGCCCATAGCCTGGATCTAGTGCTAAAACTCTCACGTCTTTATGATACCTCAGATTCCGGACTGTCGGCGGTCGTAAAGATATCTTGAATATCGTCGTGTTCTTCAAGTGCCTCAACGAGCGCTGCAAGTTTTTCACCATCCGCCTCACTGAGTTCAACGACCATAGTGGGTACGTATCCTTCCGCCGTCTTTTGAAAAGCCCACGCTGATGAACCCACTCCACCGAGCTGGTACCCGAGCTTCGATAATATATGCCGTACTTCTGGAGTGGTACGTTTTGGATTGTCTGAAACCGCAGTGACGAGAATCGCAGTACCTCCTGGCCCATACGTTTCGTACAATACTTCGCTGAGCGATGAGCCGTCTGCCGATTTTCCTTTTTGTATTGCTCTATCAATATTTTCCTTAGGCATCGAGTCCTTTTTCGCCCGCTCGATAGCAGCAATAAGACTCGGGGCACTCAAGTTCCCCTCAGCTTTTTTGGACTCCATTGCAATAACACTCGCGTGTTTAGAAAAAACTTTACTTTTCTTGCCGTCCGTCTTGGCTTTCTGATGTTTTATTTGTGACCATTTATTATGTCCGCTCATGCTTAGATTTTGTTACGAATGTATACTTTACTAATGTTCGGAAGTGGGACCATCAATAGTATTCACTCTAAAAAATATTGCAACGTCAATCAAGTTTACCTAAATGGGCATACGCATCTCGGGACGCCATACGGCCACGGGGAGTGCGCTCGAGGAGCCCTTGGCGAATGAGATAGGGTTCAATCACCTCTTCAATTGTTGACATCTCTTCTCCCGTCGCAGCTGCGATGGTATTGAGTCCTACAGGACCGCCTCCAAATTTATTAATGATCACATCGAGCACAGCTCGGTCTGGGGCACCGAGTCCGATTGCATCAATCTCAAGCAGCTCGAATGTACGATCAACAATCTGAGCGGTCAGCGAAGTTCCCTCGAGCTGGGCCAAGTCGCGACACCGTTTGAGAAGATAGTTAGCCATACGGGGAGTCGCACGAGCGCGCTTCGAAATATTTGCGAGAATAACTTCTCCAGCTTCGATGTTTAGAAGTCCTGCTGATCTTCTCAAGATGTCCCCGATCTCTTCGTTCGTATAAAACTCGAGTCGAAATGTGCCTCCTGAGAATCGTGAGCGAAGTGGGGCAGAGAGGAGGGAAATGCGAGTCGTTGCGGCCACAAGCGTAAAGGGTGGAAGATCAAGTTGCACAGTACGAGCCGAGGGGCCTTTCCCAATAATGATATCGAGTACGCCAGACTCCATTGCAGGGTAGAGCACCTCCTCAATAGATTTCGAGAGGCGATGAATTTCGTCAATGAAGAGGACATCTCCCGGGGAGAGGTTGGTGAGGATTGCCGCAAGGTCACCTACGCGCTCAATTGCAGGGCCTGAAGTGGTCCGCAAGTTTGTTTCAAGCGTTTTTGAAACCAAGTGAGCGAGAGTCGTCTTTCCAAGTCCTGGCGGGCCATAGAGAAGTATGTGTTCTGCAGCGTGGCCGCGCTCGCGCGCTGCCGTAAGGAGAATACGCAAATTCTCTTTGATCTTCTTCTGTCCAACGTACTCATCCCATTTTTGAGGGCGGAGCGTTTGGTCGAGATTTCCTCCTACCTCTCGCTCCAAAGGAGTTTTTTCGCGTACCGGATCATTCATGTGGTCTATTGTATATGAAAATAAGAGAGAGTGGATGGGGTTGACAAAAAACTATAACATGCTAAAATAGCCATGTTAGTTCGTTCATCTCAGCCGTCAGGCGAGATGTTTTTCTTTTTAGCATCTATATCCAGGAGATAACCCTCTAAGTAAACCGGCACTCGGTACGAGGGTATTTTGGCACTCGCTTCGAGCGTGACCGCTGAACTATTTCTTAGTTCCGAAGGCCACTTTCATACGGAAGCCTTTGCTTAGAGGGTTATACCCTGGATGATCTCAAGGTGCAGACGTGTTAAGAGGGAATATAGCATACAAACGCTAAATGCCCCCTTGACCCAAAAAGAAAATTCATTTCTAACATAAAAGAAGTTTTAGACACAAAAAATCTCACGCCCACGCGTGAGATTTTTTGTGTCAGTTAGCGTCCCCCGTTATAGAGATCAATAACACGCGAGAGTTCTTCAAGCGAAGTGTCACCAGCAAGTACTTTCATAATCCCATCCTGTTGGAGATTTGGAATTTTTTGTACCTTCGCCGCAATGCGAAGACTATCTTCTCTAGGGTCACTAATGATTGCCTCATCCATTTCCTTATCAATTTGTACCGCTTCGTAGATTCCTAATCGCCCCTTAAACCCACTCATGCCACAGGCATCACACCCGGGTGCGGTAAAGAGTGAGTGGATCGCAACGGGCTGTTCCATAATCTTTGTGATCAGCACCTGTTCCTCTGTGGTCGCATTTCGTTCCACCTTACATTTCTCACAGAGCCGCCTGACGAGTCGCTGGCCTAAGATTAAATTGAATGCACTTCCAATCATGCGTGAGTCAACACCAATGTCGACGAGGCGAGGGATTGCACCAACGGCACTGTTTGTGTGAAGGGTAGAAAACACGAGGTGCCCAGTAAGCGCTGCGTGAACAACCGTTTCCGCCACTTCTCGATCACGGATTTCACCAACCATTATAACGTCGGGGTCCTGACGAAGTACGGCACGGAGACCAGCCGCAAACGAATAGTCCTCACTCACTTGTGTTTGTACGATACCGGTGAGTTTGTATTCAATAGGGTCTTCGATGGTAATAATCTTAATCTCAGGAGTATGGACTGCTTGAAGGAATGCATAGAGCGCTGTCGTTTTTCCTGAACCCGTTGGCCCCGTTGTAATAATTGCTCCATGCGGACGTTTCAACTCTGCTGTAATTATTTCCCGCAGTCTGGTATTCAAGTCGAGATATTCAAGTTTGAAGCTTGAAGCAGAAGGGTCGAGGAGTCGCATAACAATAGACTCGCCGTAGCCACCTGGAATCACCGATGAACGGACTTCCACTTTTCTGTCCCCGATATCAAACGTGAATCGTCCGTCCTGCGCTTCGTTGTGGATGTTGAGCTTCAGCCCTGAAAGAAGTTTAAGCCTCGAAATAATCAGTGTGTAGAGTGCTTTTTGCACATCGATGGTATCCCAGAGCACACCATCGAGACGGTACCGAATGCGTGCGGTTGTAGGTCCAGGTTCGATGTGGACGTCAGATGCTTTAAGTGCCAAGGCACCTCCAAAAATAACTTCGATTGTTTTCGTAACCTGTTCAGAACCGTTTCCTTTCTGTACTTCTGCTACTGCTGCCGCAACGTCTAAATGTGACTCAATGCTCTTCGAAAAGGAAATAATCGCATCCGGATCAATGTCGAGCACACCCCTTTTTTCTGCACTCGTATTTTTTATATCTTTGTACTTCTCCCAGCCATATTCAATGCTGCCTAAAGACGCCATGAATACCTGTGAGGTATATCCAATTTTTTTAATCCGCTCGAGCATTTCGATCGACTCAGGGTTCTTAGGATTACGGATTGCAATTGAAAGTACATTGTTTCCATGAGCAAAAATGACTACCTCAGCCAGACGCGCATCCGCTTCCGGGATGAGGGTGAGTGCGTCGCTATCGATTGGGACATCATGGAGATTGACGTATTGGTACCCATACTTCGGAGCCAGAGCACGAATAAGTGCCTCCTCCTCTCGGTGATGGAGTTCTTCCACTCGAGTTTGTTGCGTTTTATCGTCAAAAATCGGCATTCCCCCATGGTACCACGGCACAAAATAAGGATTTATGAGGTTACCCCAAGATTGACAATATACCTAGATATGGTATAATTAAACTTGGTTTAAATCACTTGTTTTTCTACAATCGTTGGATCCTTTCAAGGAGATTCACATGAACTATGGAATCGTATCACTGCTTTTGGCACTCACGACCGGCATCTTCGGCTGCACGAAGGAAAAGATGGTAAGGCACGACCGCCCGGGAGTAACCGCAGTCACGCACAATTGTGCGATCCCTCCAAAGGGCGTCGAAGACTTCATTGCATGGGGCCGGACGCTTTCGGATGGTAAAACCGGAGAAAGCGGCGAAAGGAAGCGTGCTCGAGTTGTGAATGGCGTCTGTGTCTACGAATGGGAGAGCGAGGCGAAGTTCGGGAATCCGATCTACACCACGCCCATCCAGTCGTACACCTACCCCTCGTATTATCCTTCCTATACCCCGTCGTATTACCAATACGGCCGATAAGGAGAAACCATGCACAAAATGTTCATGTTCGTTTGTATCACCATTTCGCTTCTCAGTGGTTGTGCACACCGTGGAACCATCGTGGAAACGAAGGGTCTCGACCCCGAGCTCAGTCTCGCACTCCAGCGGCTGTCTCATACCGCATGCCCGAAGGGAGTGGGAACGCAGTACGAGCAGCGCGGCGTGAATGTGTACCAAAAACCGTACCTGTACAGCTCTCCGTTTGGTCCAAGAAACTCGGCCGAAAAGGAAACTGCAGCAGATTCCTCGAGAAGGCTGCAGTGCAAAAATAATTGACCTTCAAACAGAAGTACCCGCGTTGGATTCGTTCAACGCGGTTTTTTTTGATTATTTTTCAATATGTTATGGACGAGCGGTTTCTTTTTAGGGTGGTAGAATGCTCACATGGTCACCCATACGGTTACGGAGGAATCTGCGCTCGCGTCAGTTGCGAGGGAAGTGCTGGCATCGTTGTCGCAGGAGGAAACTGCACAGATCATAACGCTCCGAGGCGAGCTTGGGGCAGGAAAAACTGCGTTCACAAAGGCACTCGCTCGGGAGTTGGGAATCACTGAGCACATTACAAGTCCCACGTTTGTCATAATGAAAACACATGCAATTCCTTCGCATACTTTTTTACGGACACTCATACATATTGATGCGTATCGTGTCGATGATGAAGATGAAATGCGCGTTCTTAATTTTGAAGAGATACTGAAGGATCCATCGAATCTCGTCTGCCTTGAATGGCCAGAGCGAATCCCGCGTCTTATTCCAGTCAATGCACTTCACATCACCATTCTCGAAAAGGACGGTACGAGAACATTTACATATGACAAAGACAGCTAAAAAAACAAGTGCGAAGAAAACGCTCGTGCTCCTTGATGCGCATGCGATTCTGCACCGTGCCTATCATGCGCTCCCTGACTTCACTTCTCCTACGGGAGAGCCAACGGGGGCACTCTACGGCGTCGTTGCAATGCTTCTCAAAATCGTAGAAGAACTGAAACCCGATTATATTGTTTCGTGTTTTGATCTCCCTGATCCTACGTATCGTCACCAGGTTTACGAGGGGTACAAAGCAACTCGCACGAAAACGGATGATTTGCTCGTGAGTCAGATCGAACGCTCGCGCGATGTGTTTGCTGCGTTTGGCATTCCTATTCTCGAACACCCTGGTTTTGAAGCTGATGATATTTTGGGAACGCTCGCGCATCAATTTAAGGATGAGAAAGATCTCCGCATAATCATTGCGTCGGGGGATATGGATACGCTCCAGCTTGTTCAGGGTGAGCGAGTCACGGTGTACACGCTAAAAAAAGGAATTAAAGATACGATTCTTTACACGGAGAAGCTCGTGAAAGAGCGATTTGGATTTGGACCAAAACTCGTCCCCGACTACAAAGGACTTCGAGGAGACCCGTCGGACAATATTCCTGGCGTGAAAGGAATTGGAGAAAAAAGCGCGACTGATCTCATTGTCGCCTTTGGGTCAATAGAAGACCTCTATAAAAAGCTGAAGAAAAATGAGAAGACACTTCTCGATGCGGGGATCAAGGCGCGTATTGTGGAACTCCTTAAGGCGAGTGAAGAAGAGGCGCTCTTTTCAAAAATGCTTGCGACCATCAGGCGAGATGCACCAGTTACCTACGCACTTCCACAAGGCACGTGGCGAGAGAATCTGGATGTTGAAAAAGTACTCACGCTCTTTAGCGTACTGGGGTTCCGTACACTTGGCGTGCGCGTTAAATCTCTCTTTGGGGTTGTGATGGCAGAAGAGGTTAGTATTGAAGCGGCATCAGTTGATCCTCGCACACTCACCGAAACTACGATTGCGCTCTGGCTCCTTAATTCAGACATGACGAGCCCTACGATTGATGATGTTATCTCATACAGGAGGACGGAAGATCGAACCCCTACGTTTGAAGAGGCCCGGAAGGAAATTTTTGCTGATTTGGAAGCAGACCCAAAACTCCAAGCACTGTATACGACGCTTGAACTTCCACTCATGGACGTGCTCGACAGTATGCGGAAGGTTGGTATAACGATCGATGTTCCGTATCTTAAAACACTTTCAAAGAAATTTCATAAGGAACTCACTATCCTTGAAGAGAGAATTTATGGACATGCTGGAGTTACGTTCAACATCAATTCACCGAAACAACTGGGTGAGATTCTCTATGACACGTTAGGGCTTAAACCTAAGAATCAAAAAAAGACAGCAATGGGTCAGCGATCGACGCGCGAATCTGAGCTTGAGAAACTTATTGATGAACACGCCATCATTAAGGAAATTCTCCGTTACCGTGAACTTCAGAAACTTGTCTCGACCTACGTGGACACACTTCCCGATGTGGTGCAGAAAGATGGACGCATTCACCCCACGTTTCTCCAAGCTGGTGCGGTCACTGGACGCATGGCTTCAGAAAATCCGAGTGTCCAAAATATTCCAATTCGCACTGACGAAGGGAGGGCAATTAGACGTGCATTTATGGCAGAAGAAGGATTTGATTTGGTCGCCATCGATTACTCACAAATTGAACTTCGTATTGCGGCGATTTTATCTCACGACGAAAAGCTCATGGAGATTTTCAAGCGCGGGGAGGATGTGCACCGTGGGGTTGCGTCTCGCGTCTTTGGAGTGAGTGAAGATGAGGTGACACCTGATATGCGAAGGCAGGCGAAGGTTATCAATTTTGGTATTCTCTATGGCATGGGTGTGAATGCTCTCAAGGCGAACTTAGGTGAAGGGACGTCGCGTGCTGCAGCACAGGAATTTCTCACTGCGTACTTTAATACGTTCACACGACTTGCGGAGTATTTGGAGGAAACGAAGGCGTATGCGAGGCGTCACGGCTTTACCGAGACCCTCTTCGGACGTCGCCGTCATTTTCCTGGTATGAACTCGAGTGCGCCATTTATTCGCGCGCAGGCAGAACGCATGGCAATTAATGCTCCTGTGCAGGGAACCGCTGCTGACGTTGCCCGCATTGCGATGGTTCGGATTCATGAGTATCTTTCGAAGGAAAAACTAAACGATCGCGTGCACATGATGCTTCAGGTGCACGACGAACTAGTGTTTGAAATTAAAAAGAGTGATACGAAGAAAATTGTGCCAAAGCTTAAAGAGATTATGGAGGGAGTACTTACGAATGAAGAGGGGAAGGGGGTGCCGATTAGCGCTGAGGTTAAGGTTGGCCCTAATTGGGAGGAAATGTCTCGATTTAATGCTAAATAGCGATCTGCTTTGTTGGCTACGTCGTTCAAACGTTCATCGTATAAAAATACGCCTCACGTTTTCACGACTTGCCGCCGCGCATCTCATCTATTTAGCATCAAATCGATAGTCGTACTATTTGATCCGTATTACTTTGGAATTTTTAAGAAAATTTTCTTTGTCTTTTTTGATATAGTCTGGCCAACTGTCAGTACGTTCATAGGCCTCGAACTCATATTTATTGTTGAAATATCCTTTTCTTAAGAGTTCTATCGAGTATAAAAAAGGATGAATAAACGGTTCGCGCATAAATTGCTCAATGTGCACAAGCTCATGATCAAGGATTTTTATAGCAAGATCGCGTTTTACGATCACAACGTTACCAAGGGCTACCCCAGCCCCTTTTGGCTGGTATAAGGCAACAAGTCCTACAGTTTTCGTATGAAAAATAATCGCATCATTTCGAAATTCCATTTTTATGGGAACAGCGATGAGCGCATTCAAAAGCCCAATGAGCGTCCAGGGGAGATTGAGGAAATACGTAAGATAGCGCATACTTTACCCTATCATGCTTCGAGTTTTCTGGGGAAGTGACGTCATTACAGTTCGAGAAAAAGCTTTCAAAGAGGCGCATGTTTTGGAGACGGAAGAAACGATCACACGAACTATTACTTCTGAAACGTATGAACCAGGAATACTCGCGAATGCGGCGACCGGGATGTCGCTCTTCCAGGGATGTGAGATTATCATACTCGATACGCTCTCTGAGGAGCCAGATGCATTTGAAGAACTTACTCAGGAAGCAAAACTCTTACACGAATCTGCGCACACTTTTATTTGTATTGAGGGGGCTTTAAAAGCGGCGGAGGTAAAAGCGCTCGCAAAACATGCCGATGCGTGTACCGAATACAGCGGCGCATTAAAGGAACGTTTCAATGCATTTGGGCTCGCTAATGCATTCCTCGAGCGGGATAAGAAAACGCTCTGGCTCCTTCTTATGCAGGCATGGCGTGAAGGGCTTTCTCCGGAAGAAGTTCTAGGAACCCTCTATTGGCAGGTGAAAATGCTCCGGCTTGCGGAGAAGACAAAGAGTGCGGACGAAGCAAAACAAAAACCCTTTGTGTACTCGAAAGCAAAGCGGGCGCTCGCATCATTTAAGCCGGGAGAAGTGGATGTAATCTCAAGGGAACTTCTTACCATCTACCATGATGCGCATTTGGGGAAACGGGATATGGATATAGCGCTGGAAAAATGGGCTCTTTCTCTATGAATGTTTCAGCCTTCAAAAATGCGACTACTGAGTCCCTAAATGTACCAACGTCAAAGTATTTTGCGGGTGTGCAGGGAGTACTTGCCATTGCTGCACTCGTTTCGCTTATTGCGTTTCTTTTTGAACACTTCGCGAGAGAGGCGTACCCACTCACGATTTTCTTCGTTCAATGGATAACGACAATTATTTTTACCGTGGAGTATGCAGCGAGAATTTGGACAGCAGCAAAAAAAATTCGGTATTTCACCAGCTTTTTTGGTATTGTTGATTTTCTCTCTATTCTACCGACGTATATTGGGGTTGGAAATTTTACGTTTCTCAAAGCAATTCGCGCGATACGAATCCTTCGAACGCTCCGGATTGTCGGTGTTGCGAGTTTGTACAAGTATTTTAAGCGGGAGGAGTAAAACAGCCTTCGGAATTTTTGAGTACATGAACTATTCAGGTTTCAATCTTTTGTCATCACGAATCACTAACTCGCTTCGCTCCTAAGTGTTCGCGATCCCGCCTCATTCGTTTTTCGGGGCAAAAAACATCATTCCGGTTCGGACATGCGTCGCGTGCAAAGCAGTTTGCATGCTAAACCAAAAGGACTAGTTCATATGAACTAGTCCTTTTGGTTTTTGTGAGTCCGCCCACTTGGGATCGAACCAAGGACCTTCTCCTTAAAAGGGAGCTGCTCTACCGGCTGAGCTATGGGCGGATATATTTAATTGTACATGCGTACCTTCTCCTTAATAAGGGTAAGCAGTGCGGGGTACTGTTTACGCGTACAGCTGAGATGTACTGATATGATAGCGCCAAATTGCGCCCCGAAACTATAGCACATCAATTCATCATGTCGACATCACTCGCTAATTGTTTTTTGGTCGGGTTGGCACCCACGCAAAGCCTATCCAGGTCATGAGTTCAATAAGTGTTCCAGCGAGATCGAATTCGTACCATGCATGTGAAAATTTGTAGTTGCCCTGCTCAGCGTGGTGGTTGTTGTGAAACTCTTCTCCAACGACAAGACCGTATGTCGGTACGTTTCGTGCATCTCCAATACGTTCGTATACTTTTCCATTACCTCTCGGCATCCCGTCTTTATATCGCTGATACCCATAGACGTGCGCGATCCCATTAATAAATCCTGCAGCCATTATGGGGATCACAAGCATTTGAATCGGCCAAATAATGAGTGCAGGAAGGCCAAAGAGAGCAAGCTCAACAACAAGCGTTACACGGATACCCCAATTGCGAAGCTTTCCTGAGTACACGTTTCGCTCCATCCAATCATCAGGAGTGCCTTCGCCGTACTCATCCATAAGGTGTGGGTAATTTTTTCCTGCGTCGCGATAAATATCAGCACCTTCAAGAAGGATTTTTTTAAGACCAAAATGACGAGGGCTGTGGGGATCTTCAGGGGTGTCGTTCGATGCATGATGCTTCCTGTGGACCGCAACCCACTCCTTCGTCACCATTCCGGTAAAAAGCCAAAGAATAAGCCGGAAAACATGACTTATGGGAGAAATGAATTTCACAGCACGGTGAGTTTGAGAGCGGTGTAGGTAACAGGACACCGCGAGGAGGGTGAGAAGCGAAGTTACAATAACGTACCCAATGAGAAAAACGGGCGAGGGAGCAAGCATTCCATGGAGTAAATAGTATAAGACGTCAGTCATGAAGAAATTGTATCACGGATTTTGACACTGGTTAGATAGGCAAATCAAAGGCAAAGAATCCCGCTCCCGTGATGAAAAGGGAAAGGGAAGCAACAAAAAGAAGGAGGTAAAATTGCCGCCCTCCCATACTGAGTGCCGATCGAACAGCGTGGACCGAGAGCGCAAGGAGTGCAACTCCTCCCGATAGGAGTGCTGCAATTTGCGTGTAGTAGCCCACAATCAGCATGAGCCCAGAGACAAGCTCGAGTGCGCCAAAGGCCTGAACCAGCGTTCGTTTCTCGCGAAGATGGGAAGTAGCACGGTACGCAAGAATTCCTCCAACACAGATACGTAAAAGTGCATATGCGAGGAGCGCGAGGAATTGAATGGGAAACGGATTCAACATCATGTACAGTGTACCATCATGAATCGATACGTCATTCTTCATAATATACGCAGTGCCCATAACGTAGGGTCTATTTTTCGAAGTGCGGACGGAGCAGGCATTCGAAAGATTTTTCTCACAGGGTACACGCCGTGTCCTACAGATCGTTTTGGACGGGTTCGGGAAGATATACAAAAAACATCCCTCGGCGCGACTGAAACAGTTCCTTGGGAGTACGCGGAAACTACTGAAGCGGTGATCCTGAAACTGAAAGCCGAAGGGGTCTCCATTGTTGCGATTGAGCAACACGAACGTTCGCAGGAGTATCGAAGCGTAGGGATCGTGCTCGACGTGGCATTCATATTAGGAAATGAAATAGAGGGAGTGCCGCAGGAAATCTGTGCAGTGTGTGACCACGTGCTCCACATCAAGATGGAGGGTAAAAAAGAATCGCTCAATGTTTCCGTCGCGGCGGGGATTATTTTGTTCCACTTCGCCTAGAACGCACGCACCCCTTTTAGTTCAAACAAAAGTTACGTAGCCTGCTCACCAAAGAGCGCAGCCATTTCTTGCTCCACCACCTTCGCGTCGCTCCATGGTGTTTTCGTGTTGTGAGGACCCATGATGTACGGGTCAGTACCTTTCCCGGAAATAAGCACGACGCCCCCGTCTGGCACTTCTTCAAGTGCAGTGCGAATTGCCGTACGTCTATCCATGATGATAGTTACTTTTGATTCATCCTCAACTCCGCGTGCCATTTCGTCAACAATTTTTGCCGGATCTTCATCGTATGAATCTTCGTTCGTGAGGATCACGCGCTCGCAGTATTCCCCGGCAATTCGTCCCATTTCTGGACGCTTCCACTTGTCTCTTCCTCCTCCTGTGTTGCCGAGAATACAAATCTTCTTTTCTTTTTCAAATGCTTGGTAGAGCTTCTCCAGTGAATCCGGAGTATGTGCGTAGTCGACTACCGCAGTAATTTTTCGTGCCGCACCCTTCGGAGATTTAAAGCGTTCAACACGGCCTTTAATGGGAGCTAAATTTGCAAACGCACCGAGTATGGTTTTAAGTGGAATGCCAAATGCGCGCGCAGTTACGATTGCCGCTAGTGCATTATAAATATTGAAAAGACCAACCAACGGAACGCGAATCGTCGTACCATCTATCACGAGACTCACATCCTCACGGTTTAATGTGTAGAGCTCAAGATCATCGAGACTGTAGGGGAGTGCGTGTTCTACTCGCGCACGGAGGAACGCCGCGCCCTGCGCGTCGTCACTATTCGCGATCACGTAGCGCGGGCGCTTCCTTGACTCCTCAAGCGCCCGCGCTAGTTCTAGTTTTGCCGCAATATATTTCTCATACGAGCCGTGGGATTCAATATGTTCAGGTGAAAGATTTGTAAATATGAGCGCATCAAGGTGAATGAATTTATGTCGGGACTGACGCACGCCTTCTGAAGTCATCTCGACGATTGCAACGTCGCACCCAGCATTCACCGCATCCCTGAGAAACTTCTGCATGAAAAATCTTCCCGGCATAGTCATCTTGTGAAGGTTTCGTTCGCTTTTCTCCCCAATTTTAAAGCGAATTGTTCCCGCGAGTGCAGTTCGTTTCCCGTCAGCTTCAAAAAGTGCGTTTACAAGTTCAACGACCGTTGATTTTCCTTTCGTTCCGGTTACTCCGATAACGGTGATCTCTTTTGAGGGGAATTGATAGTACATCGCTCCGAGTACTGCGAGGAGGTAGTGGTAAGGAGGCTGCACGAGCTTAAATAACGAAGTTGGGAAAAGTCGTTTTAAGTGGTAAAGCAAAGATTCCATATGAAAAGCTTAAATTTAGTATACGGGTTTTTCGCTTTGCCTCAAATTAAATGAGGTTGGCGGATTGCTCTTTCCCCATACATTTTTCTCCATAAAACACCTTAATTATTAAAAAGTATTAAAGCGCACTGTATAGATAGACATATACCCCTATACCCCTATACCCCTATAACCCAAATAACCCCTACACCGTAAATATACCATAAGAGCCGTATGGCCCTTATGGTATATTTACGGTAATGTCACTAACGCGACAAAAACTAGGCAAAATTGGAGAAGGGGTTCTTATGACTATTGGTACCCTCGGGGTGGTAACTATCGCTGTAGTGGCACCGAATGCACTTTCACTTCTGGGGGGAACTTTTAAGCGTAAGAAGTATTCACCCGGACAATCTATCAAGAGGAACATAGAATCACTGCTCAGATCAGGGCTTATTAAACAGACACACAATGAGGGCGGCGAGAAAGTACTTGAGGTTACAAAGAAGGGTAAGTGGGAAATTGCCCTCAGGCATCAGAGGATAGAATCTTCCGAGAAAAAGAAATGGGATGAGAGGTGGAGAGTTGTTGTTTTTGACGTACCGAATACGAAAGAGAAAGTGAGAAAGGAGCTTCGTCGAGGTATGAAATTGTACGGATTTTACATGCTTCAGAAAAGTGTATGGGTGTATCCGTATGCGTGTGATGATTTTATTCTACTTTTAAAATCACACCTCGGACTCAGTTCAGATGTGCTTTATCTTACGTCAGATTACATTGAAAACGACAAGCATCTGCGGAAATATTTTAGGATTTGACGACACCCGACACCCGACACCCGACACCCGACACCCGACACCCGACATTCCACATTTCGTATTTCATATCCAATACCCCGTGTTCGATATTTCACACCCAACACCTAACACTCTATACCTTATATTCTGTATTTTTATTCATATTGAGTATCGCCCAACTTTTTTTGAGCAACATATACCATAAGGGCCGTACGGCCCTTATGGTATATGTTGGAATTAAGTAAATACACAAATTACGTTGTTAGCTTGATTAGCTTGGGGCAACTCTAAAAAAGTAAAAATGAGCAGAAGAAGACAGGAACAGAAGACGGGGACAAAAAAATTTTAAGGATAGAAAAAATAAAAGAGAGAAAAAGAGAGACTAAGGGGTGTTCAGTTGAGGCTAAGAACTTACAAATTTGAGTGCGTGTTTTATACGGTCGTTCGTATCCGTGATTTCCGCGGGAAGCTTCTGGAGCGCAGCACGCGCGTCACGTTCTGAGTACCCGAGCGCAATAAGTGCATCAATAACGTCTGCGTCTTTTCCGCCATGGGTTTCACTCATAAGAAAATCGTCACCTTCAAAAATGTCTTTGAGGCCGAGTACAATTTTTTCGGCGCTCTTCTTTCCAATGCCCGACATCTTCGAGAGGTATGTCGGGTCGTTTTCTCGTACTGCCTGCCGGAGCAGGGTAAGTTCCGCTTGGGAGAGAATCTGCATCGCGGACTTTGGACCAATCTTCGGAAGCTTAATAAGGTGCTCAAACATACGGAGTTCGTCTTGCGTCAGAAATCCGTACAGATCGAGGGCAGTCTCGCGCACCGCTAGATGGGTGTGGAGAGTCACGAGGCCACCTATTTCAAATGCTGAGGTGAGACGGACAGCGACAAGATACCCCACACCACCAACGCTGAGCACTATATGCGTGAGCTTTGCATCAACCACTTCTCCCGTAAGGCGCGCAATCATAGAGTCATGATACACCAGAACGCATGTTCTCCTCCAGCGTTATAAAAATGTACATAAAAAAAGCCCGTCCCACTCTCATACTTCGAGTGGGACGGGCGATTGTCAGAGAGGTTAATCCACGGTCTGTATTTTATGGGACAGACCCGTCTTCCTCGTGATCATCTTTGAGGCGGACAGGAATGCGACAGTCGTGCGGGTTGTCCGGATTTATGGTGCTGGGAACGATCGCGATGGGGTAGTGGGCACTCCAGCCAGTTCCAGTTCCATTGAAGCACGTCACTGACCGCACGGTGTAGGCGAGTATTGGCCCTACGTACTTTTTGCCGTTAGGTTCAATCAGTCCTTCATGCTGCATGTAACAGTACCGTGTGTTTGCCGACGAGGACCAGCGAATCCACGTATAGTGATTGCAGGGAACTGTTACCACCACTTCCACCGTCGGTGTGGAACTTCCTGGTGGCGTAATGGGCGGAGCAGTCTGAGCACCACAAGTGAATATGGAGAGAAAACTCACCATCGTTGCAAAGGACACTGAACGAATTTTCATGCAATTCTCCTTCGAATATGCGTGGTTAAAAAAATGCGCAGGACCCTTGGTAGGATACCTGCGCATGGGAGGGCAGATCGTCTGCCCGTTATTCCGCCGGGAGTGCGTCCTGGATAGCCATCCAGTAGCTGGCGTCGCCGCCGAGCTTCGTCAGGGCCTTCAGGGTCGCATCGATTTGCCTGTTTGCTTCAGCTTTGGCCACTTCGAGCTGAACGCAGCTGACGGTCGTTCCGCCCATCCCGTGATACACATAGGGAGGGAAGTTGCCATTGATGGCAAAGCCGTTGCCGCCGCACGTCGTGATCATTGACCACCGTTGGCCGACCAGAAGGGGCTTGCATGCCTGAATAATCGTTGGCCGCTTACCCTCGGGGAATGCTCGAACGGCGTACAGCGTCTCACAAATGCCATTGTTTTCCGCCGATGCCCCGAAGGACAATAGCGACAAAACAGCCAAGGTGGCCGCCAAAATGATGCTTTTCATGCTTTTCATTTCACATCTCCACCCAGGTTACCCCCTAGGAATTGGGTGCGGTTTTACCCGCGAAAGTTTTTTTGAAAAGACCAAACCAACCGAAAAGGAGTATATACCATCATAGGGTATTTTGTCAAGGCCGTCCGTATTATCTGGTTTCGCTATAAAATAGTCACAGAATTCAACTAAAGTGAATTTACTGACGTGACTACATGCTAATATTAGGGGTAATACCTCTGGAATTGTCCACGGTTTGTTATGGCAACCCCTAAACAAAAAATTATTGGGTACGCAATCATGTGTTCGGGTAGCGTTGTGCTTGCATTACTCCTCGCATATGCGTTTTTTCTTTTTTTTGGAAACAAGCAGAGTCAACCAGAGCCAGTGGGTGCCATCGAAAGAGATAAACAAAACGAAGTATCTGAAAGCGTAGTGATTCCTGCGCCAGAGCCTATGAGTACTTTTACTGGAAAGACATTTGATAAGCCGAAACAGGGTACAAAAGGTATTTCCTACACTCTCACATATCCAGAATCCACAATGAATGTTCAGCAGTTGAATAATGAGGACAGCGTCATCGCAGTCTCAAGTACAACTGATTCAATCATTCTCAGGACTTTCTATAACGGTGAGGAAGACGCACATGAAGCCGCGTGGGAAGCCTTTTTTGGAACAACACTCAAGGAATACGTGGGACCTTCGTATCGAACTAGGCCACTTACTCTAAGTATTCCTGGTATAAATGGGCTTGAACACATAGGAGAAAATGCCGATTTGGTCATTTTTCATTTTGAGAAATACTCCGGTTGGTTTTTTGTTCTGGATGTGCGCGCACCCGAAAAGAGGGATGCGTTAATCCCTGTGGCGGAAACCCTTACTATTCTACAGACATCATGAATACTTTTTCTATAAATTTATTTCAAAAAGTACTCCTTCTTGGATTTGTGGCTGTGGTTTTCTTTTTTCCCGTAGACGCGATCGCTGTGAGTAGTGTATCTACTGGGGTGTCGGGCTCTACCTTTTTTAGTCCATCATCTCATTCTGTTCCTTACAACTCATACATCAACCTGTCTTGGTTCCCATCGGGTCAAGTAGGTGCTACTAGTTGTCGAGTTAAGTTTGTTAATGACGCTCCTGCTGCTGCATATTCGTATCCTACAGTAAGCTCAGTGAGCGGAATCGGACCGATTACCGGGTATACCAATCGAGAGGTTTCATGTACTGATACGGTAAATACAGCAACTAAAGCGGTGGATATTTACGCACACGCAATTTGCGGAACCACGGGGTCATCCTGTTTGCCAGGTGGTTTGGGAACAAACAATGCAGGTAGTGCGTCTTATGGACAGCCGGGCTGGTGGTGGACATGCACATCAATGAGCCCCAATGCCGCCAATGGATACATAAACCAACTTGAACCCGGTGATTCTTGCTATATTGATTGCAGTGGAACTGTACAAACAGCTCCTGCTGGTTGGAATCCGTATCAGCCAAATGGAGGCGTAAATTGTGCTGTCGCTCCCACAACCCCTACAAATCTTGTTGCATCTCAATCTGGTGGTTGTGGTGGTTTCATTAATATATCGTGGAATGCTGTTTCGGGTGCGACGAGCTACACGCTCATGGCTGACGGAACAAGTGCTGGTAACATTATCTATACTGGAGCTGCTACTTCATACACTCACGCTGTTTCACCACTTTCGAGTCATACGTACTATGTAAGAGCGTCAAACTCAGCAGGATCGTCAGCAAATGCAGGACCAACGCCTAGTACCATGGCATCGCCTTCGTGTCCCGGGGCTCCAACACTCAATTTTTCCGCTAGCCCAACATCTGTTGCTGCAAATGGAAACTCAACCCTTACGTGGACAACGAGTGGTGCTACTTCTTGCACAGCTTCGAATGGATGGACAGGTTCGCAAGTTGTAAATGGAAGCTCAGTGCAAGCTATTCCTGCAACTAAGACTTTCACGTTGGAGTGCTGGAATGGTAGCGGTGTGTCTACCGGTGCGCAATCCGTTACGGTCAGTGCTGTTGCAGCTTCTTGTTCGAGTGTTGCAATGGAATCTTCTAATACATCCGCCACCACAGGAACGTTATACACCTATGCGTATGGGGTGAGTGCAAATGTTACCTCGGTAACATTTCCAACGTGGGGAGATTCAGGGGGGCAGGACGACCTTGTCTGGTATCCAGGAACAAACATGGGAGGAGGTACCTGGCGAGGATCGATAAACTTAGCGAATCACAAAGCGGGGAATGCTGAATATGGAAATTTTAATACACATGTGTATCTCAATACGGCCTCTGTAAGCAACATACTATGCAACACCATGACGTGGTCTCGAACAGTCTCTCCTCCTCCTGCTCCAGTCGTTACTGCTACGGGCACGACACAGAGTGGTGGGACCGGCAATTGGATACGAAGTGCCTTCTACAATGAGAGCGGGGCAACAGCAATTTTGGGTTGGAGTGCTACTAACAACCCGACATCGTGTACGGTGTATAGGTGGAATGCAGGCGCATATGCAAGCGTTGGAACCTATCCATATCCAGGTACTAGACAATACCCGCTTCCCACGGGTGTAACTTCTATAGCTCAATACCGGGTTGAGTGCACTAACGGGACCGTAGGAACGAGCAATGTGATTTATTTCGATATTCCGCCTGTTCCAACACCCGGTGCCGTAACTTGTAATGCAGCGGGGACACAAGCAACACTTAATTGGACACTTCCGAGTACATACACTCAATCACTTCTGCGTCTTTATAAAAGTCCCCCTGCTCCAGCGGCAGAAAGTTGGACAAGTGCATGTTCTCCGAATAAAACAGAACCGGAGGGGCTGTGTCTCGATAGTTACACCGGTACTTCACGGGTAACAACAATAGACCCAAATACCCAATATTATTGGTATATGCACACTCGTCATGCAAATGGCAACTGGAGCAACTCAGCTCAAGGAGGAACGTTTACATGTATTCCAGCCCCTACGGGAACGATTACCGTTCCCAATTGTACAATTGCAGTCGGTGCAAATAACTGCTCCACCTCTGTATCTTGGACTTCAAACGCAACTACTCCGCGTGTGTATCAGGGTGGAGGATTATTCAACCTGGCAGCTTCAAATCCTGGAACTTCCAGAAACCTTTCCTACGGATCAGGTGCAACAAATGCGTTTACACTCTATAACAACACGACACTCCTCCATGCGGCAACTGGAACAGCATCTTGCACTGCTGGCTCTGCTTGGAATGGAAGTGCCTGTGCGGCCGCTCCCACTGCAAGCATTACAGTTGCTAATGTAGGGGGCGCAAGTCCTATTACCAATAATGGTGGAGCAGCATCGACAAAAAACATAACGACAGGAGATTTAGTACAAGTTTCATGGGGCTCAAATAATGCAACTATTTGTCAGAGTGTTGGACCCTTTTCTACTGGTGATGCTCCGAGCGGAGGCCCAATAACAGTGGGTCCAATTAATGCAAACACAACTTTTCAAGTTTTATGTAACACCAGTCCCAGTCATCCCAGTGGGGCTGGTTCAGCAAGTATAAATGTGCAAACAACACCTCCGCCAACTATCTCGGCTTCCTATCCTGCTCCTTATATTGAAACACCAAATTGGGTACCTCCGGGCAGTACCGTTAGAACCGATTATAATCCAGGAAGTAATACAGGCTGCACATTAGTTGGTCCAGGAGCACCGGCTGGGGCAGTGGTAGCTGCTGGAAGTTTTACTACCACAGTATGGGGTCGTTCAAGTTTCGGTATTTGCTGTACAAATCCAACCAATATATGCATCTACGATAGAGTGGGTGTCTATACAACAGGATGGGAGAACTAAATTTCCTGACCGCGGAACACGCTATTAATCAACAGATCACGATCCGTTTAAGCGCGGGATGTACTACACTATATATATGCATACGGCAACAAGGGATTTTTCGTTCAACTTACTCTTAATAAAGTTCATCGCAGTCGTCTTTTTTGGTCTCGCTCTTTTTTTGGGAGGAGGAGTTTTAAATGCTGAAGCATCGAGTTGGGGGGCGACACTTAATGCAGTATGGACTAATTATTGTGGACCTGACGCACGAGAATCTGGACTAGAGGCGCATGAGTCGGAGGCAACTGTATCAGTAACACCATCTTCAGCAGCTCCAGGTGATACGGTAACCGTCAATATTCGTTTAGCAATACTTCAGGATCAAGTTGATTATCCGGGAACGGCATACCTTAACCTCGGCAGTTTTTATGGAGTAGCTTTGGGATCATACACAGTTTCTTCTGCATCAGGAGGTACATTAAATACATCTCGAACGGTCGTGATCCCGGTAGGAGCAAGTGGTACACAAAATGTAACGGGAAATTTTTATATGAGGGCTAATCCGACGGGTTTTGGAAATTGTTCGACGAATGGGTATGAGTTTGAATTTATGAACCAAACCTATAGCAGCCCTGGCTCCCCTGATTTTACGGTAACGACACCAACACCTGCATGTGATCCATTGTCTCAGGGAAAAACAACGGCTACACAGCCAACAAACCTTTGTAGTTCGGGTAATCCAGTTGGTCCAGACAGTAACCCGACGAGTTGGGATTGGAGGTGCACTGCAAGTGGCAAACAAGATGCGATTTGCTCAGCGCCTAAGCCAGTCGTGCCACCTCCTGCTTGTGGTTTGGCAGATAGTGACACACCTACTGCAATAGAGCCTACTCAAAACCTTTGTAGTTCAGGGTCACTTACCACTGCTCGTGTTGATAGTAATCCTACAAGCTGGGACTGGGCTTGTGGTGCGAGCGGATATTCAAATGTATTTTGCTCTGCACCGAAGCCTACGAAAATTGATGGAGCATGTGGGCTACTCTTAGAATCATGTGTGTCTGGCTCACAAACGACAGCTGTGAAACAGCCTAATGGTGATTATCATTGGTATTGTAAAGGTATTAATGGAGGGAGAGATAGCAATCTTTGTTACTATGCGTCACCTAGCTGTACGCTAACCTTCGATAAGACAACAGTAAATTCTGGCGAACCTGTCAAACTAACGTGGACAACGAGTCGCTACGACAATAATGTAGCCACATTTAACATAAGTGAATTTGGCGATCTCACGGTGCTCGGAGGATCAATGACGATTAATCCGACTGTATCAAAGACATATTATGGAACCATCTATGACAAGATCGAATTTTCACCTGTCCCTCTGGGTAATTGTTCGGCAACCATCAATGTAGGGAATGCTGCTTGTACTCCGGTATGGCAGAATTGTAGTGGATACTGGTATGGTGGATCCTGTGTTGCTTCATGTCCAAACGGGACTACTCCGGGATCAATTACGGGTCCCAATGATGTGCAATATTGTGGACTCTCATATAACTCGTGTGTACCATCAACATCTTATTCATGTACTGGAACAGTCCCATCAAACGCAAGTATGTACCCGAACGACAATACAGGCCTCACCGGAAATACCCCCTATGTGTTCAGTAGTGTGAACACTGCTGCGAAGTGCGAATACGGCTGTGTCGCAGGTTACTCGATGAGCGGTGGAGTTTGTGTTGCAAAGCCTGATCTCAGCGTGCAGAGCATTAGTCCCGATGGTGAATCGTTCTTACCATCAGCACGTATTGATTTCCTAGGAGCGATTACAGATGCATACCAGGCCGTGCCCGAAGCAGGTAAGGCAATGCTTCATATAGACTGGGATTCAGATGGATCAGTGACGAGTGTTGATTTAGGGAATGTAGGAGCTCTTGCACTCAATCAAGCAAAAAATCTAATGTACCAAACACAATTCCCCCCACTTGCTGTGGGTACGCATCGATATCGTTTCCAAGTTGATACGCTAGGTGGCGTTGACGAATCGGACGAAACAAACAACTACTCTGCCTGGAGAACATTTACGGTAACTAATAACGCACGACCGGATCTTGACGCCTCGTTTCCTCTTATCGCAAGTACGGTTGCTGCAGGGAGTGCAGTGACTATCAATACAGGTTCCATCTGGAATATTGGAACTGCAGCTGCACCCCCGGGGTATCTTATTGGAGGTTTTTACATAGACAGCAGTGACGCTGATACGACAGCAAATTATACCCAGCCTGTAGGGCCGATTGGTTATGGTACAGCAGTAAATGGATCACAATCGGCAGAAGCTGTGTGGAATATCCCTCCAGATATCCCTCCCGGAATATACTATGTGGGCTATATTGCAAATGAGCCAACACAATTTCCTGAACTTGATGATGCAACAGGGCGTGTCAATAACTGGTCTGGCTGGAGACAGTTTACGGTAACGGCTCCGGTAGCGTCTGGAGCAAATGTGAAGAGTGAAAACATTAGAATTCAAGGCGGCGCTTCAGCTATTACCGTAAATCAAGGAGTGAATTTTGATGCTGATGTTGTTAATACAGGAAGCATCAATACACGGCCCAACTTTAAAGATGAATTTTGGCTCAAAGTAGAAGGAACTAGTACGTGGATTCCGGATCGCACAAACATTATCAGTTCGGTAATTCCTGCAGGCGGTAAAGCTACGGACAGTACATATGGAATGAGTTTCGGTAGCGTGGGAAAGGTCACTATTAGACATTGTGTTAATACTGACCCAGCATTCTCTGCGTTTTTGGTAGCTGAAACAAACACAACTGACAACTGTTCAGAACAGACATTTAATATTAATGCTGCTGGCACACCCCCACCCGGAGGTGGATGTAATCCTACGGAAATAAATAATTGTAGCCTAAACGGAGGAAGTAATGGACAAACAGTTCCAGGAACGTGTACCACGAGTGGTAGTTGTTCATATACTTGTAAGGACGGGAATTTCATAACTCTCGCAGTTACAAATACATGTGCAGCTCCTCCAACAGAAAAATACGACATAAGCGCGAATCCTCCGTCCGTTAGTGTTGGAAGGCAATCAGATATTAGGTGGAATACGGAAAATATTATGGGTTCTTGCACAGTAAGGGTAGTTAGTAGCCCAAGTGATGCTATTCCAAATGCTGGGAGAGCTTGGATAGCCCCCAATGATACACAAACAAGTGCTGGCCTTACGCAAGACACCATATTTGGCCTGTATTGTGATGCGCGTCTTTTAAAGACGGTAACAGTAAAAGTGAGGAGAGATCCAACGCTTACTGCGACACCAAGAGCAGTACCTGAAGATGATAAAAATACAACCAAAAAAGAAAATGAAACAACACTTACGTGGGATACAAATATAGGAACAGCTGGAGGAGCCTGTGAGCTTACGGCAAAACCACTTGGAGGGAATCAGACTGTAATACAGACTATTGCGGCAGCTCCAGTTATTGAAGCAGGAACCCTAAAATACGAGATCATTGTGGACACATTGTTTACCCTTTCGTGTGTAAATGGAGGCTCTGCTTCAGTCACCGTTTTCAAGATCCCTGTAATTAACGAGACGTAGAAGGGTGTGAGGAGCAAAAAACGGGAGCGGCGCAGCCGTTGCGTTTTTTGAATACGTGCGGTATAGTGCCGTACGTTATATAGGAATAAATTAGGCAGTAAGGCAGAATTCTAAGCATGGCAATTACACGAGGAGCAAAAAAAGCATATCGATCATCCCTTCACAAGAAGGTTTTTAATATACGTCGGAAAGTTGCTCTCCACGATGTGGTAAAGCAGGTACGAAAGCATATCACTGCTGGCGAGACTAAGGAGGCCGAGGCACTCATGCCAAAAGCATTTAAAGTCATCGACAAGGCAGAGAAGCGAGGCCTCATCAAGAAAAATACTGCCGCGAGAAAGAAGTCACGACTTACGATCGCAGTACGAAAGACAGCGAAATAAGCATCAAAAAAACCGGCCATCAGGCCGGTTTTTTTGATATTTATCGCTGTACACTCTGAGTGGGAACGGGTAGGATACTGTCTGGTCACGTAGGTCATAACTGGAGGTCAGGATGATGCAGTACATTCGTATGTTGATGGGGTTCACGTTTTTCCTGATCGCAACCGCGGCACTGGGTCAGGAGTGCATGAGACTTAAAGCCAGTCCGGCGTTCCAGAATTTCAAATGCACTCCAGTTGCTAAGGGATATCAGGTTGCACTCATCGTAACCCCGGGTCTCGTGGAGCAAAACGTGAGCCCTTTTGAAAAGCTGCAAACCGAAGGAGACTACTGGACCCGTTCTTTGCGTGAACATTCGGTGAGTATATATACACCAGCAGGAACGAAGTTCAATCTGCGTGGAAAAAGTAAAGGTTTGATGCTCAATGTCGAAACGAAATTCGACGAATTGAGATTGAAATGGGACTAGTTACGAGTCTCGAAAAGCCGTCCCGCGAGGCGGCTTTTTTAATGATATGTTTCACTAGGGATCTTTCCCTATTGAAACAAGCGAGAGTATTGTGAAAGTTCACTTTCACAATACTCGAGAGCCGTTTCAGAAAGCTCTGCTTACGAGGACGGTACAGGCTTCATATCGTGCTCCTTACGTCCGCGCGATGTATTCAGCCTCTTCGATCCCTTAGGCTCATTGAAAATAGTATATCTTG
>JBKJIT010000001.1:0-174316 GCA_046598345.1 Minisyncoccia bacterium | reverse complement strand
ACGCCAAGGGTTGTGGTACGGAAGGTGGTTGAGGTTGCGTTTGTGATGGTTGCGTTTGTACCGAGGAGTGCAGCGATCGTGCCGTTTGTTGCGGTGAAGTTGGTTGCGAAGAGTGAGGTTGAGGTTGCGTTCGTGGTGGTTCCTGCTGCTGCAGTAAATCCATTGAGGAAGGTGTTGCCGGAGACGGTGAGTGCTGTTGCTGATGCATTTGCCAAGGATGAGGAACTGGTCACGATAAGACCAGAGAGACCGGTCATGACGCTGTTATTAATATCCCAGCCCACTGAGTCTATGTTGATTGCGTCTCCACCATCTCCAATCGTGAGGGTACCGGTTGTAGTGAGGATGCCACTGATGTTGTTTGAACTAATTGTTCCACCAGAGAGGGTGAGTGCGTCGGTAATGAAGCCGTCTCCAACGGTGGTGGTTGCGGTAATGAAGCCACTGCTATTCCCTGCGAGGAGACCATTTGTTGCACCGGTGATGGCGAAGTTTGTTGTCGTTGCGTTCGTGAGGTTGGCGTTTGTGATTGTACCGTTTTGTGCAGTGAGGCCAGTCGTTGAAGCATAGGTGATGGTGCCGTTTGTAGCGGTGAGGCCGGTGGTTGACGCGTACGTGATGGTTGTGCTTCCTGAAATCGTGAGACCGTTTGTCGTCGTCCACGTTGCACCCGCAGCAGCAATGCTGTTTGAGCCAAGGATACCACCGGTGAGTGTGAGTGCGTCGGTGATATATGAGTCACCGATTGTGGTTGAGGCAGTAACAATTCCAGTGGGGCCAGTTGTGAGAACGCCTCCAGTCATGGAAGAAAAGACAACTCCACCGGTTGTCGTCGCTCCACCTGAAATCGTAAGACCCGTTGCACCGGTTCCTCCACCGATTGTTGAGGATGCGAAGACGCCGATACCGATAGTACCAGCAGTGGTACTTGGTGAGAGACGGCTGCCGTTATATGACCAGTTAGAAGCTCCGTCTCCTGTTGCAGTGAGAGCACCTCCCACGATTGAGAGCCCAGTGCCTGTAAGGTCAGTGATGTAGTCAGTGCCAACGCCAAGGGTTGTTGCTTGGAAATTGGTAGAGGTACCTGTAGTTGCAGTAAAAGCATTAAGGAAGGTGTTTCCTGAAATCGTGAGCACAGTCGCGGATGCGTTACCAAATGTTGCCAAACCGGAAACGGAAAGCGTACCAGTAGCAATCATGTTGCCGCCAAGATAGAAGTCGCCACCTTGAACCGTGAGTTTGCGGGAGGGAGAGGTGGTGCCGATGCCTATATTGCCTCCATCAACAACGGAAAATACTTCCGTTGTACCATCAAACAAATTCAAAATGTCCCCTGCACCGTTCTGCGTAATCGAGAGAAGCGTGTCAGCACTTGAGGTAGCAATTGAGGATGTTGCATCCGTACGAACAAATTGCGTTGAGGTTAAGCCATCAAGTTTATCTGCTTCGAACGCAGCTGGAACAGTCCCCAAAGTCTTTCGTGGAGACATTTCACCATCCCAAACTGGCGTTGTGGTGGTGGATCCGATTTCAACACCAAGGTAGAGCGTCTGATTAAAATCAACCGAGGTCAAAGGCGAGGTGCTACCTAGCATCACGCTAAAGAGTCCATTCGTAACCGTGACGCGATTCGTCGTTGTAAGCGACTCAGTCCACACTGCGCTTGTAGTGGCAATGCTTCCTGATGTGAGAAGCCAGAAGCGCATGTTGTAGGTTCCATCAGGAACAGCAACGTTCGCTCCCGTAGTAAGCTTTCCCTGATAGTTAACTTGGTAGTTTGGCGCCGCAGCAGTCGTTGCGGTGCCGATAAGGAAAGCACCGATGCATGAAAATACTATGAGAATCCAGATGGTGGTATGGGGCCTTAGAAGTGGAAATTGCATACCGATTTAATTTTCACTTTCATTAACCGGTACCATAAGAAATCGATATGCCTCCCCATCCTTCTCTTTGAAGTGCGGAACAATAATCCCGGTATCAGGATGGAGAGGATCAACCGATACTGAAACCTCGTCGGAGAACGAATCCCGCACACTTTCAATCGTCGTTGTCGTAAATACTTCTTCAGGAGCAACTACAAG
Source organism: Minisyncoccia bacterium (assembly GCA_046598345.1). Classification (GTDB taxonomy): domain Bacteria; phylum Patescibacteriota; class Minisyncoccia; order Phycocordibacterales; family UBA918; genus Damh-18. Next base: position 172,235 of record JBKJIT010000001.1, on the reverse strand, counting down.
GGATGTGTGCGTCGTTGTTGCATACGCCGGTGTAGCAGCGAGATCTGCGGTAGGAACCGTAAACGTATTGATTGCTGGCGCTGTTTTTTTCTCGCCAGACACGAACGTATAGACCATGACCGCAAGACGTTCGAGACCAGAAAACGAAGTGCTTGCGAGTGATGCATTTTGCGGAAGAGGTGTCGTGCGGATGATGTACCCGCTCGCACCTACGGAAAGTCCGAGGATTAAAATGACGAGTGTTTGAATAAGTGCAGACATCCGGTGTGTTCTCGATTTCTCCGCATGTGCTTCTTCATTTTTCGTTGCGTACTCAACAAGCTCTCGTTTACGCGCCTCACGTACACGCGCATAGTGTTCAGTTTTCTCAATGGTCTTATGCTCGACAAATGCCTGAACGGATGCATTCGTCACAAACCACTGATTACCAATTTTCGTACCCTCCACCTGACCCTCGCGAGCTAGTTTTGAAATGTAATCACCGGTGTATCCAAAGTGCTTCCCCGCAATAGTTGCGGGGATGAATTCCTGACCAGAAAGTGACAATGTTTCAGACATGAACAAAAAACAAAATGTCTATAAATTATATAGCTTTTTTGCCTAGTTCTATACGAAAGTTATTAACATTTTCCAAATAGAATTTTGGAGGAAAAAATAAATCGAGAGGTTTAAAAAAGTACCCGAATAAATCAGTCGAAAACAAGAAAAATCCCGAACGGGATTTCTATTAGAATTTTGAAACAGAAATGTGTACAGAAACATATCCAAAAAACAGACCCAGCGCTTTTACTTCGGTCAGCATACATTCAGTACTTTTGAATACATTTCCTAGCTGGCGTTCATTTTCGAAAAGCACGGGCGAATAGGGTCTGTAACCTTACAAAGAAAATATGCCACCTCAGTGACAATCTCAAAATAGCGCACCAGCTTCCAGAAACACGCCACTTGCTGGTGACCTAAGCAAAGGTTATGAGTATTTTTAATATAGTTTAGACGAGATACCTATATTTTGCTTAATATAAAGTTAATGGTTGACTGTGTTTCGAAGTAGTACGAGATACTGAGTAGTCCAGAGGTATCCTGACTTGTCGTAACCTGCCACAGACTTCCAACTCCGAATGATAGAACGATAATGATAACCGCTAGAAAGATGACGCTTAGCGGAACAGCGATCGATTTCCTAGGTGGTTTAACTGGTGAAACTACTGGTTCTTGATCTGGAATAGGCTTACTACTTACTGCAGGAACTTTTGTGTCTTCCATGCTCTCAAGACGATCAGCAAAGCTTGCAAAGGCGGGCTTAGAAGGTACTGAATCGGTCTGAATAGGTAGATCAACCTCAGTTTCCCCTATTTCCTCGGAAACAATTAAGTGCACCTCATGGGCTGTTGGTGTTTTCTTCTCGCTCACTTCTATTACTTCAGGTTTTCCATGTTTTCTCTGTATTTTTGGATGAAGAATTATTGTGTCTGGGTCAGTAAGCGCATCATCATTTGCATCAAAAATCTTAATTTTGCCCTCCATGAGGATTTTCTCTCCCTTATTTTCGATAATAAAAGGATCAGCAGTTTCCTCTAAAACAACAGGCTCTCGAGGCTCGTACTCACTTGCAATAGTAAGCTTACGGGGCTTTGGAATCAGCTCACTCCGATCTTCTGCATAGGCAATTCGCCGCCCTGGCTTTGGATCAGTTTCCGTCTGAATTCGAAGTAACCTGTGTTCCTCAAGTGCTTTGTGTGCCTGCTCACGAGCTTTAACTCGTGCCATACGCTTCTTTTCAACCCGATGCTCACCGAGGTGTGCTGCATCCACGTACCAGGTTCTTCCCACAAGGTGTGCAGGGACCTTTCCACTTCTACAAAGTTGACCAACGTAATCAGCAGTGTAGCCGAGATCTCGCGCAGCCTTAGACGCTTTCATAAAACTCTTCCCATCAAGAACGAGTGTATCCATCACGACAAGTATACAAGAACCGCCCTGGAATACCAGAGATATCATGCAAATACATGGTGGATAGCTTTACAGCGTCAATCCGAGATAACGATTTATTTTACTGAAGCTCCGCGACAAACAGTTCTGCGAGTAGTGTTGGATTGGCAGATCCCTTAGTTGCCTTCATACCCTGTCCAACAAGAAATTGCAGTGATGTGATCTTCCCTGCTCGGTATTCCAGAACCACACTCTCGTTCAGTGCAATAACCTCCAAAACCACAACCCGAAGTGCATCACTAGAATTATTTTGTAAGAGTCCACGAGATTCAGCTAAATCCTGAGGATTTACTTCACTTTCCAATACTTCCAAAAGTAAATCTTTAGCAACTCGTGAGGTGATTTTACCTTCCTCCACCATTTTCATCAAAGAAACAAAGGCCTCTGAACGACTTGGATTAAGAACCAATCCATTCATACGAAGTTGCCCAATATCAGAAGTCAGATAATTCGCAGAAAGAGTTGCGAGCTTCTGATTATCATTCGTATGCAGAAGCACTGCAGCAAAAAATACTCGCAAGACTGTATCAGCAATAATTATTTCAATGTGTTCTCTCGTCAATCCAAGATAACTATATTTTTCGCGCAGAATTGAGGGTAAAAGTGGTATTTCCTGCTGTAGACGAGATACTGAAAATTCAGAATACGACGTTAAATCCAACTTAGGCAAATCAGGATCTGGGAAGTAGCGGTACTCGTGCGCGGTTTCTTTTAGGCGTTGTGAGAACGTGCGCGATTTAATCTCGTCCCATCCCCTTGTTTCCTGAACCACCATTTCACCCTTCTCAAGGAGTTCTTTCTGGCGGTCAATTTCATAGATAATCGCACTTTCGACGGACTTGAATGAATTTAAGTTTTTTACTTCTACTTTAGTACCAAATGTATCCGTACTACTTATAGAGATATTTGCTTCAACTCGCATTTCCCCCTGTTCCATGTTTGCGTCTGAAACCCCGAGAGTCCGGAGAAGAAGCTGAAGTTCACGTGCAAAGTTTGCTGCATCTTTTGCAGAATGAATTACTGGTTCGGTAACCAGTTCCATGAGCGGAACTCCTGCCCGATTATAATCAATGAGACTTCCTTCTCCCGATTCATGCTGTGAACGTGCAGTGTCTTCCTCAAGATGAACTCTGGTAATCGCGACTCCTTCAAGAACACCACCTTTTACCAACGGATAGATGTACTGACTAATTTGATACCCTTTCGGAATATCTGGATAAAAATAATTTTTGCGATCAAACTCTGTATACGAGGCGAGCTCACTACCGAGTGCTAGTCCTACTTTAAGCACATGCTTTACTGCCTCTTTATTAATGACAGGAAGAGTCCCCGGATGAGCGAGACAGACCGGACAAATGTGCGTATTTGGTTCCCCAGTGTGTGGAGCATTAGCAGAATCACAAAACATTTTTGTTTTGGTCTTCAGTTCTGCATGAACTTCAATTCCAATTGTCGGTCGGTAGACTGTATCTGTAGTTTTTTCCTCCGTTTGCATGGTGTGTATAGTAGCGTTACAGGGCTATTTGGCAAGTTAAAATCACACGTTTCTCATTTATGTCAATATCCTGTTTCCAGGCTAGAATTGTACGGCTTAAAATATAAATAAAACCTCTTTTATAAAAATAATGTCGCGGTTGGTACAGAAATTATTTTGGAGAGGTCGCACTTTTTTCATCCTCTTTTTCACTATTTCGAAGGTACAGCACGAGCGAGTCAGAGAGTTCTTTTATGGACTCCCCTGTTTCTGATGAGACAACAAATACATTAGGGCTGATTTTAGCGAGAAGTTTCTTTGCAGCCTCAGCATCATCTCCTGAAACCAGATCACTTTTTGTAAGGAGTACCCACTCATTTTTTTGAAGCAGTGCAGGGTCATGTTTTTCGAGCTCTTCGTGAATTATGCGGTAGGCATCTAGAACATCCTCTTGTTCAAGTGAAATTAAATGTAGGATCATCTTGGTACGGCTCACATGACGCAGAAATTTATGTCCCAATCCTTTTCCTTCTGAGGCACCCTCAATAAGCCCTGGGATGTCTGCAATAACAAATCCATACAAATCCCCGAGATGAGGCTCTAAGGTCGTAAAGGGATACGCACCTACTTTAGCCCTCGTATTCGTGAGCGCATTAATAAGTGTTGATTTTCCAGCATTTGGAAAACCGACAAGTCCAACATCAACAATAAGCGAAAGTTCAATTAAGAACCTTCCCGTCTCCCCCGCTTTTCCAGTAGTCGCACGATCGGGAGACCGATTAGTGGACGATTTGAAATACTCATTTCCGAGACCACCGTGCCCACCTTGGAGTATCTTGTGGGTCTCACCAACTGTATTAAATGTAAAAACGCGTTCACGAGCCAAATCGGTCACTGTAGCGCCTACCGGGACATCTATGATGTAATCCTTTCCGTCATGCCCATGCTGACTACTATTGCCTCCGGCATCACCGTTTCCTGCCGCAAATTCCTTTGATCCTGTATATTTGGAAAGCAGGCTTAGATCCCTGACAGCACGCATATAAACGTCGCCGCCCCTTCCTCCATTTCCACCATTAGGCCCTCCGAGAGGTTCAGACTTTTCGCGTCGCCAACGGACGACTCCCGGCCCCCCCGTTCCCGCGATGGCTGCAATTTCTAATTCATCAACAAACATAGTTTATGTGGGATCAGTGTTTTTGCGTTTTCCTTTCCGTAGATAGCTGTACGCAATACTGAGCACGAGGATTGATGCTACACCGATCCCGCCCAAAAGTACATAGTTCCGACTCATGATGGCATCCCCCATGTACGCAAAGGCAAACGAGAACCACGACACACCAATAATCGTTGTGAGCACGTACTCCCCGAGTTTTACGGTACTTAAAAACCCGAGCGCGTAGCTGAGTAGATCAACCGGTATAAGCATGCGAAGCATGACGAGTGCGAGGAAGTGTGTTTCCTTGGGAAGCAGAGATTCGTATCGCTCAACCTTCTGTAGATCAACATGCCGAAGGAGTGCCGGGCGTCCCCCGTGACGCGCAATAAGAAATGCGACTGTGGCACCCGTAGTCCATCCGATAATGCTTGCTATCGCTGTAGTGAACGGACCCAGGATGGGTGCAAGGAGTGGAACGAGAGGAAGTGTCGTGAGTGGAGCAAACACGGTAGAAGCGAACATGAGGAGTGCAAAAAGGAACGCTCCTAAGAGCCTGTGTGTTTCTGCATAGGCAACAATGTGATCAAGTGGAATGTCCCACATGACGCCCACAAGGGATACGACTATGAGGCATACAATGAGCACCAAAATACCCATGTGCCGAACCTCCTTCATACTTAAGCGATTTTACTCATGAGCGAACTCACGATACTCACGAGGATGGAGCCTATGAGGGATGCGAGAAAACCACCCGTAATTTCAAATCCATCAACAAAGGTCGCAACCCAGGAAAACAGTACGGCGTTAATCACAAAAATAAAGAGGCCGAGAGTTACTATTGTTACTGGGAGTGTGAGAAAAATAAGAATTGGTCGAACAATCGCATTGAGAAGGCCCAAAATAAGAGCTGCAATAATTGCAGGATATATGCCCGTAACCTCGATTCCTGGAAGCAGGTACGCAACGAGGATGAGTGCGAGTGCGGTGGCAACGGTGCGAAGAATAAAATGCATGGGTACATAGTACTCCCTTTCAGAGTGCTGTCGAGCACAAAAAATCCTGAGCGGAGGCTCAGGATTTTTTGTGCTCGACAGCACTATTTCGTCACGAGTGTCCACTCCCCACTTTGGAGGAGAGGTTCGGCTTTCTTGTATTTCATCTCCTTTGTCTCGTTACCATTCGTGATCGTTACAAACTCATTGCGTCCCGTACGATCTTCCTTGCGTACAGGCGTTCCCGGAATTCCTGATTGCGCGTCCACTGCAGCGAGGGATCCCCCTGCAATTTGTGCGTGAGCCTGTGCTTTTCGGAGGGCCTCTTCTTCTTTCTCTACAGCCTCCACACGCACGGTAGGAATGAGCTCAGCAATCCGGTGAAGTGCAGCTTCTTCCATTTCTCGAAATAAACGAATTGCCTCCTTGCGGTACTCAATTAATGGATCCTGCTGACCGTATGCACGTAGACTCACGCTCGAACGTGTATGTTGCATAACTTCAAGGTGCTCTACCCAAAGGATATCGTTTACTTGAAGCATGAGTCTACGAACCACTTCCATCCAAGCAGTCTCTCCGAGCTCATGTTTTCGAGATTCAATCGCACGCTCCACGCCTGGCGCAAATGCGACAACTTCAGCAAGCAACCGTTCGACATCTTCTACGTGACCCGAGAGTAGCTTTTCCCGTCGTTCATAGATTATATGTCGCTGTTGGTTAAGCACATTGTCGTAGGCGAGGACTTGCTTCCTTGCATCAAAGTGAAACCCTTCAATCTTTTTTTGCGCTGATTCAAGCGACCTCGTGATCATAGTATTTTCGATAGGCTGATCCTCTGGAATACCTAAGCGCCCCATCATATTTTTTACCATGTCGCTTGCAAACACGCGCATCAAAGAATCCTCCATGGATACAAAAAACTGTGTCTCTCCGAAATCTCCCTGACGTCCTGCACGACCACGGAGCTGATTATCAATGCGTCTTGCTTCGTGACGCTCAGTACCAAGGACGAAAAGTCCTCCTAGTGCTTTGACTTCCTCAGCCTCTTCCTTGGTCGCATGCACACCGCCGAGCTTGATGTCGACACCACGACCCGCCATATTCGTTGCGAGTGTCACGCGGCCCTTCTCACCCGCTTCCGCAATTATCTCTCCTTCTCGTTCGTGGTTCTTCGCATTAAGCATTTGGAATGGAACCCCCGCTTTCGCTAAGTGAGTGGCGAGGAGTTCGTTTTTATCAATCGATGCGGTACCGATAAGCATTGGCTGCCCGGTCTCGTGTACCTCCTTGATCTTTCGAATGATCGCCTCTATCTTCCCGCGCTCCGTCTGGAAGATAAGATCATTGCGGTCGGTGCGCTTTACGGGAAGATGCGTTGGTACAGGAATTACATCCAGTTTGTACACGGAGTAAAATTCTTCCTGTGAGGTAAGTGCTGTACCAGTCATACCAGCGAGCTTTTCGTACATTCTAAAATAGTTTTGAAATGTAATCGAAGCGTACGTACGTGACTCTTTCTGAATCGAGACCCCTTCCTTTGCTTCAACCGCCTGATGTAGTCCATCAGACCACCGTCGTCCAGGTTGCAGCCGTCCCGTAAATTCATCCACAATAACGACCTCGTTATCCTTCACGACATATTCTTTGTCACGACTGTAGAGCGCCTTTGCGCGCACGGCCGTTTCAAGATGATGCACGTACTTAATACCTTTATCGGTATAAATGTTTCCAATGCCTAAAATCTTTTCCGCAAACTCCACCCCTTCGTCGGTCAAAGTCGCGCTTTTCAGTTTCTCATCAATATTGTAATGCGTTTCTGGCATGAGCTTTCCTGCGATACCAGCAAAAACCGTATAGAGATCCTCTGAGTCTTCAGCGGGGGCGGAGATAATAAGTGGGGTTCTCGCTTCGTCAATTAAAATAGAGTCAACTTCGTCGATAATCGCAAAATGATGTCCTCGCTGTCGAAGTCGATCTGCATCAAATTCAATATTGTCACGGAGATAATCAAAACCGTACTCATTGTTTGTTCCGTACGTAATGTCAGCAGCATATGCGTCCTTACGTGATGTCGGTCGAAGAAATTCATACACAACCCTGAACGAACCTTCGGCATCACGTTCAGAATCCTTGTTCTGATGTTCTGGATCATAGAGATACGATTCATTTTGATTTATGATACCGACACGTAATCCAAGTTTTGCATAAATTTGACCCATCCACACCGCGTCACGACGCGCGAGGTAATCGTTCACGGTGATCACGTGCACACCCTCTCCAGAGAGTGCATTGAGGTACGCAGGCAAAGTTCCTACCAATGTCTTTCCTTCTCCCGTACGCATCTCAGTAATCTTGCCGCGATGAAGAATGATTCCACCGATGAGCTGCTCATCGTAGTGACGTTGCCCAAGCGTTCGGGTACTAGCCTCGCGGACCGCAGCAAATGCCTGAGGAAGTATGTCGTCGAGTGTCTTTCCTTCTGTAAGAAGTGCTTTAAACGCATCAGTTTTCGCAGACAAATCTGCATCACTGAGGGCTTTCATGACTTCTCCCAGCTCATTAATTTTTGCCACAATAGGCTTAATTTCCTTAAGCTCCTTTTCGTAAGTGGGGCCGAAAAATCTATCGAGAAATGACATATGGATTTAAAAGTGTACCCAGCATAGCATGAAAAATGCTCTCCAAAAAACTGTCCTAGAGAAACAAAAACACTCCCTTGTGGGAGTGTTTTTGTTTAGCGTAAACGAAATTATTTTCGCTTTGCAGTTGTCTTTCGCTTTGCGGTCTTCTTAGCTGCCTTTCGCTTAGCTGTCTTCTTAGCTGCCTTCTTTTTTGCTGCCATGATTGAGTTTGAATTAATTAGTCTTAACAACTCGACCGCATTGTTCTCTTTTCAAAGAGCATTGAGAGAACGTTGCTTAATTACATTATCTATTAAAAAAAAATTCATACAAGAAAAAATAAAAAATATATGTGGATAAATAATTTTGTAAAAAAATTTCTGCACTGAAAATTTTTATAAAATATTTTTTGAAAAGTTTTTTAATGCAAACTAGGGAAGAAAAAGTACTTCAGGTTCAATAAGAATATTAAATGTTGCATGTACAGTCTCCTGTATCTCTTTTGCAAACGCACGAACATCTGCTGCGTGTGCGCTGCCCTGATTAACGAGCGAGAGTGTATGACCTGGTGAAATACCCACCACACCCCTAAAGCTTTTTTCTTTAAAATCCGTTTTGTTGTATGCAGTGCACTCCATGAGAAACGCTGTAGACACTTTATAAAGCCCCCCTTCCACTTCCCAGTGCCAGGGAGAAAGTATTCCAGATTTTTCTCCGTACTTCGCTGCAACTATTTCAGCGAGCCGCGTAAACTCCTCTTGACTTAGGAGAACATTTTTAAAGAATGACCCTGCGGATTGATACATCCCAAGAAGCATGCCAATGTTTCGTCGCATATGGAGAATTCCCCTTCGTATATCACGAGGAGTTGGGTCGGTTATCCCTTCTTCCGAAAGAAGTCGTTCGATGCTCTGTGACGAACTCCGATACTTGAGTACTGCGCCTCGTCTTTTTTGCAATACAACATTCACAGTGGTTATAAGAAACTCACGTCCTTTCTCTGATTTGAAAAAACTATCGCGATACTGAAACGCACACTCTTCTTTTGAAAAACTCACTTCCTCTAAGGTCAGTAGATTGACTGCCTGCACGTGAGACACAGAGTCCCCTACACTTATTCCATACGCATTGATATTTTGAATGGGAGCTGCGCCGACGCTTCCCGGAATACCCGAGAGATTTTCTAGACCCCAGTATCCCGATTCCGCTGCGAAATTCACTAGTGTATCCCACGATTCTCCTGCAGCAGCGGCAATCACTACGGTATCCTCATCCTCATGGAGAACCCTGACGCCCGTAGTCCTCATGTGTATCACGAGTCCTTGAATTCCTTCATCAGCTATAAGTACATTCGATCCTCCCCCGAGAATTGTTATAGGGAGTTTCTTCTCACGTGCCCACTCTGCAACATCTGTAAACAACGATATATGTTCCAGGTCTACAAAATATTCTGCAACCCCACCAATCCCAAGCGTGGTGTACGGGGCCAAGGGGACCTTTTCTCTTACAGTAGAAGGCATACAATAAAACTCATCTGCCAATATGGCCAGTAGGGGCAGGACTCCAAATTAATTGAAAGTTTAAATATTGTGAGCGCCGCTACTAGCCATATCGAAAGACGAGCTCCTCGTAGTATACCATCCCTAAAACGCAAAAACCGCATACAGCGGCTGTAACTTTTCATACTAATTTAGTCTGGGAGACTAAATTAGAGTTCAAAGTCTTGCGACACTCCCCCAGACTGTCTCACCCACCCGGGGTGAGGATTTCTACGTTGAGGCACACCCTAAAACGCAAAAATCCCCACCCCGGGGATCTTTACGTTAAACTTTCAAATTTAGAGCTCCACAACGTGGACTCATGCGTAAGTATAGCTGCTAGACTTCCTGCGTCAAGCGCACAATCCACTACGGTGCTACAGGGCTCGTCGTTGGACTGTTTCCCGCAAGGAGACTCGCAATAAACTGCTGTGACTGTCCTTCAAATGACGGAATATCTTTCGCTGCTTGGTTCAGAATTTCAATCGCCTCGGTTGTTTTACCCTGTTCATTCAGGATAAACGCAAGATTGGTACGTGCCTGAGGATCTTCCGGTTTCCGTTCTATTCGAGTCTTAAATATATTTTCGAGAACATCAAATTGCTTCGTGCTGTACGCAGCTTGCACGGCAAGATCATTTTCTGAGAAGCTATCTCTAAGCTCTTTGGTGGTAAGAACTTCGTCTATAATCTCTGGCTTCCCCGCGAAAAGTCCTGCAACTGCATAGAATACTGCGGCTTCCGAGTAAGAAGGTGCAAGATCATACGCCTCTTTAAAGTATGCGAGTGCTATGTCGTTCTCACCCTTCTGGAGATGCGCGAGCCCCTGTTCAAAAATAATTTGCTGCTTTTGTGGAGAAAGAGAACGAGCTATTTCGAGTTGTTCGATTGCCTTATCAATATCCCCCGTCATTCGATAGAAGGAGCTAATGAATACATGCACACGTGCATCATTAGGCTTTTCCTCAATCTGCTTAATGAGCTCTTCTTCCACACGTGCTTTCACCTTTTCCTTAAGAGCTGCATCGGCTTTAGGATCCTGGATGAGTGCTTGTGCCTGTCTCGTGAGCTGTTCCCGGATTTCCTGGTTTCCAAATGAATTACGCGAGAGTGCTTCGTCAAACTGTTGGAAGGCTGCGTCTGGAGACTGTGTTGAAAATGCATCAATAATGTCACTCGCAGCTCGAATACCCGGTGCATTCACAAAGTAGATCACAAACAAGAGTGCGACCCCAACAACAGGTGTAGCAATCTGTTCGAGTACACGCGTGTCAAATTTTGCTGCTGCCACCTTGGGTATTGCCGACGCAACACGTGAATGAATAAATGCGAGGATGGTTCCGTAATAGACATAACTTACGATGTTGTCGAACACGAAAATATTATGGAAGACATATCCCGCAAGGAGACCGAGGAGCACACCCCGCTCAACCACAGTCATTGACTCATCGTCTTTCTTAAAGAGTGGTCTAAAGAAAAGGTAGTAGAGTGCTGCAGCTAGAATCGAGAAGTACGCAATGAATCCTAAGACACCCCCTGCAATGAGCCAATCGAATGCAATATCGTGCACCCGGTCATACCATGATTCAGCAAAGTAGATTGATGGATCATAGTGCTCATTGAAAACGTAGTTGAAATTACTCTGTCCCCATCCAAGAACTGGGCGTTCCTTAAATCCTTCAATCGCCATATTCCACACTTTAAAACGTACATTTCCTTCACTCAGCGTTATGTTCGCGACTCGACCGAGGTAGGGGTTGCTTTGAATAAGTGCTGAGTCCCTAAATGCAACAAAGAGTCCAACAAGAGCAACCACAGCAACGAGTGAAGATATTGCTACCTTACGAACTCGTGGATGATCCTTGATAAATAGCGTGATGTAGAGCGTTGTCACAAAGAGGCCCCCGAAAAATCCGATTATTGAACCGCGAGTCGCTGTCTGTATGAGAAGAAAAATGAATAGAATTAAAAGCGCCCCATACGTGTATTGAAGTCCTCGAGTACGCGTCCGTACAAGCATAAAGAGCGCTATGAAGCTGTGGAAAAGCATATAGATTGCCATATACGCTGAATTACCCAGAGTTCCATCGAGACGCCATCCTCCCTGATTGATAACAATATTCCCAGAAAGCTGCGCAAATGCATAGAGCGAGAGGAGTACTGCTGCAAAAAGTGTTGTGTTGAAAAAACGGTTCCAAAGCTTATCAGTAGTAAGTACACTCCCAGCCACAAGAAAGTAGAGGAACATATGCACCAAGGTGACATACCCTTCCATACGTTCGAAATTGCTCCAAAAACTCTGGAGCGGGTTTGCCCCGAAAAGATTCGCAAAAAACATTACGACGAGGAGCGATGTAAACCCAGCGACTATCCACGAAAAACGTGGCCTATAGAGAGGTTCATAGAGAGCGAGTAGTATCCATGCTGCAAAAATAATTTCAACAATGACGCGGAAGGTGAAATTTTTTCCCGTAATAAAGGGAAAAAACATTGTGTTGGAAATAATGAGGGGAATAAATGGGATGGCAAAAACTCCCAAATACACTATTCCTTTTGCAATATCTTTCATCCGAGTGAAATTAAAAGTTAGTAACTCTTTGCGCAATCCCTCTACTCTTAATGGGATTCATGTGTCGAAGACTATACCACGAGATACCCTCCCCTGTATAAAGAGAGACAAAACCTGGTTACAGGTTTACCTTAGTGTCAATATTCCCGCGCATGCCTACATACCCCTCGAGCTCCTTCATATGGCGAGCTGGATACGCAAAGATAGGATTCGCCCTTGCAACCACGTAAAAATGGGGGCAGACGGGATTCATGAGTGTATCAACGGCAGCATTCACGAAGTGGAATCTTCGAGTGGCTTCAATACCCCGCACCCTTTGCGTATTACAGTACCTTGCGGTCTTTCAAGCTAGAAATGATTTCTTCGACAAGCATCTCAGGAGTCGCCTCCTCCGTTTTGGCCACAAGTTCAGGGCTTTCAGGAATCTCATACGGATCATCAACGCCCGTGAAATTTTTAATGAGTCCCTGCTTCGCCTTTTCATAGAGACCCTTTGTATCGCGACGAGCACATTCTTCGAGCGAGGTCTCGACAAAAATTTCAACGAATTCACCGTGCTGCTCGATCAGGTTGCGTACGTAGCGACGTGCATCCTTGTACGGTGCAATAAGGGCGCAAATTACAATACCCCCGTGTCGCACAATTTCGCTCGCCACAAACCCGACACGCTTCACATTTTCATCCCGATCCTCCTTTGAGAATCCAAGTCCTTTTGAAAGGTGTGCCCGAATCAAATCGCCATCGAGGAGTGTAATCTCTCTGTCTTGGATTTCCTGGAGTCGTGCAAGGAGAAGGTTTGCAAGCGTTGATTTTCCGGAACATGAAAGACCCGTAAAAAACACAGCTACTCCAGGGCGCGTATCGCGCTTCACACTTTGGCGTAAAATATCAATGCTTTCCTTAAATGAAAACCAATCGGGAATTTCTTCTCCTGCAAAGAGTCGGCGTCGGAATTCAGTGCCGGAAATATTCTCAATCTCGTCCTCCGGAGTTACTTCACTCGTCGAAACATACGCATCGCGTGTCTTTGAATATGCGAGTTCGTCCGAAGGCACAATGGTGATTCCTACTTCGTCCGCACAAGTAAGCGCAAGATCTCTGGCCTCATACGGACCGTAAAAATCTTTGCCGTCACTTCCCTTTCCTGGCCCCGCATGATCGCGCCCCACAATGAAGTGCGTGCAGCCGTAGTTTCGCCTAATGATCGAGTGCCACACTGCCTCACGCGGTCCCGCCATTCGCATTGCAAGCGGTAAGAGCGAAAGTTCTGTAAAGTCTTTTCCATACTTTGAATGCACAACATTATACGTTCGCACACGAGTGACATAATCAATGTCGCCCGGTTTCGTCATACCAACTACAGGATGAATGAGGACTGGTGCGCCAACCGTCTCTGACGCACGCTTCACGAGCTCAAAATGTGCGCGGTGCATTGGGTTACGTGTTTGGAACCCAACGACCTTGTCCCAACCTCGTTCTTTAAAAAGTGCCTTGAGTTCTGCCGGTGTCCGTCTCCACTGCTTAAAATCATGACGTACTGGAAGTGCCAAATGTGCTACCGGTCCACCAATATAGGTATCATGCATTTCATCGAGGACATACTGAACACCCGGATGCATTGGGTCATCTGTACCATAGACCTTTAGTACTTCGTTTTGCTTATCTGGCGTAAATCGCGAACTCACGTTCATGATCGCAAGCGGATTTCCAAACGGATCACAGAGGAGGATTCGATCCCCTACGTGATATGGGCTATCGTGTGGCACGTCGAGGACAATAGGAATAGGAAAAATCTGTCCATCTGCGAGGTGCATAGTCTCGACGACAGCATTGTAGTCTGCCTCATCCATGAAGCCCTCAACTGGGAAAAATCCACCTACGAGCATTACCTCAAGATCGTGAAGTTGACGACCTTTAACATTAAGGCGCGGAAGGTTCAGAATATCCTCTTTTTGCTCTTCATTCTGCATACGCTATTTCCTCGATCAATTAAAAATACTGCTAAATTTCTCAGAGAGTATAACCGATTCTCAGCCAAAAAGTTACCTTGATTTCAAGCGTCTTGCCATCATTTTACGCACAGCCTCTAACTCATGCGGCTCATTTACTTCAAGCCTTTCATACTTTCCTATTCCCACCTTGATTTTGAATCCGTTTTCAAGCGCACGAAGTTGCTCAAGAAGTTCTGCTTTTTCTAACGGTGTCTGCCTAAAGGTTACAAATTTTTGCAAAAACTCATACTGGTATCCATAAATTCCAATATGATTATAAAATTTGGCATACGGCGTTCTCTCATATGGAATCTTTGACCTTGAGAAATAAAGCGCATAATTATCTTTATCAAGGACTACTTTTACCTGCCCTGGTTCCGCTAAGTTACCTCCTTTGGGAAATGGCCGGGCTACTGTAGACATGACTGTTTTTCCATCTGCGAGCAGTAGTTCTACCGTTTTCGTAATTGCAGAAACAGGCATCATGGGTTCATCTCCTTGGATGTTGATAACAATATCGGGTTTAAAGCCGTTAAATAGTCGCGCAGCTTCAGCTACCCTTTCTGTCCCATTCTTGGGTTTGGAAGAAGTCATAAGTACCATACCACCAACCGCTTTCACCGCATCGGCGATTTCTATAGAGTCAGTTGCCACAACAACAGCATCCAAAATTTTTGCCTTTTTTACACTCTCGTACGTCCACTGAATCATCGGCTTCCCACAAATATCTTGCAGCATTTTGCGCGGAAGCCGTGTTGAGTTAAGTCGTGCTGGTATAATTCCCAATACTTTTTTTTGTTTCATTTTCTTAAAATATCTAAAATCCTTTTACTGACATCCTTATCCCAAAGTGGAATATGATTCGACTTAAAATCTTTCCTTCCCAAATGGGCAATGAGAGCCTCTAAAGAAATGTCATCAATGTTAAACAACTTATTAGATCCTAAAGATACGGTTATTGGGCGCTCGGTGTTCTCCCGTAGCGTACTACATGGAATGCCCAAATGAGAAGTTTCTTCCTGAATACCTCCCGAGTCTGTTACTACACCGGATGAATCGATAACGAGTTTCATAAAATCTATGTAACCCAATGGTTCGATTACTTTAATTCCTTGCAATTTTTTTTCAAGTCCAAAATTCAGTAATTTCTGACGAGTTCCTGGATGAAGTGGCATAACAATCGGCTTTTCTTTTGAAAGTGCATCTAGAATATTCATAATCTTCTCTAAAATGTGCACATCATCAGTATTTTCAGAACGATGTATAGTGGCAACATAATAATCTTGGGGAGTGGTTAAGAGTTGTTCGTGCACATTTGAACTATGAAAATGGTTTTTAAAAAGCTCAATACTCTCAATCATAATGTTTCCTACAACATGAATCCTTTCCTCAGATATACCTTCCTTGAGTAAATTCTCCTTCCCGGATTCTTCGGTCACAAAAAGTAGGTCACTGAGGTGATCAACGATCGCTCTATTGATTTCCTCAGGCATTCTTCGGTCGTGGCTACGTAGACCGGATTCTATATGAATGATCCGCTTTCGTTCAGTAGCAGCAGCAACAGCCCCAGCGAGGGTCGAGTTAATGTCTCCAAAAACAATTACACCATCCTGTCCGTGAGTGCGGACCACCTCTTTTAGAGCTGTAAACATTTTGCCTATTTTTTCTGTGTGAAAATCACCCTTTATGTCTAAATGGATATCCGGTTTGGGGATTTGCATCTCCTCGAAAAAGATTTTAGACATATTGTCATCAAAATGTTGTCCAGTATGGACCAGCTTAAATTCAAATTCTGGGTACTCTTTTGCACGACGAAAAAAGGGCGCTGCCTTTACGAAATTCGGACGCGCTCCCAACACAACAAGAAATGACCGTTTTGACACCCATTCATTCTCCACACACAGCAAGAATATGCAAGCTAATTCTGAATAAGAAAAAGACCGGGGAGATCCCCGGCCATTCAATTTACCACTCGTATGCATCTCACATCGCATTTCGCAACATGATCGTAGCGATCAAGTGCACAGTGTCATCACTGAAGAATCGATTCTTGCGATGGGTGTCCGCAACCTCCTTAATCGTCATGAAACGACGCTTACACCCCGAGCCTAAAACCGCGTCTTGATCAACGAAGAACGCCTTCGATACATAGCATGAGACCGGAAATCTGTATTGGTCACCATAGCCATATGCCTCACCACAGGGGATCAGATCTTTGACTTCCGTAACAATCCCCATCTTAGCCCGAAGTGTTCGAATTGCAGCTTCCTCCCGGGTTTCACCAAGGTTGCAGTACCCACCCACCGCCTTGGTAATCACACCTTCAGACTCCGGTCTTTCCTGACAAAGGAAGTGAGCCCCAACTATGAGTCCCGCTGCGTCACATTCAACGGGGAGCACGCTTGCCGCATCCGGTGTGGAGATCATGGGATACACATCCCCATTCGGCAACCTCTGCACCCTCAAACGAAAATAAGGTACCCCGTTTTTGCCAAGGTGGTGAAATTTCTGGTTTGCCACCAACTGTACTGAATCGCTATCAACAACTTGCTCCATCGGTCTTTGAGCAGACATTTGAACCCCTTTCTAAAGATGAAATGAACTTACCTAGATATTATACAATACAAATAGAAATAAATCAATATCTTCTTCCTATCTTAAAAATAGCATCTTTAAAAAGAGCACCCTGTATTTCCCACGTAAATCCGGCAAAGGCGGTTTCTTCTGCTCTTTTCCCAATTGTTTTACGCACTTCCTTCTCTGTCAAACTACTTGTTGCTTCAATGAAGCCTTCTACATCTTCAGGATTAAAAAGAACTCCATTTTCCCCTGAACGAATTATTTTGTGAATATCACTTGTTCTACTTCCTACCACAGGTTTTCCCATCGCCATGTATTCCATTAATTTAGAGGGATACCCAAGTTCATTTACAGGTGAATGAATACGGGGGATGACTAAGATGTCACAATCAACAGTAAACCTGGCTACCATATCATGTGGTAGTGCCCCTAAGACTTGAATGTATGGTCGCTCAGGAATCTTACGGTTTTCACTTAAAAGCAGTGCTAGCTTAAACTTCGGATGTAGTTGAACTAGCTTATCAAACGCATCCAATAGAAAAGGTAGACCTTGCCATTTCCGACCATCGCCCGCATATCCAACGATAATATCTTCGGCATTTCTTTGTATAAAGTTTCCGGAAGAAACATGTGAATTAAATAAAACTGGATCAAAACCACCATAAACGGTTACAACATTCTTATTATATTTCCTCATTCGTTGACTTGCAGTTTCGCTGCACGTAGTAATGAGATTGGCGAGCCTGTAGATCACGCTATAAAAGAGACGATCGCGATTATACGTAAATTTTGAAATACTTCCATAGAGAAGACTTTCCTCTTCACGAAACCCGTGCATCTCAAGCACAAATTTTTTCCGGGGCATTAGCAGTTTTAAAAAAGGAAGATAGAATGCTGCAGCGACACTGTGGAAGATCAAAACATTGATATTGTTTTTTTCGGCATACGAAGCGATCTTCCGAATATCATATAAATGATCATGCATTATTGAGATATGCGGCAAACCGAGCGGACTCTCCCTATCCAGGGTGCACGTATGCCATTCTAGGTCGACATCCCCCCTAAAGTGACTAATAAGTGATTTAACGCGAAGTGGCGTCCCGCGGTTTTCAAGGAGATGCGACCGAAAAACTGATAAGACTTTAAGTTTTCTTTCTTGTTCCACGTTAATGTATGATATTTTTCTTCAAAACTATACTATATTTAAGGTTAAATATATAGAACAAAGCGAAGCTACCTAGCGTTATATATACCAATGAAAAAAAGATCAATTTATATTCTTAATCGTCTTGCAAGTAGATTACAGCCTTACCTTAAGACAGATGTCCGGTATTTGGCTAAAGGAACTATGGTACTTACTATTGGTCAAATCTTTGCCGGTATCTCTGGATTTGTACTTACCCTTTGCCTGGTACGAATCTTTAATCCAGCTGAGTACGGATTTTATGCGTATATTCTTTCAATCGCCAGTATGATTGCTGCATTTACTCTCTCTGGATTGGACATTTCAGTAGCGCAAGCAGTGGCCCGTGGATCTGAGCGTACTCTAATAAAAGGTTTCCTTCTTAAACTTAAATGGACCATTCCCGTATCGTTGTTAACACTTCTGGGGGGATCATACTACCTTTACAAGAATAATGATGTTCTCGGATACTCGCTCCTAATTATCGGGCTCTGCTCGCCTCTCTTATATGCATCCTCACTCTACGGATCATATTTTAACGGCAAAAAACAATTTACTAAGATTGCTAACGATAACATATACAAAAATATTGCTATCACAACTAGTGTCATCCTGGTTGCCTATCTCACTGAAGATGTCATTTATGCTGTGCTCACTCTCTTTCTTTCAAATATGATTATTTCTTCAGTTCGTTATTTTCTCTTGGTCAGGAAGATCGACAAAAATGCATTTGTAGACAACAAATCTCTTTCTTTGGGAAAACACTTGAGTCTCATGGATTCATTCTCTAACTTTTCTACATATATTGATAAAGTCATTATTTTTCAGCTTCTAGGAGCAACCTCTCTCGCTATCTATGCCATTGCTCTCGCTCCGATACGGCAACTTCATGGTACTTCAAAGATCATTCGTTCACTTATATTGCCGAAATTTAGTACACGCACCTATGAAGAACTGAGGGATGCGCTTCCACATAAAATGTTTATTACTTTTCTTATTAGCATCGTCCTTATTCTTTCTTATATTACATTCGCTGAATTTCTCTTTATCCATTTTTTTCCTGAATATCAAGAAGCAGTGAGATATTCCCAAGTACTTTCTCTTACACTCTTCACTATTCCTCTTACCCTTTATACACAAGCACTAACCTCACTCGGAAGTAAAAAAGAATTGTACATACTCAACATTACAAAACCAGTGATTCGGATTATACCGCTCATTATCTTAGTACCTATATATGGTATATGGGGCGCTGTCTTCTCCCTTCTAATTTTCTATATTGTGCATTGTTTTATGCTCTATATTTTGTTCAAAATGTATCGTCCTAAGTAAATTACTCTGATTAGTTAAAGCAATTTGGTCTCCAGAGCAAGGTTTCTCACGCGATCAAAACAATCTAGAAAAAATAACGAAAACAAAATGTCGAAAACATCTTTTACAGGACTTACCTTAAAGTAATCGGTCATGAATATGTTTTTCAACTATATCTTTCAATGTCTGTTCCAGTGTAATTCCATTAGCTAATAATTTTGTTTTTCTTTCCACAATTAGTGAGTCCGGCAATTTTTTAATTTGCCATATAAAAGTCTCAAGATCACGCCCTCGCTTCAAAAGATCCGCCAAGCCGTTTTCGTACATGCCCTCACCATAATCAGATGAGGTGTCAAGGATAACAACTCGCTTCTTATATAAAATCATGTCATATAGAAATGTTGAATAGACTCCAGCAACTATATCTACTCTTTCTATACATTCCCCAATATCTACCGCGGTCTCAAACCGTGAGTCCTTTAATTCTTGTAGGCCGTACTCCTTCAATTGTTCAGCTGTAGACATATCTGGGCGAAGCTTAAATATCACATGAACATTTTTTATACTCAGAAAGCTGCGTATATACACTGCAACTTCATGCTTTGGGCACGCTGTTTCGTAAGGGATAAGAATATGTATCTTACTTTCCTCACGCATGTCCCTAAACGCAGTGTCTGGTGTAGGCGTCTTGTCTCCAGAGACAAGAATAGTATGTGATGGCATAATCCCACCCAACCTAGTTAGTTCCTGTTTCCAATATTCACTCGAAACTAAAAAATGATCTGGATAGGTCGACTCGCCATACTGATTATTAGATCTAAGCCATCCAACATGGTATTTCGTAAAGTGTCCATGCTGGAAGGCATAGCTTGGAACCTTGGCAAGTTTTGCCGCTCTTAAGAGTTCGTAATAATAACGAGCATCGTCAATTGCAAGAAATATTTTGCATTTGCTTTTTCGCATAAGAAAGGAAAAAAACATAATTTTAAAACGAGAAATATCGATTTGACGTAGATATTTTTGTATGAGAGTAATGGCGAATTCTCTTTCTCTTTCACTAAAATTTTCTAGGGCTATATTTGTAACTACAGCCAGCTCGAGAGGCTTATGGAGCTTGAGCCATACTGCTATGGGATAGAGACGATCGGCTGCTTCGAGGTAGGTAACAATTCGCCTTCGCTGAAAGAAATGCTTGATGGTCGCACCCCCTATCACGGTATGGAAGATTTCTAGATAAGATATCTGTGCTCTCTTAAGAAATGCATACACGGTAGAAAGCCTAAAATCACTCTTGTGCACTGGGTCTACTTTATCAATTGCATACACTAGCGCCTTTCTTTTACGCATTAAAGAAAACACAGTTGAGAGAACGACCCCGACATACACGCAAAAATCTACCGTCTTACTAAAACGATTCGCCCTTGGTCGCACTATGTGCTTTGTTCGACTAAAAGTCTTAATTTCTTCAAAAATCCTCTGTTTGTAAAATTGCCAATAGTCAGACCCTTCACATTCAAAATATTTCGTGAGGGGGAGATTGTCCATGTGGACAGCTTCCAATCGATTATAAAATTCGAGGGCGTAACTAAAATCTATCTCTTCTCTCATGAGCTTAAAATATCATGCATGTGAAGGATGCCAATTGGTATGCTTTCCTCGTTGATAACAAAGACATTTGTGATCTTAAAAGATTCCATCATCTCAAGTGCATCTTTAAGTGTGTGGTTATGCTGAACATACTTTGGCGTCACATTCATTGCATCTTTTGCATGTGCACCTTCGATTGAAATATTTGTGCATAGGAATCTCCGTATGTCACCATCGGTTATTGCTCCCGTAAGTGCGCCATTCGGGGAAATGACCCCAATTATCCCCTTTCCAATGTTGCTCATATGGAGTAACACTTCTTGCAGTTCAGTATCTTCACCAACCATATCGTCAGGAGTATGAGGTAACATTCTTTCTTTCACTGAGGTGAGTGAAAAGCCGAGTGTACCACTTGGGTGATAACGAGCGAAATCATTTTTTGTGAAAGTCTGTGGAGAAGTTAGACCCGCTGCAAGTGCATCCCCGGCAACAAGCATTGCTGTGGTGGATGCCATAGGAGCAAGGTTATACGGACTACCCTCTTCCTGAATTGTAATAAGGATCACCATATCTGAAAGTTTGCCGAGTTGTGAATCCCTCGCACCTGTAACACCAATCAAAGACACTTCCATTCTTTCCTTGATGTGACGCATAAACTGAATCAGTTCTTTTGTGTTTCCAGAATACGAGAAAGCAATTACCGTATCCCCCTCAGTTACCCCACCGGAATCTCCATGCATTGCTTCAACAGGATGTATAAACGTCGCAAAATTTCCAAGACTTGTGAGTGTGGCAGCAACTTTCATAGCGATGTAACCTGACTTCCCCACTCCCGTAAGCACAAGCTTACCCTTGCGATTCTGAACACGGGAACACAACTCGTTCCAAAATCTCTCATCGAGATTCTGAAATTCCTTGAGGGAATTAATCGCTTCACGTATAACCTTCCTTGACCTAGCAGATGCATCAATATCCATATTTTCTTTAACCAAACCTCCTTTTAGAAAGTTTAATATATAATACATGAAATATGTGCGGCATCATCGGCGCTACTAAAGGGGGGCTAGAAATAAGGGATTTTAATGCTGCCCGCGAAACGCAACATCATCGAGGACCAGACTACATAGGAACTTTTGAAGATCAGAATGTCCTCATTAGTCATCTCCTCCTAGCAATCCGTGGTGACATTCGTGAGTCTATTCAACCTGTAATGAATGAAGAGAGTCCATGGGTACTCGCATTTAATGGACAACTTTACAACACTGCAGCTATCCAACGTGATCTAGGAGTTACCGGGGTTGCAACGACCGTCGATACGCTACTCCTCTTTAGACTTATAAAGAAGCATGGATGGGATTTTGCTAGGCATATTCACGGAATGTTTGCGATTGCCCTGTACAATAAGGCTGAAAAGGTTCTACGTCTTTACCGTGATCAGTCAGGTCAAAAAAACTTGTACTATGCCTTCGTAAATGGGAAGTTTGTTTTTGCTTCGGAATTAAAGGCAATACTAAAATTTCCCTTTATTAAGCGAGATCTTGATCTTTTAGCCATTGAAGTTGCTACAAGTATCGGTTACGTCCCAGGAAATAGAACGTTTATTTCTGATGTTCGTAAACTACACCCGTCTGAAGTCATGACTTTCGACATGAACACATCCCTTCTTTCGTCTGAATTGTTTATTTCGAGCGGTGAATCCGAGTACGACCGTCTCAGTCCAGGAGAGGCTATATCACAAACAATAGTAGACCATCTTCAGAGTAAGCGTGAAATTTCTATAAATCTAAGTGGTGGCCTGGACTCTTCACTCATTTTCTATGAAAGTGTTCGAGCTGGGCGAACCATACATGCCTTCAGTACCACATTTGAAGGCGGGGATGAATCTCATAACGCTGATGCATTTCTTGCAGAGAAATTAGCTAAAGATTTTAATCAGGAATTTACTCCCATTCAGATCACGAAAGAGTCATATCTAAGAAACTTTATAAACGCATACAAGG
Organism: Minisyncoccia bacterium; assembly: GCA_046598345.1. Classification (GTDB taxonomy): domain Bacteria; phylum Patescibacteriota; class Minisyncoccia; order Phycocordibacterales; family UBA918; genus Damh-18. The sequence goes on along the minus strand of JBKJIT010000001.1, from coordinate 149,242 downwards.
CAATTGAGGAGCCCAACTATAACATTTCTGTTCCTATTTATTATCAGACAGCATGCATTGAGGGAATACATGGCCAAGGATTACGCGTTGTACTCTCCGGAGACGGTGGGGACGAGCTGTTTGGAGGATATCCTCACTACAGACTCATACAAAGGGTTGAGAACTACAAAAGACTGCTTACATCATACGGAGTAAACGTAATAAAAAGTGTTCGTAATAATGATGATACAGATTACAGTGAAATCTCGGATATTTTCTTACACTTTCGAGGTCTACCTTCAACTTTTTCAACGAAAAATACAAAATCAAATGTACGGAAATACCTTAAAGAAACGACAGACCTGCTTTTGCCAATCTATAGCAAAAAAACGGATGACGTATATCGAGCAATGCTTCTCGATCGTTTCTTTTGGCTCGCGTCAGAAAATTTTATACGCTCAGACAAACTGTATATGAGCCAGTCGATGGAAATGCGCTGTCCACTTGCCTACACTCCCCTTCGAACATACATGGATACACACATCTCATCGAAGCAGTATATTTCCGCAGATTCAAATAAAATATTTCTACGTGAAATATATGACCAAAAACTTCCACAGTATATTTCTAAAAGGAAAGAAAAAACCGGCTGGCGTGCTCCTGTAAAAGCGTGGTACGACGATACCTACAAAGAACATTTCTTAGATATATTGAGTGCAGTGGAGCACAAAAATGAAATTATTGACTGGAAGAAAATCAAACAGGTTGTCGAACGTGATGAAAAATGGCCCGGTAAGGCACTACATTTCTATCTCTCCCTTGCAATACTCATGCATGAGTATGAGTTAGTGTAGAATATGGCTTATGCAACCTACTGTATTTATTCAAACAAACAATAAACAGCTTTTTGGCGCTCGTATAGCAAAGTATGCCATCGAATCAAAGGCCGGATCCAATGTTGAAATAATGAACGTGGATGAAATTGATATTTTCAAGAATTTTATAGGTACTGTATACACGTATGTGGAGGGTGACGAGCGAATATATACCAACACTGATTTGCAGTCTTTTACCCTTTCCCGCTTTATGACGCCCGAACTTATGGGGTACGAAGGAATTGCCGTGGTTATTGATCCAGACATCTTTGCACTCACCAATATCGAGGAACTTTTTTCTTTTGATCTAAAGGGTCATGCAATAGCGGCATGTCCTAAGAAAGATGCATGGGATACGAGTGTGATGCTGCTTAATTGTGCGAAACTAACACATTGGAATATTCGGACTTTCCTCGCTGCACTTCATGACCGTGCCCTAACATATCGGGAGTTAATGGACTTACGTAAAGAAACATCAATCACTCCGCTTCCCCGCATCTGGAATCACCTCGATGAATACACGGAAGAAACAAAAATGATTCATATGACAGGAAGACTCACTCAGCCCTGGAAGACTGGTCTACCTATTGATTTCACCCGAAATAAGATGAAGACCATACTAGGTATCATTCCTCGTGAGCCAATATACAAGCTCCTAGGAAGGTACCCGACACATTATGCTCCCCACCCTAATAGACAGATTGAAAACCTTTTCTTTGACGTTGTGAAAAAAGCTTTAAAAGATGGAGTCGTAAATGAATCCGATATCAAAAAAGAAATCGGGCTAGGCAACATTCGTCCTGACTTTATGGTCAAACTTGGGTAACTTCTTACGAAACTGTCTTTCAATGGGATAGAGTTCATTCCGAATGGTATCAATGTTACGAAAGTTAAGTTCTACGGTATCTCGCGGTTTAATTGAGCTGAATTCGCCGCGCTTATGAAAGCCACCGATATCAACAATGACTAAGGTATTTGCCTCAACTTCCATACACATTTCCTTCAGATCATGGCCCTTCATTTCTGCATCGGTAAGCACTACCCACGGCTCGCCGTCCTTGTATTCTCCACCATGGCTGGGATTTCTTTTATTATAAGCATATCGGATGCTCAATTTGTATTCGAGCCAAAGACGACGTAGGGTATTGCGCTTATTCGAACCGACACAGTATTGGAGTGCAGCGTTCTCCTTTGCAGTATCAGTTACGTAATAAAATGCCTTTAACGTACGGAGCGGTGCATCGAAATGCCAATTGTTAGTGCCACCGTTTTGCGGTAATTTCATTTCCTCAAGATTCTTAAGATATATGCGCGTAAGATCAACTTCATATGGCATATTGAAATTACGATTAAGATACGCAGCTACAAGTCCACGAATGAGAGCATTCCTACAAAAAGAATTTCTGAAAAACTCACTAACTCGGTTATCCAAAATATCCATCCGGTCAACATGCGGTAGATCAACGGGACTACCGCTCTTTTCAAACTGGGGCAGAAGTGCGAAGTATTCATCATAGATCTTTTTGTACTCGCTGGATCCGAAGAAGTTTGGAATCGCAATATAGCCGTTTACAAATAAGCTTTCGAGGTGAGGTTTAAATTTTGGATCAATGCGTATTGGTATTCGTAGTACGCGCCAGAGATAAAACACTACAGTCCTATATACTTGCATCCCTAGCACATTAAAGATCAGTGACTTTGAGTACATATGCGGCTTCCGTTGTAGGATCCTTAAACCTAATTTTTTGAAAATGTGATTCATAATTGTTTCAATGGAAAACTCAATCTTTACATAATAATATATAATGTATGTATGGACAAAAAAACTAGCAAAAACAATGCGGTATATCGCAATGATTACAAATTGCGCGCAATTTTGCTCACGTATGCAAATGAAAACCACTTTATTAAAACCTACATTAAGCCATATTTCAGAGGAATATACCGTTACATAAATTCCTTCTTACCTTATCCCAGAGATTTCATCTTAAAGCGAGTACCTAAAAATGGAAAATGCTGCGAAGTGGGGGTTTGGACAGGCGATTTTTCTAAACGTATCTATGAGATATGCAATCCATCAGAACTTGTACTTATTGATCCCTGGTTCTATTTCACTAAGGAAAACTACTTTGATAAAAAGAAAATCGGTAAATATACTCAAGAAGCACAAGATTCTCGATATAAGCAAGTCATAAATATGTTTCAAAATGAAATAAATACCCAAAAAGTAAAGATACGCCGTGAGACCTCAACAGAGGCAGCCGTGCATTTCCCGGATAACTATTTTGATTTTGTCTACATTGATGGCAATCATGACTACGAGTATGTGCTCAATGATATAAAGATATACTACGAGAAAACAAAATCAGGCGGCATTCTTAGTGGCGACGATTATCGGCTCCCAGATGTACAGAAAGCATTGTATGAATTCGTGGAAAGGAAGGGTTTGAAAAATAGACTTGAGGTGAAAAATGACCAATTTGTAATTCGTAAACCGTAACTATTTTTTGGTTACTTTAGCAAAACTAATTTCTAATCTGCCGAAATCGGGATTATTAAAAGAATCTATTTCCGGTAAGATCTCCACATTGTATTGAGACCGATCGATAGCATCAACAATGGCTTTACAGCCGGCATCGCTGCGATTGCGCCAGTAATCATCAAAAATAACCACTGAGTTATTATGCAATACTTTTTCTATATAGCTCCAGTCACTCGCAATCGTTTTTACACTGTGTCCCCCATCAATAAAGACGAAGTCAATCTTTGGAAGTGTCTCGACTGAGACACAGAGCGTCTCCAGTGTATTTCCACGAAAAAGCTTGACTTCTGCTCCAGTTGCTTTTAGAAGTGCAGCAACTTCACGTTCTGTAGGTGGTCGTTTTGAAAGCTCTGCGATGTACCCAACTTCTCCTAAGTCTTCGAAAAGATCATAACCGAAGTACGAAACCTGAGAAGTCTGCTCTTTGGCAACTTCGATCATTCTCACCGCACGTCCGCCATTCCATACCCCTACTTCGAGAATACTCTTTGCAGAAATTGCACGAATCGTGTCATAAAGATGATGATATCGCTTTGGAGCTTTGAAAGTATTGTAATACCAACTAGTAATCGGGACATACAGAGGCCTAAGTGAACGTTTAATATTTTCGGGAATTCTCATAGACTATACTAAATTACCATAACTCATAGTCTTTCGAACAGGATCCTTTTTAAGAATATCTTCATATACTTTTAGGTATTGCTCTGTGATGTGACTCCACCTATGAAGACGTGCATACTCTTGTGCCTCGTTTCCCATCTTTTTACGCAAGTACTGATCACTCAGAAGTTTATTTATGTAATCTGCTACTTGTTCAATATTCTCATTTTCTGCAACAAAACCAGTTTTTTCATGAAGAAGGGCATCTGTAATACCTCCTGCGTCGGTACCAACGGATGGCTTGCCACACGCAGCTGCCTCAAGATACACGATGCCAAAACCCTCGAAATAATATTTTCCCGAAATGCGTGCAGTGTGCACATAGACATCACATCCATGAAAGTATTTTGGTACATCTTTCCCAGCTACCGAGCCCACAAATACCACATGGTCAGAGACACCCACCTCTTGCGCAAGACGATTTAGATACCCATTCCAACCATCGTCACCCACGAGAAGATACATCGTATCGGGGTGCTGTTTCAAAATTGCCGGAAGTGCCTTTATCACCATGTCTTGTCCCTTTCTATTTTTAAGCTGACCAACGGTAAGTAATAGTTGCTTGCCCGGATATTGCTTTCTGATTTCTACACCGGTTTCCGTAGCGGTGTTGAAGCGGTCAAAGTCAACACCGTTATGAATCACTGTGATGTCGTAATTTTCACCAGATTCCTTCAGGATAGTCTTTTTAGTATACGCGCTCGGTACAATAATTGTTTTTGCCGTCCTATACGCGTATTTCAGAAGGAAGCGTTCAGGCTGCTCAGTAAGGGGTTTTACTCCGTAGGTTCCCTGTGCCCCCATTACAAATGGTATCTTACGGCGCCTTGACTCACGGGCCATGAGTGGAGCATACGGGGTTTCAAAAAGAGAATGTACAATATCAAATTTACTCTTATTGTCATACTTCCATAGGAGGTATTCAAACAGCTTGGGGCGAATTGCCTGAAATAGGTACGGTGGTAATATTCTCTCAATTTTGAGACCCGAAATCACAGGTATTTCGTCCCTTGTATCTCGAGGAAGCAGAAGAGTTACACTGACTCCCTTTTCAACAAGAGAACGAGAAAATTCATATGTTATATTTCCATACCCATTTGAACGATCAATAGTTGACGAGCTCAGGAGTACGTTCATGCGTTAGGGAGAAAATTAAGCCTGAAAAAGTTTTCTAATATCAGCCTCATGTTCGTGCATCCATTCAATCATGCGATCTACACCTTCGTGCACAGTGATCTGCGGTTTCCAATTAAAATCTTTTTCAAGCGCTCGTACATCCGCCACAAATATAGGTTGATCGCCGGCGCGAATCGCAGCGAGAGTTGTAACTGGCCTCTTTTGAAGTTTTTTCTCAATCATATCCAAAAGTTCTAGTAGCGAGAGCGTATTGTTCGGACCTCCACCTACCACATAGGCATTTCCATTCATGGAAACACGATTTGTAACTGCATGGACATACAAATCAACAAGATCATCGACAAAGAGCGCGTCACGAACCTGCTTGCCCGTTCCGTAGAGGGTAAGAGGTCTACCCAACATGGTTGCAATAGCAAACCATGCTAACCATCCCTGATCTTCAACTCCAAATTGATTGGTACCATAAATGCATGATTGCCGAAAAACTACAGTGTTTAGACCATAGATGCGTGCATAATCGACCACGTACTGATCAGCTGCGCCTTTCGAACAGCCATAGGGAGAATGGAAATCGAGTGGATGATCACCAGGAACTCCATGCGTATGGAAGTGGTCGTGCTCAAACTCAAAGCGTGTCTCCATTTCTCGCACTGGATAATTTTCAAGTGCTCCAAAGACCTTGTTCGTTGACGCATAAATCACGAGCGGCTTGCGCTCACTTTTGCGCGCTGCTTCAAGGACATTGAATGTACCTAATATGTTAATGTCGAAGTCAGTTTGAGGGTCGATGATCGAGGTGGTGACCGCAACCTGTGCAGCAAGATGTAGGATTACATCACATTCTGATGCAATCTGATTCAGCGCCTCTCTGTCGGTACGAATATCATTAATCATCACAAAAAGATTTTTGTGATTTTCCATTTCCAAATGCCTTAAGTTAATGTCAGAGCCTTTTCGAGACAAATTGTCAAAAATAGTAACCTTCCACCCGTCTCTTAAAAAACGCCGAGTAGCGTTCACTCCGATAAAACCTGCCCCTCCTGTAATAAGTATATGCTGCATGGGTTCCAATAATAACACACCCCATTCCTCTAAAGTTACATGGTTATTTCATTCGTTATTGTCGCCTTTGCATACAGCAAATAGCGATCTTTGGTGGCAAGAGATTTAGTTAAGGTCTCATATTTCGCGAAAAATCTCTGTATGAAATCAACACGCTCTGTCATAAGGTCTGAGTGAACCTCGACTATATACCATTCAGCGTATTTCTCAGGTAAATCCCTGAGAAAGATATCCCCTTCGCCCCCTTCAATATCAATTTTTATAAAATCCGCTCTTCCTAAGCCTTCTTTCAAAAAGAGACTGTCTAATGTGAATGTGGGAACCTCGACCCCGACACTGTTAGCTCGTTTATAAATTGAACTTCCTAAACTACTCTCCGACTCATAAAAAGTTATCTTTCCGTTCCTGTCTGAGATGGCTCCGAAGATGGGCTTTATTTGTGCTATACCATGCACATTTTCTAATAGATGCGAAAAGGTTTGAGGCGATGCTTCAACTGCATAAATTACTGCATTCGGATATTTTGCGTGAAAATAGAGTGCAGTGTTTCCTGTATGTGCTCCAAGATCAATAATAATCTGTGGTTCTTTAATACTATCCCAATCGTACTCTCCGTCTAAAAAGATTTCAGCAAGTGCAGCGATGTCAGGACTGCCTTCAAATAATTTTATTCTAAGTTCTTTGCCTTCAAAATAAAATTCGAATCTCCATGGAGAAGCTTTCTTATGCAGTTTCTTAGAGATTAAAAATAGTAAAAATTTTAGGTACAGACGCACAGTTTGAAAAAACGAGTTACTTAACCGCTCAGAAAGTCTGGGGAGTATTTTAAAGACAAGATTTATATGAAACATACTATAGGGATTTAGTAATTTCTTCCGCACGTCGTATCCAAGTATACTTGAAACTCTTGCTGTAGGCTCTCTCCGTTCTCTCCTTAGCATCTCTGCTGTTTTGGATTGCTGAAAGTATGATTGTAAAGAGTGACTCAGGATCATCAGGCTCAAAGAAAAAAACTTCTTCCTCCGACAGGATGTTTGCAATACTTGGAATTTTTGATGCAACAATAGGCTTTCCTGAAGTCATGTATGTAAAAAGCTTGAGGGGTGATGTATATTCTGCAGAGAGAGCCACTTTTGCAGTATTTGGAATCACGAGAATATCAGCTGCCTGTTGGATTTTTGGAAGTTCTCGATAGAACCAAGGGCCATGAAAGTGAGCGTTTGGATATATTTTACGATATTTCAAAAGCTCGTTTTCTTTACCACCCACAATATGGACTTCAAAGGCATCTGACTGATCCCCTGCTTTCAGAAGTGTTTCGACTCCCTTCCAGGACTCGAGTCCTCCGATGTACATAACGACGGGCTTGGTCGTGGCAATGCCAAGCATTTTTCGGGCTTCATCTTTTGGTATATGCGGGTCAAAAAAACGGGCATCCACCGCATCATGCGCAACAATCATTTTCTGGTTTGAGACTCCTTTACTGATATAAAATGTATAAATACCCTCAGAGATAACTACTAGTTTTTTAACATGAGGAATAAGCAGACGAGCAGGAAATGAATATTTCGCTTCGTGAGATTCCCAAATTATTTTTACACTCTGAAGTATGCTCAAGGAATACAAAATCCATTCGTCGCGTCCATAAATAAGATCAAACGATTCTCTTTCTATGTATTTTTTTGCCCTTAATGTAAATACGAGACGTTGAATCATGAACGCAAGAGGTCTCAGAAATATAGGTATGTCTTTTGCGCGGCCTGCAATATCTGGAACTTGGATCCGCTCTATCGAAAATGTAAGGGGAACACCAAAAAAAGTCTCCGGATCTTCAACAATATTAGTCTTTCGATCAGTTACAAGTAGAGTGACCTCGTGCCCATTCTCAGCAAATGCATTACACATATGCACTATCTGCGTCATATGCGCCCGTTCACTTGGGAAGCGACTGTTAGCAACGTAAACTATATGCATAGATTGCGACGAACCACCTTTTAATAGCTACATGCCATAAAACGTACGCATCCAGTCCACCGTCCTTTTGACACCTTCTTCTAAGGTAACACTGTTCTTATGCTGCAGATCACGTTCAGATTTGCTTACGTCCACTACTTTGTCTTTTGTTGTAAGGATCTCTGATTCCGCGTAAGTTATGAGGTCAACATTAGCACCAGTGTATTTCCAGATCAGCTCCACTAGAGTTTCCATGTTATGCAATTCTCGGCCTCCAATATTATAAACTGAATTGGGTATAAAGTTATCAACGATGTTTGAGAGTGTATTACATGTATCCTCAAGGTAGGTAGAGGTGCGTGTATGGTTCTTATAGACGGTGACCGGAAGACCATGAAGAGCATGGTAGGTAAATTTACAATTTACGCTGCGGTACGGGTGATACCACTCTCCCGGACCATACGTGTTGAAAAGTCGGACGATAACACTATCCGTTTGATTTTTAATTACAGAATTTCGAATTTGTTGTTCATTAACCCATTTAGTTAATGCGTAATCATTCATTTGTTTAATTTCTACAGTATCCATTACCGATTCCTCCATAATTCCAGGGAAATCTCCATATACTTCCGAAGAAGAAAAGTGAATTAATTTAAACTTCAATTTTTCTTGAAGGCGAATAATATTTTTAGTACCAATTGCGTTACTTCGCCAGAGTTGTTCATAAAAATCTTCCCCATTCCACCTACCAAATTCTGCTGCGGTGTGATACACAAAATCAAAAGGCCCCGCTTCTTCAAAGACACGCTCGAGTTGTCGAAAGTCGCTCACATCACAGCGAGAATAAGTAAACTCATTCTTTGCCATAGCATGTTCCCACCCCACCTCTCCAAATCCATGAGTAAGATCAATACCGAAAATACTATGCCCCCTCTTTGTTAAGAAATCAGTGAGAAAGGTGCCTATTACGCCCTTAGATCCAGTAATCAGAATTCGTGCCATGAGTTCATTGAATAAATTTAATGCCGTCCATGAGTTGGATATGAGGATCCACATCTAGTTCCGTATGTCTTTGAACATTGCTCATGACATAATCTCTTACTATTACCTTATACCCCAAAGATTCTAACTCTTCCTTTTCCCATCCGCATCGGTGTGTCTGGAATTCATGACCTCCATGACCCTGTATATCAAGATTTTGTGGTACATATCCTTTCGGTGTTTCAAGAATTACTGCCTTACGAGCAATTTTCTCACACTCTCTGATCATAGCAAGTGACTCCTCCTTTTCGAGATGTTCAATGATATCCAAAGCAATGACGAGATCAAAGCTTTTAGGCAGAAAAATTTCACTCAGTCGACGAACGTCGTGTTTTATAACGACATAAGGCACATCAGTTTCAATATGATCGAAATATTTTTCAAATATATCAACTCCCACTCGAATTTTCGCAGGGATAAACTTGGATTTAAATGACAAACCACAAGCAACATCCAACACAGAATCTAGTTCGTCATCCTTCCATGGCCATAGGTCATTCCTTGTAAATATATTTTTTACTGTATTCACCTCCCAATCAATCTTCGGCATGAGTTAATTTTATTTTAATAGCACTCTCTTTATAACACATTCCTTTCAGAAAATATTCTATTCAATCTTAATCTTGTCCATACACCCCGTTCACAAGACCCTGGTCCTTGTTAGTGGAGGCTAAAAGCTCCAGGTTCTTACTTTCAAGGGCTTTGAATACCTCAATACCGAGAGCATCCTCAGGGAGTGCCTTTTCATAGAGCATCCTAAATGCTGCCATGTCTTTAATAAAACAATGCCCTCCTGCGCCACGACCACTCTTATGGAGCGGGGAGTTGTAGTACGGCGACATCATAGGGTCCACATCCATCATACGACGGACGTCTTCCCACTCAACGCCAAGTGTTGTGGCGGTGTCATAAAAAAGGTTCGAAAGAATGACCCGCATATACCCCTGAATGTTGTGTACATATTTAAAAAGCTCCGCTGCTGTTGCGGTCGTTTGAAAGGAATGCTGAGCTTTAGGAAGAATGCTCATAATTTCTTTGGCAGCATCTTCGTGAAGTGCTGTGTTCGTAGGACTCCCAATGATATTGAAGACTGGGTTTGCCGCATCATGAGCAGCCGTCGCTTCACACAAAAATTCAGGCGAAAAAAGTATGCAAAGCTGGGGAAACAGCTTTTGTAGTTTTTCCGTTGTACCTGGAAGCAGTGTTGATTTGAGAACAACTTTGGCCCCTTCCCTACATAGCGGAAGTGATTGTTCAATTATTGAATAATCAAAACCATCCGGGGTTGTGGGTGTGGGAACAGCAATAAAGACAATATCGCACGTCTGGATTTTATCCATATTCAAAATATATTCCGGCTCCAGAGAGTACCTGACTACTTCATGGCCACGTGCTTCAAAATCGTTCGCTATGTTTTTACCAACGTACCCTTGTCCGATGAATCCAATTTTCATATTTTAGCCTTATTTTGTCACGTTTATGAACGAAGACTACCACCTTTAACTCGGTGAGTAAAGATTAGGTTCTCTCGTCGAAAGTCCCACATCCCCATTCATACATAATTAAAACATCTGCGTAGAAGTTGTAGTAGAATGTTGTGTGTGGATGCAGGTAATATATGTAATTTCATAACTGGGAATATCAAGAAGTTCCGACGGTTGATCCTTTTTCTTATTGCAGGAGGGTCAGCGGCTACTTTTCAACTCATCGTTTACTACATCCTGTCGCGCATTTTTGATATTCAATACCTTCTCGCTTCTGGGATTTCATTTACATTAGCGGTTATTGTGAGCTTTTTACTTCAAAAATACGTCACCTTTGAGAATCGGGACAAGAACATCTCAGGTCAATTCAGTCTTTTCTTTGTCCTGGCACTGATAAACCTCAACATGAATACCATACTGATGGTGGTTTTTGTGGAACGACTCGGGATGTATGATATCTATGCCCAAATGTCCTGCATGATGACCATTGCTGTTTGGAGTTTTTTTATATACAAGTATTTGATTTTTCGAGATACCCACGCCACTCCAGCAGAATAAGTATGTAACAGAAAGGAAATGTCTATTCGCATATATTCTTTGCGAGATGTATTCGAAACAAAGGTTTTAAATTGATAATGTGTTGGCTGCGTAGTACCATATGAAACGATTCATGAAGATTGAAGGCTTGAATAATGTACAGCTCATCATTTTTTATAAAAACACATAATGCGCAGGATTAAGATAGAAACGCTCATAATAGGCGCTGGGCCCGCAGGCATGGCCGCTGCACTTGAGCTTGCAAAGGCTGGTAAAAAATTCCTAGTCCTGGAAAAGACTTCTGAAGTTGGAGGCCTTTCAAAAACGTATGCTTTCAAAGAAGACGTTGGAACCTTTTATACAGACAACGGTCCCCATCGGTTTTTTTCAAAAAATCCATACCTGTACGAAATGATCGAAGAAGTGCTCCACGATGACTGGATAACCGTTAATCGGTACACTCGCCAGTTCATTGATGGCAAATTTTATGACTATCCGGTGAATCCTATTCAGGCACTGCGCAATATCGGACTCTTTACATCAATACGCATCCTTACCGACTACGCACTAGCAAAGATGCAGTACGGCATTCTCGGTAAGAAAATTAAAAACTTTGAAGATTATGTGATCGCTAATTTTGGTCGGACATTGGGGGAGTTCAACATGATTAACTACACAGAAAAGATCTGGGGTATTCCCGCATCAACCATTCACCCCGACTGGGCCGGTCAACGCATTAAAGGATTGAGTCTCCGTACTATTGCGCAGGACATGATACTGAAAATATTCTCCAGTAAGGCACGAAATAAGCCAAAATCACTTGTGGATACCTTTTATTATCCTCGTAAGGGTACGGGACTTATTTACCGGACGATACAAGAAAATCTGGAACAAAAGGGGTATTCTTTATGTTCAATGTCGAAGTGCAAAAGATATGCATAGAAGAAAACCGCATTACCAAAGTAATTGCACGAGCCGGCGAAGAAGAGCTGGAGATTGAATGTGAGTACCTAGTTGAATCAATACCAATCGTGAATTTTGTAAACCTTCTCGATACTACCCTTCCACCAGAAGTTCCGCCTGCCCTCAAAAATTTACGATATCGGCACCAAGTATATCTCTTCATTACGCTCAACAAAGAATCCGTGACCAGAGATCAATGGATATATTTCCCCAAGAAAGAAGTGCCTGTCGCACGAATGTCAGAAATGAAAAATTTTAGTTCATGGATGTCTCCCTCTGGTACAACATCCCTCTTCCTTGAGTTTTTCTGCTTTGAAGATGAGCCAGTCTGGTCTATGAATAAGGATGAACTGTTTGCGTACATACTTCCCCATCTCGAAAAAGCCGGCTTCTTGAAAAAAGAGGAGGTGAGAACTTATTACCGCATCACTCAAAAAGACGTGTACCCCATTTATGATCTACACTACGAATCCAATCTCGGACACATCAAAGGTTTTCTCGATCGTTTCAGCAATCTGTTTTACATTGGGCGTCCCGGCCGTTTTCGTTACAACAATCAGGATCATTCACTCGAAATGGGAATTGCAGCAGCAGAAAGTATCATAACTGGCAAAAAAGCAGATTTCGATGCGATAGGAGGCGAAAAGGAATATTATGAAAAGGGAGATTTAAAAGATAAGGTTACAACTACCAACTAAGCAATTTATATATTAATTACTATCATAAGTATGTCCACGTGATAGTTTATGAGTGCATAGATGAGGAGTAGCACTACAAGAAACCATGTTTTTTGTATTTTTGAGAGACCATACGCCGCTATTAATGCAACCCACGGAACGAGTGTGAATGCAACACGCTGAGTAAAAGCAGGCCACACAAGGAAAAAGAGCGAGGCAGGCAAGAGTCCTAGAAGTAGAATAGCGCGACTGTAATTTCGTCCTAGGACATCTTTGATCTCATACCATACTCCCATCGCGAAAAAAGGCCATCCTGCGAGAAACACCCACCCGATAACTTTTATAAGTGTACTAATGGCAGCACCAAGTGTTTTGTAGGTATTCTCTCGATATTGCTGGTGATTATACTGGTACCAATCTACATAGCTCCAGTCAAACTGGAAATAAAACCATGCGTGGTAGGCCACTAAGACCAATAGAAAAGAAACCCCTGCAACTAAAATATCTCGAATCTTCTGCCCCCATGTACGAGCGCCTAGTATGATAAGCATTCCTAAACTGATAATCCCGAGCGCGCCGTATTCTTTAAAGAGCACGCCAATACATGCGGCAGCTATTGCGGCATACAAATATACGCTTCTATTTTTAAGATAGTACAGAACACTGAGGAGTGAGGTGAGCAAGAAGAAAAACCAACCACCCATATCTGAAAGATAGGTAGTGCCAAATGAAAACAGACACCAATTGGTGATATATAAAAAAGCAGCGATGAAAGCTATTCTTTCCTGTTTGTATATTTGAAGGGCTAACTGATAAAAAAGAATAACGGACACTAAATACAGCACAAAATTTAGAAACAAAATGCCGTATCCGTAGTCCCCTACTATGTATTTTATTCCCAGCGCCGAGGTGAGCAATAACGGTGAAGTGAGGAGCCGGGTCGCCACAACAGGCTCGAGAGGCCCTGTGCTGCTTCCCTCTATGAATTTCATTGCTTCTATATAGGTTTGTGTATCCGGACTCCATACCCGCGGGCTTCCTATCGCGTTTATGGCATGACTGTCGACATACGTAAATGCGATTATCACGCTCACCACTGCGAGTAAAATGAGGGCAATCTGTTTGTCTTTGAAAAAAGAGAACATGAGGGTAAGCTATTTATTTTTATAAAAGCTTCATGTAAATATGTTGTGCTTCCGTGCCCAGACCTGCAGGACAAGAATATTCCAAAGTGGATACAGATAATATCCTCTCTTTTCAATATGTGTATTCAGCATAGACTGTACACTTTCCCAGTTGAATAGACCGTCAAGACCTGAGTAATACTCCGATGAAAATACTTCGCGAGCAAACGAACTTATCTCGGGGTCCCGAAACCATTTTGCCGCTGGGCTGAGCCAACCACGTTTAGGTTGGTTGTAGAGATGGGCTGGTAAATACGGTTTATACGTACTCCGAATAATCCGCTTTCCCTCATGCGGTAGCACCTTCTTCCAGATTGAGAGTTGGTCCGCGAGCTTGATAATATCAAGATCAAGGAGTGGCACTCGGAGTTCAATGCCGTGCGCCATAGATGTGTAATCGGAACGCACGAAACACTCATCAGCGAGCCACGTTCTCCGATCGACATTCATAAATACATCAAGGGGGTGCACTCCATTAAACTGCGGGTCCTCGTAGAGCGCATTGAAGTAAGTCTCCACCTCATGATTAATGGAAAGTCCACTCGTAAGAAAGGGAGCAATTTTCTTTTCGTCCTTAATCATTAGTGTGCGGTGAAGCGGCGTGTAGAACGGCGTGGAAAGCTTTCCAACACGTGCACTTAGGCTTCCACCGAGTCGTTGAAGGAAGTGTGGCAGTTGCTGGTACATATACGCACCCATCGCAAGTCGGTGTCGCGTGTAACCAGCAAAGAGCTCATCTCCTCCATCGCCGCCTAAGACAACAATGACACCGTCCTTTCGTACAAAATCACTGAGGAGAAATTGTGTGATCGCAGTGGAATTTGCGACCGGTTCATTCATGGACGAAAGCACACGTTCCATGTTCTCGCGCACGTCTTGAAGCCCGATTGTAAGAGTCTTATGGTCAGTGCCATAAAAGGCGGCAGTCTGCTTCGCAAGAGCTGCATCGGCATTAAATTTGACACTGTCCTCCTCCTCACCCCGCACTGCTTCAAAATCGACGGAATACGTTTTAGTGTGCGGTGAATGCTTCGCCATGTGATGCACCACGATACTAGAATCAAACCCTCCAGAGAGGTATGCGCCGATAGGACGATCGGACACCATTTGCCGGTGCACTCCTTCATCAATCGTACGGTAGATCTCCTCCTCCGTGACCACACGTTTTTTTGGAAGTGCGTCAAGATACGAGCGAACTGTATATGCTCCGCGCGCATACACGAGTAGATGTCCGGGTTGAAGCTTATACACTCCTTCAATGAGCGTTTTGGGACCTGGCACATATTCCATTGAGAGGTACATTCCAACCCGCCGCCGATTGAGGACACGATTTTCTATCCCCTGTAGCAACCCAGGTATTTCAGACGAAAACGCAAGCACACCCTCTTTTTGAGTGTAATAGAGGGGTTTAATGCCCATATGGTCGCGCACAAGTGTAAGCGTCTTCTCCCGATTATCCCAGAGACCAAACGCGAACATACCCCGAAGGCGTGCAAACATCGCTTCGCCCCACTCGTGGTACGCAGTGATGAGCACTTCCGTATCACTTTCCGTTTTGAAAGTGTATTTAGATGCAAGCTGTGCACGGAGTTCACGATAATTATAGATTTCTCCGTTAAAAACGATCTCGTATCGACCATCAATTCCTGCCATGGGCTGAATTGCAAGGTCGGAAAGATCAATAATCGCAAGTCGATTGTGGCCGAGAGTAATCCCGTTCCCTTCCCAAATCCGCGAACCGTCTGGACCACGATGAATAATTGCTTGGTTCATTCGATCTACGCGAGCCGGGTCGTTTGTCGTAATACCGTTTATTCCACACATAGTTTTTTTAGTTTACGAAGCACATCATATCCTCCACTCACCCACGAGCGAACGGCGCGTGGAGAAAGGCCGTCTGGCAAACAGAGACGCGGGATCACCATCCTCTCTCCTCCCGGTGACACAAATGCCGCCTCAGTTGTGCACGCATACTGGTACCCCGATTCCCTAACGAGCGCGGCGGTACGCTTCGTGTAGTCTCCCGGATTTCCAAAGGGATACGCAAACCAGGTGAGCGTTGAGTCAAGCTCTGCTTCAACGCGTGCTTTATCACCTCGAATTTCTTCTAGTGCCACATCATCCTGTAACTCTCCGAGCCGCGCATGCGTTCTCGTGTGTCCCCCAATCGTATGTCCCTCGTGAGCGAGCGCCCTCAGCCCATCCCACGTCAGTACCTCTCGCATTGTGGAAAGGAGGAGGCGCTCACGTACGTACGTCGCTTTCGTATTCTTGTCTTTTGAATCGAGGAGTCCTGAATTTACAAGAAATACCGCAGTGCATTTATACTTAGCAAGAATCGAAAGACAGATCTCTACCCATGATGCGTACCCATCATCGAAGGTTACGAGTACATTTACACGATCCGACATAAAATTACCCGCTTCAAAGGCGCTCGGGCTGAGAAAATGAACATGCAGACTGAGTTCCTTCATGACAGAATCAAACCAAACGGCGTCGGTAACATCATGAAAGACGAGGACACGCACGAGGGGTCCGCGGCGTTTTTCTCTCAGGTTATAGAGAGTTGTAATACCCAAAATCCCCAGGAGACTTACGAGGGTATCGCGTAGCGTATGTGTTACTCGAGGTTCCATTCCTTTACCATATCACGCCCCAAAAATTCTGTGAGGCCGCGCACATCATCTCGAAAATACGCTGCGAGTGCTCCGCGATCATAGGGAGGCTTACCTTCTTTCTTGCCCTCCTTAGTATTAAATGAACGCACAAAGTCGGGCATTCCAAGTTTCCGAATAATCCACACAAAGCGATCAAATCCAATCTTTCGGAGAAATTCTGCAGTGTGCGTCATCATGCGGTCAATAAACACACGTTTTGGGATGCGTCCAACATTTACTTGCGTATGGAGCATAGTTGGCACAAAAGTAGAGTCGACTCCTAGAAACGTAAAAATCCGTTCCATAAATGCCTCCGGACTTTTTTCAATATCTTCCTGAATAAGAATGAGGACTTGCTCGCGCGGGAAAAGTTCGAAATACCGCGTGAGCTGCTGTGTGAAGAGACCCTGCTCCAGCACACTCACTTCCCGTGCGCTGAACGATTCAAACGATTCTGATTCCTTGATTTCTCCCGCCTTGATTGCATTTCGATAGTGCGAGTATGCGCGATCAATAGGATTCCTAAGGATGGCAATAAGTTTAGCGTTCGGGTACAAAGAATGAATGCGCAGGGGCGCGTCTTTCGAATACAGATACGAGGTCGAAAATTCCCCACACAGTTTTCCTTCTCCACAGCGTTTAAAATGATCTTCATACCACTCTTTTCCCTCGCTAAAGCGAGGGCGACTAAAGAAGTGTATTTCCTTAATCGGTGCACAAATCTGCGGATGTTCGTAGAGACAGGCATACACCCACGATGTGGCTGATTTTTGCGCTCCGATACCTATGAAATCGATATGTGTCATGATGCAAACTGACTAATGAGGGTGTTCACAAGTTTCTTTAGAGAATGGGACTCAAGAACCATTTGGTTTAAGGTTACACGATAGCTATTTTTTTTCTCTGGGGCAAGATGTATGAGTGTTCGAAGTGCTGCTCCAATATCTTCCGGTCGGTCATGGGCGAGAGTACATTCCGGTGGTAATACATCCTGGAACGAGCGATTTGAAACGAGCACGAGTGTGCCGCATGCTGCGGCCTCAAGAACCGTTTTATCCATACTTCCTTCTGGAGTAAGATTTACATAGATATCGTGAGCAGCGTACACTTTCGGAGTTTTATAATTTGGAAGCGAAGGAAAAAAGGAAGTGTTTTCCCCACTCTGTGCCCTCAGTGCGTCACCATACGTATGCGAGCCGCCGGGCTCGTCCCCGTACACATGTATACGAAGCTCCGGCACATGCTTTGTGCTTTCCATCATGAGTTCAGGACGCTTCACTGGAGAAAGACGGCCGAGAAAAAGGACTGTTCCCTCTTCGCGCACGATTTCTGGCTGTGGCTTAAATAATTCCGTATCAATTCCCACCGGCATCTGCATAGAATGCCGGAATCGCCGCATACATGCATACGGAGAAGTGTAAAACACACGTCTTGAAAACCACGCCGCGATACGACTCTTCATGTTCATCTTCGCATGATTTCTCCAGAGAAAGATTCGTTTGCCGGTTATGAGCCAAAATAATCCTGCAAGAACAATGTAGTGGGGATTCATATGAGAAAACACAATGTCGTATTCGTTGCGGAGCTTCCACACATTTTTATAAAAGGTAAGAACGTACGCGAGCCGATTTTGTCGATCTTCTTTTCCCAACGAGTGAACGGTGATGTTTTGCGGAAGGGTGTAGGCTCCTTTACGAAGACACACCACATGAATATGTTCAACATGCTTAGAGAGTTCAATCAGCCACCCATGAAAAAAACCAAGAATAGGGTCTTCTGTATCAACTGTCTGAGTGGTGATGAGTAGTCGCATCCAAAATTCTCATTACTGCCTTTACCCTAACTCGCCTGCGCAAAGGAACGTTCTATGCTTCCCGCATAGGCGTCCATATATGACTCAAAATCTTGCTCAATATGGGTAAAGATAGCATTTTCTGCCTCATCACCAAAACTTGTCCGAAGCGCATTTTGATTAAGAAATGTATTAAGCCTTGCCCCCACACACTCTACGTCTGTCGCTCCGCAGAGAAATGCAGATTCATTGTCTTTAAATATTTCCTTACCTGCTTCTGCATTGATGATCATGGGGATCTTTGCCGCAGCCGCCATGAGTGGGATGTGTGATTCCGCGTCGTCAATGGAGAGGTGGATACATACGTGCGCCGTTTTTAAATGCGAGAGCACTTCGTCAGGCATGGGTTCAAAAATAATCTGACGCGTCATCTTGAGTTCAGTAACATATTTCTCGTACGTAGCACGAAGTGGCCCCGAGCCAACAATGACGAGTCCCATCATAGGGTACTGACTGAGGAGTCGAAGCGTACCGTTAATAACCTCTTGCGTGTGCGATGCTTTAGTCATCTGTGAAATATGAACGATGATGAATTTAAATTGAGGATAGCGCATCTCCAGACTGAACGCTGGGACGGCATCTCGCCAAGCTTTTAAATTAATATAGTTTGGAAGTACTTCTGTGCGCTTTTCCAGGTGAGGATCCTCCGAGATCAAGCGTTCACGAATATACGCTGTCTTTGTCCGAATCGATTCTGCGTGACTGAGTGCATAGGACGCCACAAACACCCTTAGACTGTTGTGTTCATCCAGAAGCTTAAAATGCGGATCGTAAAAATCTTCGCGCACATGAATCTGGAGTGGCCGCTCGTACTTTTTTGCAATGAAATGCGCGGCCACTCCAGATTCAAACGGATCGTGTGCAATGACGAGATCTGCTCGAAAACCCTGCGCAAATGATAGCTGCTCCTCCGCGATGCGATACGCATCGAAGCCTGTTTTCCACCAGTACTTTGAGTACGTCGGGTACACCCATACTTGATTCTGAATGCGCAGAGGGACTTTGGATCCCGTCCCGGTCACTGAGAGTACGATGACATGAACTTCTGAAAAACGCTCGGCAAGTTCGAGAAGCTGATTCTGAGCAAGACTTCCTCCTTCAAAGAGCGCAAGATCGCGCGAAAGAATGAGAAGTCGGAGCGAACGGCCGGAAGCACTTCGCTCCAAAACTGATCCTCCCGTCAGCGCCTTTCCTGCCTCAATATGACCCCATGCATTCTCCATACGTGCCAGAGTGTCTTCACTCGCTGGCGATTGAGATTGTGTTCCCGTTTTTTCTAACACTGAATTTAAAACACCCGCTGCATGTTTTGCAGGATCAATAGGTGGAATGAATTGTGAGAGATCTCGTTTTGGCACACAGATAGTATACCGTCTGTTCAAGGCGACTATTCAAAGCTACCCACTCACCCTACTTACACTTGAGCTTCTTTTTTCGCCCATTCAATGTACCGGTCGATGCCATTCCATATTGAAATTTGTGGAGCAAATCCAATACTCTCTGCGTACGAAATATCTGCAGGGAAACGCGTCACCTCTCCGGGACGCGCAGGACCATGCTTCACTTCTGCACTAAACTTCTTTCCAATATATTCTGCAATTTCTTTTACGGATGTGTTCTTTCCGCTCGCAAAGTTAATACTTTTTCCTTCGAGTCCTGATGTATCCATTACGAGCTCATACGCACTCACGAGATCACTGACGTGCAGATAATCACGCGTTGCAGTACCATCGCCAAAAACCGTAAGCTTTTCTCCCGACATCGCCTTACGTACGAGAATTGGAATGAGCGCTCCGAACGTTCCGCTCTTTTGTCGTTCCCCAAAAATATTAAACGGGCGCACGATAGTTACATTTACCCCAAATGACGCGTGATACGCGTAGCAGAGACGGTCAGCTGCAGCCTTCGATGCCGCGTATGGACTCTTCGGCTTAAGCTCTGCGGTCTCATCGAGCAGTTCCCCGTCCTTTAGGTCATGCCCATCGCCGTATACTTCACACGTTGATGCATGAATCATACGGATGCCATGCGCCCGCACCTGCTCCAAAATATTAAACGTTCCCATAACGTTCACATCGAGAAAACTCTTTGGATCAGAGAGTGAGTGATCAACGTTCACATTCGCAGCGAGGTGAAATACCACATCGTGACCACGGACGGTCTTTTCAATGAGAACTGGATCAGTGATAGATCCAAAGACGACATTAAGCTTATCCTGGAATGAAGCGATGTTGCGCTTTTTCTCATCAGAAAAGGTATTGAGGATAGTTACTGAATGTCCCTTTGCGAGCATGCGTTCTGCGAGATGGCTTCCCTGAAACCCTGCTCCTCCTGTGATAAGTATATTCATAAAAAATAATTACATCCGTCTGGACAAGGCAACCTCCCAATTTTCTTTATAACGCATGAGAATCGTATCAAAGCTCGGTAGTTGCGCAAGCGCCTGTATTGCGCCGACCGAGAGTTTCTGTCTCAATTCCGGGTCTGTAATAACTCGCTCCATTGCGCCTATGAGCGCCTGCCCATCCTGAGGTGGAATGACGAGCCCGCTTTTCTCATCCCGAATGAATTCACGTGCACACCCGACATCAGTCATGATGATAGGAAGTCCTGCTGTCGCAGCCTCAATAATGACCATCCCCCATCCTTCGTAATCGGAAGTAAGAAGAAAACAATCACACTCAATGTAGAACATACCGAGCGCGTATCCGGTTTGATACCCATGGAATAGTACTTCCTTTTCGAGTCCAAGGTTTGAGACGAGTGTCTTGATGCGTACTTCATCTGGACCATCCCCTACAATGTGGAGCATTACCTGCGGAAATCGCTGTTTGAGTGCAGCGATGGCTTCGAGCTGAAGCTCAATTCGCTTAATCGGCACGAGCCTTGAAACGGAGAGGAAATTCATCCGGCTTCCATACTGTTCGCGGAATGCACGCGTGAGACGTTCAAACTCCTCTGTGTCTTTACCTTTCAAGGATCGCACATCAAGACCAAGCTTCTGTACGTCCACATAGATCGTGACCACGTTAATGAGTTTCTCAGGGACATTAAACTCAGTAATGAGGCGATCTTTAAGACGATCACTGAGTGCGCGCACCACTCCGGCGCGATGTAGCACAAAGAGCGCAATCCGTTTTCGGAACGGCGTGAGTTTTTCAATGCCAAGCACCTGCACTTCTAAGCCGAGGTGGTACCGGCGCGCGAGGAAAAGACCGAGGAGACCGAGGAAGTACATATCCTGGCTGGTAATCACATCACACTTCCCTGCACGAATGAGGGCCCTCGCGCGCCGGTACATAGAAATAAGCTGCACCACTTTATGAAAACCACCCACGCCGTACACCGTAGTCTTATCTGAAAGATGCACCACCATCGTAGCGGGAGATGGAACAACAATCGAATAGTGCTCGGTGAGTCTCCCGTACGCACGGTTTCGAAACGCCACGACGCTTTCAGGGTCGAGTGTTTTTGGATCAAGCGCTAAGCTTACAACATGCATAGATAGAGAGTACGATATCTTATTACAGCATCTTTACAAGCCTGAACGCATTTTAAAAATTATCCGTTTTTTAAGACGGACACAATCTCTCGTATGCTCGTGTCTTCAGAAAAAGCAGAGAGTCGGAGTCGCGCGTGGGCCACGAGTGCGCTCCGAAGTTGTTCACTTTCGCATAGTTCCTTAAGTGCTTCTTTAATTTTTTCTGTATCATTAAAGGGTACAAGAATTCCCTCCTGCATATGGGTAATGAGTTCTTCGTTTCCCCCCACAGGCGTCGTAATAACGGGAATCCCGAGACTCATGACTTCGAGAAGTTGATGTGACATTCCCTCATAGGAGGTGTTAAGCACAAACGCATCAGACGCTTTGAGATACTTTGCAAGGAGGTCATGGGACACCGCGCCCTGAAAGTACACACACTCTGCAATCCCCTTTTCCCAAGCACGTTTCCTCAGCGTCTCTCGGAGTGGACCATCACCCACGACCTGGAGCGATACATCGAATCCTTCTTTTCTGAGGGACGCAATTGCATCAATGAGCGCGCTCACCCCCTTCCACGGCACGAGGCGCGCAGCGGTCATGACCACAAATCCTTTTAAACCAAATTGCTTCCGAAGCACTTCTTTGGGTTCACGGACTTCAAGAGATTGAAGAGCACTGTAGACGCGTGTAATGCGATGAGCATCAATACCCCATGATGTCACCACACGTTTCATGTAGTCACTTGGCACAATGACATGCGTCGCTCTACGCGCCACACGCGTTTGGATGAATGCAAAAAGTCGAACAAAAAACGGCGCGTGCTTTCGTTCCTCAAGGTACGCATCGAGCGTTTCCATAAGTCCCCATCGCTGCTGGCCCTGCTCCCACGCATAATCACCCGGAACACGAAGATAGAACGGTTTGCGGAGGAGTATTGCAGCGAGCATGCAAGGAAAACCCACTGAAACCGTATCGAGCGCATAGAGCGCATCACATGAGCGTCCCGCTCGAAGGAGTTTTACTGCATATACGAGATGACGAATGAGCGGAGGATATTTCCGTACGGAACCAAAGGGAACCACAGCGTACGAAATGCCATGCGTCGGAAGATTTTTTTCAAGAAAGAGTGTATGCGTTGCAGGACCTCCGATGTCGGGAGGATATAAACCTGTCGCGATAAGGATTTTCATATACAAACGCTACAATTGGCAGACTTAAGCATGAATGCTTTTTTACCTTAGGATTTATTTATTTCTCCAAAATGTTTACACCATCACTGAATGGTCGGAAATAATTCCGCTAATTTAAATGTTCGCGTTATATCGATACTGTTCCCGTAACTTTTCTATTTCTGTTCTTATTGCAAGATATTCTTTTTGCTTTTCAGTGCCAGCACTATCCCGGATAAGACCCTCGAGTGTTTCTTGTCCTACCACATTTTCCATGTTGCCACTGAAGGGCTGCGGGCCATAAGCTGAAGATAGCGCTAACTGCTTTTTCTCAACTGCCTTTGGATAACTAAAAAATTCCCTTACACGTGCTACGATATCCGATTGTCCAGACAGGATTTTAGATAATTGTGTATCAAATTCTTTTTCAAGAACCCCTAATTCCTCCGCTGACATCTTTTTCTCAGACGAAGATGGGCTGGGACCTTCGAATGTCATAATAGAATAGATTATAATTTATTAATTCTCTTAAATTATAACAGAAATCCCTAAAAGCTTCTTTCTTAAAACTTTTAGGATTTAAATTGCTGGGCTATAGTTGAAGATATGGATCACAAACCGGGATATCTCGTCATATCGCTCGATTTTGAGCTTTTCTGGGGCATGTTTGATAAGGTCTCACTTAAGGAATACGGCCCACATGTACTCGGAGAACAGACGGCAATTCCCCGGATGCTCGAACTTTTTAAATCACACAACATCCACGCCACGTGGGCAACCCTCGGCATGCTCATGGCACGAAATAAGGAAGAGCTGTATGGCGTGCTTCCCCCGCATGAACTCTGGCCAACATATGAAGACGAGCGTGTTTCCGCCTACCACCATCTCGACACGACTGAAATTGGCGACGATGAAAAATCTGATCCATATCATTTTGGATCTTCCCTTGTTGAAAAAATCTTAGCGACTCCGGGACAAGAAATTGCCAACCATACCTTCTCGCATTTTTACTGCATGGACGGACACGACAACCCACCGAACGTCTTTGAAGCGGATTTAGAGGCTCACAAAAAAATCTCTGAGACATACGGTGTCACAACCGAATCAATGGTCTTCCCGCGCAATCAGCCGAGCGACGAGGCACTGCGCACGTGCAAAAGAAATGGAATCCATGCGTATCGTGGAAACGAAACACATTTTCTGTACGCCCCGAGGAAAGATAGTGAGCAAACTCTTTTTATTCGGGGTCTTCGTCTTCTCGACCACTACCTAAATATAAGTGGACATCACACATATGCACTTCCAGAAGAATCACCTCCGTTTCCTGTCGACATTAAAGCGAGCCGTTTTTTGCGACCCTGGAATAAATTTCTCTCACCTTTTGAATCTCTGCGTATGAAACGAATAAAAGACAGCATGACGCACGCAGCAAAGTGCGGTGAAATATTTCACCTCTGGTGGCATCCACACAATGTGGGCACAAACCAAAAAGAAAATTTTAGAAACCTTGAAGAAATTCTTGAACACTTTGAAATGCTCAAAGAAAAATATGGCATGGGGAGCGCATCAATGAAAGACATCACTACACTCGCCTCCGAACAAGCTCCTTCAGTGATTTAGGTAACGTAATTCCAACGACGGCCAGCGTTTTGTTTACCGTTTTGCCAAGCACGATAATAGTTACTGAAATGAAACTCTCCACTCGGTGAGCGCGTTTCAACATTCCAGGATTAGGAAGCGTACCAAAAAACGAAGTCTCCTTTGAATTCACCGTATATGCACCTACCTTTAGTTTCTCAAGCACGTGCGACTCTCTAAGACTTTCAACTTCAAGCGTAATGTGGGGCGCCCCAGCGTGCTCCTTCCTATGTAAATCAACGCCACCCGTTGCGTGAAGTTCTGGCTTTCTTGCGCGAAGTTTTTCGTAGAGCGTAAGTGAATGGGTGCGCGGCACACGTTTGCCGTCATACTGTTGGTTCCATACCTCAAGCCCATCAATCATTCTAAGGAGTCCGTCGTCAACCAAGAAATCATTTCGCACCGGGTGCGCAAGGACAACAAACGCAGCTCGTTCTGCCCAAGGTCGGAGTTCCTCCAAATTCCTTGCATAGTTTCCAAGAAATTCTCGCATACCAATCATAAGAATGTGCGCATGGTTATATGTCGGCACCTCAAAACCAGGAATGAATAAAAACGAATCGTCGGATAATATTTCGCATTCCCGCACAAACGCCGCCGCGCTCTCATGCGTCATTTCATCCGTGTGTTCAGTCATGCACGCAACCTGTACCCCACGCGTGACGAGGAGAGCTTTAAGATCCCTAAGCGAAAGCTTCGCATCGTACGAATACGTTGAATGAGTATGTAGAATTGCGGTGACGGTCATGTTCGTTTTTTAACTGCATCAATGAACTCCATGATAGCGGGTTTTGGATCCTGAAGCGACCATACATCACTTTTCGTTCCTTTCGGAAGTATACAGAAATCACGGATTGCTTTGCTTCGCTCTGGGTAGAGTAGATGGCGCAACTTATCTCGCGTACAGAGTACTCTCGTGAGGTGCATGACATCTCCCAAGAAATGTCGCGTGGTCACCCCGTCTTTACCGCGAATTACTTCCGTATCACTATGTGTCCCCTCCGCAAGTGCATAGTAGATGTACGGCATATCAACTCCCGCCGCTATCGAAAGTGGAAGGGAGCCCCAGAAACGTCCATTTATTTCCATGAGTTTCGGCTCTCTCGTATCGCTATTAACTTTAAACTCAACCATAATAGGTCCACTCCACGAGATCTTTTGAATGAGTGTTAACGCA
The DNA here is from genome assembly GCA_046598345.1 of Minisyncoccia bacterium. Classification (GTDB taxonomy): domain Bacteria; phylum Patescibacteriota; class Minisyncoccia; order Phycocordibacterales; family UBA918; genus Damh-18. Next base: position 123,171 of record JBKJIT010000001.1, on the reverse strand, counting down.
TGCGCCTCAAGTGTTTCCCGAAGAATCCCCTGCCCCAGCGTTTCCTTGAGCACCGATGCGCCGCCCGTAGGTGAGAGTGACCGAAGTCGGTGGTGTGTCACGATAGCAAGTGGTTTACCTTCAGACGCAATCATCTCAACTCCGTACTCTTCACCCACAAGGAGGTCTTGAATGAGCGGTGCTTCACCCCAAGCATCTTTGAGTTCTGAAAATTTTCTGACTAATTCGCCTTTGTCATGCACAAAGCTGGCACTCCCGAAGACACCGCGACCTTCCCGCCACACAACACTTCGTCTTGGCTTTACCACAAGCGGGAACGTGAGCGTATCAGCGAGATACGGAACTTCGCTCGGAAGTTCCGCGGTGTGCGAGGTTATGGTAGGGACACCAGAAACGCGAGCGAGAGAATACGTCGCAGCCTTATCGAATGCAATAGCAACCGCGTCATCATTCGGAAATACAAGCGTCATGTCCTCCTTCAGCACCTCGCGATGTGCGTAGAGTGATAGCCACGTTGCGTCACTGAACGCGAATACAACTGGTGTATCACCAATACGTCGGGCAGCTTCACGCACCGAGGCCACAAATCCCTCTTGATCTACATATGGTGACGGATACACGAAAGACTCATTCGTACATTTTGAATGGAGTCCCATTGCGCTTTCGCGGAGCGAACCCGATACCACGGTAATGCCACGCTTTCCAAGCGAGCGAATTGCAGAAAGTGCGCTTTTAAGTTCTCCGTCAAGAATGAGTGCGCTCATGAGACCTAGTTATATCATCAAAAAGCTCTTGCATGTGACGTGTCACAATGTCCCAATTATATACCTCACGAATTACGGACTGCGCTTCCCTGCGAACCAGACCCTTCTCTGACTCGCTTAAGCTCATAATCTTTTCTATCACCATTTTAATACTGTCTGGATCTTCTACAGTAACCATAAATCCCGTCTTTCCATCTGTAAGGAAATCAGGTATACCACCCACCGGTGTTCCAACAATAATTCCAATCGCGGCCATTCCCTCTAAAAATGCTATGCCCAAACCTTCGGTTAGCGATGGACGAATAAAAATATCGGAAGCTTTCATGAGAAGTGGTAGCTCGCTTGGGTCTACAAAACCTAAGAATGTTACTCGAGAGGAGAGGTCGAGTTGCTTCACCTGCGCTTTCAGTTCTGATTCGAGTGAACCGCTCCCGCAAATTACAAAACATACCTTGGGTGGAAGTTTTGAGAGTGCTGTAATTACATCAGCAACCCCATTTTTCTTTTCAAGGCGAGAGCTCGTAATGAGAATCGTTGAACCGGCCTCGAACCCAAATGCATTGCGTACACGTGCAATCTCTTCGAGAGAGTACTCTCGAAGGTACACGTCAACGTCAACTCCATTCGGAATTACTTTTGCATCCGCGCCACGAAACCCCATCTCCTTACCCCACGTAAGCAAATACTTTGAAATGGCCTGTAACCCGTCAGCCAATTGAAAAATTTCATTAAATGACTTTCGAACATATTTTACGCGGGCATAAATATGTTCGAATGCATCTCCCTCTTGGAGGGTGAGCAAAAATGGAATGTGTGTTTTCTTTTTTACACGCACTGCAGCAAATGCTCCATAGGATGCCATGATTGACCATATGAGATCATACGTATGCGTGCGCATAAGTTTGTAGGCACAAAAGTGTCCAAAGAGAGCGAGAACGATGCTGTCGATTATGGGCATACCAAATCCCATGCGGTAGATGTTAACGTTTTTTACGCGCTCAAACCCTTTTACTCCTTTTCGGAGCTTTGCACAAATGAGATCAAATTCCACGTCGGGCATGCGTTCACTAATATTTCCAAACGCCTGCTCTGCTCCTCCTGCAGGATAGAGATGATCGTCAGTAGAAAAAACGAGTACGCGTTTAACCATTGTGTGTGATGGAGGCGATGTAATCCGGAAGATCGCGCTTAGGCTTCCAGCCAAGTTCAAGTCGGGCACGGCTATAATCAACTGACGAATTCATGCGATTCCCGGGACGCTCGGGGAGCATTTCAATTTCACTCCCAAACATTCCTGCCACTTCAAGGACAGAATACGAATGCTTGTGTCCGAGACCGTATTCATCTCCCTCACCGCGCTCCCCGACGAGCACAATCCCATCGACAATGTCGTGAACGTGAGTGAAATTTCTGCGCTGAGTTCCTGGCGCGCGTACGGTGAGTGATTTTCCCGCCTCATACTGTTCTTTGAATATTCCAATTACTGTTCCGGAGCCACTATCACTCCGTTCTCTGTCACCGTACACATTATAAAAATAGGTAATAGCATATTTGAGACCAAACCATTCGCCATAGTTGCGTACAAGTTCTGTGTTCGTTGCCTTTGTCCACGCATACGGGCTCTGATCACGTCCAATACCTCCGTCGGCAAATTTTGTGCTCGACCCTGCGTACACTAATTTGCATTTCCGCTTTCTGCAAAATTCAAGTACCTGCTTTGTCCCAATCACATTACTTTTAAGAACTCTTTCAATCGCACCGAAGCTTTGCTCGACGCGCGCATATTCACCCAGATGAAATACTAGGTCCGGTGTTTCAGATACAAGAGTCTCAATATCATTTGTATCTCCTTCTCGATACTCGACCCCCTCAATATGATTGGACTTTGATCCAGTGGAATAATTATCAAGTGAGATGACACGGTACCCATCTTTTAATAGTCGCTCCGAAAGATGGGACCCAATGAAACCCGCACCTCCTGTAATGAGCACTGTTTTTTCTGAAGCCATAATCGCTTATAGTACCAAATTCATGAAGAAAAGGTGACGGAGATTGACCAAGCGCATCGCCTATACATCTCCCTGCTTCTTTGGTTCCTCCTCACAGAGAAATTAAAGACGGACAGAGAACAACGCTCTTTTGCTCTGTTTAACGCAACCCCGTGCATCTAGATGGGGGTTTAGAATGAGTTCTAGAGCGGCGAAGTATCACTAGTCGTCACCCGCATCATCCGTTCAAGTTCTTTAGGAGTTACCGCACTTTCTGGTGTCGGTGGCTGGGGTGGTATGCGCTCCTCTACCTGAGGAGGCTGTGACGGTGTGGGTGTGGGTGTGGGTGGAGATATAGCTGCAGCTGGTGAGGGGATAGGCGCAGTCGGAGGCGGAGCTGTCTTAAGGACAGAACTGAGAAGATTCTTCAGTTCGCCTCGCGACTCCTCAAATTTTTCCGCTTTGTGGGGGATCTTGTTTTCCTCTGTATTTTTTTCTGTGTCCACTCTCACAATATTTTTAAGCACAGATCTGAGTTCATTTAGATTATGTTCCTTGGGTTTATGTGGCAGAGAAGCTGGAGATGGCCGCTCGCTTAGCCGACGTTCAGCCTGCCTTCGCTCTTCCCGTTTTAGAAATTCTCCGTGCGAAGAAGATTCGCGATGAGGGGTTTCTTCATGGTGCAGAACACCGGCCGGTGGACGGGAGACTGTTGGAGTACTTGCCGTTTTAGGTTGTAAGGTAACGTAGGGGAGCTTCTTTTCCTCCACAGGTGAAGGCTTAGGAAGGGCAGGCTTTTCTTCTAACTTCTTTACAAAAACAACCGGCTCATGGAATTTTAAAATTTGAGCTTCAACTTCTGGCCGAAGACGAGAAAATTGTCTGCGACTCGCCGCAACCACCATATTTTTATGGGAAATGAGAGGAGGCTCAATCGGAGGTAGCGTTGTCGCAGAAAATGGCTGAGAACCAATACCGTCGATCATTAAGGTGAGATAGACTTGTGCAAACCCTAAATTAACAATATCGGCGGCAAGAAACTGTGGGGTAAAAATGGTCTCAAGGACTTCAGCGTCAAATGGCCCCACTCGAAACGCAATCGTCGTGCCTACGTTACCGAAAACAGCATTGCGCACATCCTCTTCCATTTGCTCGATGTATTGGTGTGCAATCGTGAGATTGAGATGGTACTTACGAGCCTCAGAAAGAATATTCGCGAAGGTTGCGTTTGCAAACGACTGGAACTCATCTACGTAAAAATAGAAATTGGGCATATCGCGCATCTTCTCAGGGCTAAGGTCAGCACGACTCATCGCCGCAAGATAAATACGCGTCGTCAGCATAGACCCCAAGAGATTCGCATTGGTTTCACCAATAAGACCCTTGGAAAGATTCATAATGATGATCTTTTTTTCATCCATGATCTTCCGAATATCAAACGACGACTTCGGTTGTCCGATAATATTGCGAATAACCGGATTTGCAGTAAATTGCCCAATCTTATTCTTGATCGCATCACCCGCCTCCTGCATGTATCGTTCGTTGTATTTCAAAAACTCATCCACCCAAAAAGACTTTACGGATGGGTCGGTGATGTTATCAATTACTTTCTTACGGTAGTCCTTATCGGAAAGCATGCGGTTAACTCCAAGAAGCGTCGAGTCTGGAAACTCAAGAAGCGCAAGGAGCGTATTCGAAAGAATATACTCCATACGCGCCGACCACTGATCGACGAATATTTTCTTAAACACCGACATGAGTCCAGACACAACAAGGTGCCGCTTGTCTGCCCCCACATCCTCCATGACGTTAAACGAAATTGGGTGGTCGGTATCAAATGGCGCAAAATAGAGCACATCATTTACTCGATGTTCAGGTACGTAATTAAGAAGACTTTCAGCCGAGGACCCGTGTGGATCGATGAATGCCAAACCCTCTCCATTTTGAATATCCTGCGCCGCCATGTTTTCCAACATGGTCGACTTCCCCATTCCCGTCTTTCCAATGACGTACACGTGCCGCTGCCTATCCTTCGCTTTAATACCAAACTTCACGTTTTTACCGCGCGCATCGGTTTGCGCAAAGAACGTGATCTTGTTTGGATCAAATGACATATTGAAAGTATAACAGAAACCGCCCCGCTGCCTGAAGGCCGCGGGGCGTATTGGTGTTCCTTTACAGGAGACACATCGACGAGAACAGATTTCGCTCACTCATCGCATCAGCGACTTCACGGAGCCGCGCGTCCGAGATTGCCGAACCAGGCTCTCCCCGAAGCACCTTTTGCACCGCGTCAGGTGATCGAGTTGCAGTCATTGTGGACCACAACTGAATCAGCTCGATGTCATTCAGGCTCACTGCAGCTTCATGCGCAATGCCGTGCACTGTTGCTGGTTCCATACTCTCCTCCCCTGTTAATCCAAATTTAAGCGTATACCAAAACTCACTCCCCCGCAATTACTCATTGAGGAGTGCCCCGCGTGTGTAAATATTTGAAGGCGCCCAAATCATAAAACTATTTACTCCAGCATCATAGCTAGCCTGAATCTGAGCGCGCACATCCGCAGCATCGTAGTCTCCTCCGTAATCAAAATCCTGAATCCAAGTTCTAAACTTATCGGCTGTATAGACAGGCTTTGTATACACCGCCGGTGTTGAGGTGCCAATGCGTTCATGGAGGAATCCTTGTACCACGGTTGTCGATGCAATCATGCGGGCCACACCGCCACTCATTGCGTAATGTACCACCTTGTACGGATAGTCATTTGGATTCCCAAGACCAAGGAATGCTTTCGGATAATGAGATGGGTACACCATAGGGGCGATAAAATCGAAGTATGGCGCAGCGCGCTCCTGTACTTGCCCAATAGAAAGGTCGTCGGTGTTTGTCGTCGTCATACCGAAGAGATCAGCTGAGGTATACGGGGTTGCGGTCGCGCGTCCAGTATTTTCATGACGAACTTCATTAAAGAGTTCCGGATCGTCGAGCTTTTCGTTTAAGTATTTAAAAAACGCCTCGAGGTTAGCTTGCTTATCAGCACCGTACTCTCCTGCCATACTTCTGGGAAACGCAATGTCTTTCATATTTCCATCAGAAGGATACCGCACGTAATCATAATTAATTTCGTCATAGCCCATGTTGTACACTTCCTTGGAAAGTTCAATGATGTGATCCCAATACTCCTTTGCGGCAACATCTATAAATGCGAGTCCTTTCCCGTCACGCCACACACTGCCGTCAGAGGCCTTGAGGACTGCGAGTTCTGGATGCTTCGGAGCGTAGAACGGATCTTGAAACACCGTCATACGCGCAATGACGAATATCCCTTTTTCGTGAAGAGTTGCAATAAATTCTTTCATGTCCCTGGTACCGCATCTCGCATCAGTCCACGCAGGTTGCCAGGCGGCTGATTTTGGAGGGAATGAAATCGTTCCCGAAAAATCCTTGATATCAATAATGACCGAATTGATTTCAGTCTCATCTATGAGTGCCACTAACCGATTCCTGAAATCAGTGGTGCCGACGACACAGGATGTCATGTAAATATTTTTTACTTGTGCTGGAAGTGGTACATGCGTAACTACTTCTCTCGTGTCCACGGGAATCGCTTCAACGTGCTTTGCTTCATCAGAGTTCACTGCGATAGCTTCTGCAGATGTTTCGCCCGCTACATACTCGTATGTCGTCATCCGCGTGAGCCCCGCATGCAGGACAAAAAGCGTTCCGAGTGTAACTATTCCAATTACTCCATAACGATACATATACGAATCATTCTTTCTCTTCTTCAGTCTCCCGCAGAGCAACCTGTTCCACAAACATCTCACTCTTCCTCTCTCCATCGTGTGCTTTAAGAGAACGGAGGAACGACGAGCGCCGAAGGCTGTACCCGAGAATCATAAGAAATACACCTGATCCAATAAGAATATATTTTTCCCATTCCATAGGGATGCCTAAGAACGAAACAAAGAAAACAACAAATCCTGCTAGAAAGACAAACGATTCACGTGACATACCTTATCTTACCGTCCCTCCACAAGAACAACAAATTCTCCCCGAATATGGTCGGGATACTCCAAGAAGTACTGAAGAACTTCCTTGGGCGAACCCGTAACTACCTCTTCAAACATTTTAGTAAGCTCGCGAGCGATCACCACCTTCCGGTTAACCGGAATAGTCGTTTCCTCAGTGTCTTCTATTGTGGGAGTATTTTCAAGATGCATAGCAAGCGATTCAAGAGTCTTCATGATGCGGTGGGGCGCTTCATAAAAAATGACAGGGATTTCATACCCCGGCAGACTTTTAAAAAAAGTCTGCCGACCTTTCTTTTGAGGAGCGAAGCCTAAGAACACGAAGTTATTTCCAGTAAGTCCCGCGATCGAAAACGCAGCGGTAAGTGCTGAAGGTCCAGGAATCGCATCGATGCGCGCGCCAGCTTCGCGCGCGCGCGCAACTAAAAGCACCCCAGGGTCACTCACGCCAGGTGTCCCAGCGTCAGACACGAGCGCGATGTGCTTCCCTTCTTCTAAATCTTTCAAAATACTCTCATGCACTTTTTCCGACGCATGCGCGTCATAGCGCTTCATCTTAGTTTCAATGTTGTAGTATTTGAGGAGTTTTCCTGTGACCCGTGTATCCTCGCAGAGTATATAGTCAACTTCTTTCAAAATACGAATTGCCCGAAGCGTGATGTCTTCAAGATTCCCAATTGGCGTCGCCACAACAAAAAGTGTCCCCATAATCGATACAACCTAACATAGTCAAAAGAAAAAGCCACTATGAAGTGGCTTCAAGGACCGGGTAGCGGTTAACGATTTCCGGTGACCAAACAGGGACTTGCTGACGAGTCCAAAGAGGTCGCATGTTCCTCGACTGGTAAAAGAGTGTGCACCGCCCACACAGTTCGCGACATGTATGTCGGTCACCCTGTTCGAGTTCGAGGAAATCTGTGGGATTCACACTCCCCATGCAACCTTCAATTGGTTCATTGCATTCACAACATGATCGCATACCAATGCTCCTGACTTTGGAATATTCCAATTTTCAATGTACCACACATAACAAAAGGCGGTGCATGCACCGCCTTTCCAGTTGTTCAGAGTCACATTACCCTCGTACGTATTTCTGCGCTCCCCTCCTCCGATTTTCGATAGCAGTACTCAGGTATTCAAAGGGAGCAAACTTCTGGAGGTGTAATTTAATGTACGCGAGCGCCTCGTGAAATCGCGGTGGTGGATCGTCATTACTCAGAATCAACAGACAGTTAGGAAGCCCTATCAGATCGTTGGTGCAGATAACGCGTATCGCATGCACCTCGTTGGTGACAAAGTGGTAATGAACCTCACCTTCCAACCTTTCGGTAACGCGTTGAGCGTACTGCATTTCAAGGCGCGTGCTCCACACCCGCCGTTCAGTCCGATTGATAATGACCTGGATTTCTGGCTTCATCAACCACTCACCGCCAATTTGGATGAGATGGTCGTACATCTGTGTGGCCATGGTCTCTCCCGCGTCCAGATGCGACCCTGTGGGAAGGATAAGTACAACTTTCTTCCCCATCTGCAAAAAGTCACATACTGCCGCAAGCGCTCTCGAGAGTCGAATCCGACAGTGCTTGTCAAGTTCTGGACTCTTAGGTCCATGCCCCAATACAACCACGCATTCAGTTACCATCATTCCTCCTCGTTGCAAGAAGCTATCTATCGAGTACAAGACTCGTCCAAGTGAAATTATGTATGAAAAATTTACTTTGTCAACTCACTTGCAACCCGGGTTATACCTCCAGCTCCTTCCACCAGGATGAGATCCCCGGGTGTTGCGGTTCTTCGGATCTCTTCAATAACTGTATCAAAATCAGGAACTATAAATGCCCGAGGATTATGGGGAGCAATCGCTGTTATAAGCATTTCGCTCGACACTTCTTTCGTATCTATTTCTCGTGCAGCGTAAATGGGAAGTAAATAAAGCGTATCAGCCTGACTCAAGACTGAAACAAAATCAGTAAACAGTTCCTCCGTACGGGAGTAGGTATGTGGTTCGTACACCAGCGTTATTTTTCTATCGGGATATAATTCCCGTGCCCCCTGCATCGTCGCTTTAATTTCAGTGGGATGATGGCCGTAGTCATCGTATACTTTAGCGCCGTTTACTTCCCCCTTATATTCAAATCGACGCCATGTTCCGGTAAAGTTCTGGAGTGCTGTATGTGCTACTGCTTTTTCAATACCGACACAGGCAGCGGCGGCTGCGGCCGCCGCTGCATTCATTTGGTTATGGAGACCCGGCACCTTAAGTACACGAAGTGGATCTACATACTCCCCGTAGTCAATTACGCTCACAGTAACTCCCTGAAGAATAGGAGCAATATTTTTATCGCTAAAATTAACAATCACGGTCCCTCCTTCACGCACCTGTAGTGCAAATTCGCGAAATGCCACTTGCACTGCTTCTAGATTTTTATAGTAATCGACATGTTCGTGCTCAATATTGGTAATCACGAGCACATCAGGCCGGAGGGAGAGAAAGTCTCGTTTGTACTCACACGCCTCTGCAATAAAATATTTGCTCTTTCCCGGGCGATAATTGCTTTTCGTCTTCGCGCGGAGTGAACCAACAATCCCAGATGGATCAAGTCCAGCCTCTTCGAAAATATCAATGAGCATCGCAGTTGTCGTTGTCTTTCCGTGCGCACCGGCAATTGCAATAAGATAATACGCATTCGCCACAATTCCCAGGGCTTCAAAGTAATTCATCATCGGGACTCCTAGCTCACGCGCAGCCACCATTTCCTCATGATCCGGCGACATCGCCTCCGTATACACAATCATTTCTATGTCTCCCGTAATATTTTTAGATTCTTGTGAAGGGAAAAAAGTAGCTCCTTCTTTTAGAAGAGCGTCAGTGATTTGGGACGATGCGCGGTCTGATCCGCTCACTGTCTTTCCTTCGTGAAGAAAGAGCCTCGCAAGCCCGGACATCCCAATACCGCCAATACCAATAAAATGGATGCTTGATACTTTTGAAAGCTGGAGAATGTCCGTGTGTACCATAATAAATGAATATACTATCAAATGAAGAAATGTGGAATGCGCCTTTGAAGACCACACTGAACTGGTAAAATATCTAATGGACCTTCACCGGGAGAGCAACATGATTCAAGACGAGATAGAAGGCAGAGGTTTAGGTGCAGCGCGCTCAATCATCATCAGCGTAATCCTGTCAGTACCAATATGGATGGGTATCGCCCAACTTCTCTAGCACGACAATCTGGCCGCGTTATCAGAGTCGACTTTTTATAAGATCGACGAACTGGTCACCGCGGTCATATTCATTTTTAAAGAGGCCAAATGATGCGAACGCGGGACTAAAAAGAATCACATCGCCGCGCTCGGCTACGCCGAGCGCGGCCTCCACGGCTTCCTTCAGTGACGGAACCTCCACAGCCTCAATCTTTTCCTTAATCGTATCCGTTCCAGTTCCCGGAAGCAGAATCACTTTCTTGCAGTATTCGGGAATGATTTCAAGAAGCGGTGACGGATCAAGATCCTTTCCTGCTCCGCCCATAATGAGAACGACGTTCATTCCTTCGTTTGCCGGATTCCCCACCGCTTTTAGTCCCGCTCGTGTCGCAGTCGGGGTTGTTGCGTTGTTGTCATTGTACATTTTCACACCGTCTTTTTCGCCCAAATACTCTAGGCGTCCCGGAACTCCGGGGAATGTGGTGAGCCCTTCAAAAATCACTTCGTCCTCTAGTCCTGTCGCTTTAAGTGCCTCATACGCAAGCGCTGCATTTAACCGATTGTGTTCTCCGGGCATCGCGAGAAGACAGTCCTGAGGCAAAATAGAAGTATCTACTAATGAAATCTCCTGGCCCATTTCGAATCCTTCCGCTTTAGCAAATGCTTTCGCCCGATCAAATACTTCCTGCGTAGTCACGAGTGTACTCCCCGGTTCCTGGTATCTAAATATGTTCGCCTTATCTCTGAAATAGAGTGCCATGCTCTTCCGATAATAATTTAAATGATCCTCCATAAAGTTGGTAAAAACCGCAACGTGCGGGCTTATTTCTGCCCAGCCAAATCCTTGGAGTTGCCATGAATCGAGTTCCATGACCGCAAGCGATCCTTCCTCCACATCTTTAAAAAGCTGCAAATTGGAGATACCTCGGACATTTCCACCAAGAAGCACCGGGGCCCCCTCCGTTGCTTCAGAAAGCACATGGTGAATCATGTGCGTCACGGTTGATTTTCCTCTCGTACCCGTAATTCCAATAATAGGAACTCCCGAAAGTTTTGCAAAAAGTGTTCCGCTCATTGTAAGTGGTACACCTGCGTTTTTTGCTGCAATAAGACATGGCAAATCAAATGGTGCCCCTGCTCCAACGAGCACCATATCAGCCTCAGTAAAATCAGTCACATCGTAAGGGCCAAATTTAAATGATATGTTTGGATATTTTTTGAGAGCATCTACTGAGGGTTGCATAACCTCCTGAGAAGCATCGTCTACTACAAGAACAACTGCTCCAGATTCTGCCAAAAAGGCGGCGTCCCCCACACCCCGGCCAAGGAGCCCAATTCGCATGACAGTTATCTTCTTCCCTTTAAAGTAGGCAGCAAAATCGCTCATTCGGGCATTTTACCATGAGTATAAAAAAGCGCCCGCAGATACAACTACGGGCGCTGGAACAATATGTATAGCTACACCACCGACCCCTTATGTACGTGTACGAAGTACGAGCATTTCATACGCAAAGAAGACGGACGAAAACATGCCGCCCAGTGTAAACCAGCCGACAGCGCCTGTTTTTGACATTGCCCACCAGCCAATCGAGATGGGTACCCAGATAAACACGGAGCGTACAAGAAAGGGTCGCCAGCCGAGCTTGATTTTCTTGATGTGGATGAGGAGGAATGAGCCTACCGCAGCCATCCACACGAAGAGTATGTTTATGACAAGCTGAACCATCATTTCCCGATCAGACATGTCAGGGTTCCCCATGACCGCGAGCAAATCACCGACAGCTGCAACTACAACTACCACACACCAGAATAACAATCCAAGACCCAAGCTTTTAAACCAGAGCATATAGTTCTCCCTATCAGCCGAATGACTGATTTCTATTTAGAACTATACATCGTTTTTTCTATTAGTCAATACATGCTTTTTTAATTATCCCCGGGAAACAGCATCGCTTATGATGAAAAATAGTATGATACCTCAATGAGAAAGCTCGAAGAATTCAAGCCGTTTCCCTACATCGCATGGTTTTTAGTTATTGCCTTTTCCATGTTTGTTATTGCCTTCACTATTCGCGCGCAAGAAATAGCTGAGGATCTTGTCATGGTGACATCAATCTAAGTGGTATTGCGTACGTGGAGCTACGATCTTCGTTGCATAACTAGAATTACTCAGTACAAAAACAGCGCACTCTCCTCGAGTGCGCTGTGCGTTATTCGTTCCAGAAATCACTCCCCTGTTCAGGCCACAGCTAGCGAGTTACGACTCCGTTCAAAGCTCGCACGCACTCGTTCAGCGTCTTCCTTTTCGAAAATCACGTCGGCGATTGCAGGGATCTGGCTTTCCAAGAAACCGATTCCCTCCGTGGCGTTTCCTGAGGCGTCTCTCGGTGCACTCCTCATAAGAGCGAGAATAGCCATGTCGCAGCCAAAGACAAAGCCATCAGGTGAAAGGAGTGGTAGCCGCAGATATTGAGCAAGAATTCCCCCAAACAGTACCACCTGTGTGGGGGCATGGGGCATGTACATTGCGAGTTCACCCAATTTCCGCTGTGGCTCGTCCATACGTATCAGTTGAGGCAACATTTCCACTCCCTTTAAGAAAGAACTACATTGAAATAAAGACAAACAAAAAACCAACTCAGAATATACACTCCTTTGTATGAGGATTCAATGAATGTAATTTTACCTTCCTAACAAGACCTTTCGAAAGGGTATCTCTAAACTGAGTATTCTTCAAAAATTAAATACCATTCAGTGTGCGGCCGGAAGGTTAAAAATGACTCAATGTCATTTTTAAGACTTTGAGCAGTTTCTGCGAAAAGTGTACAGGTCCTGTAAGGACTCGAACATTACATGTTCAGTACAGGTTGTCGCTATTTTGTCTCGCTTCACTCACAAAATATCTGGCAACCTCCTAAATTAGTTCCCCGAACTAATTTAGCCTACGGCCTCGTCTGTCTCTTTGACTGCTTTGTGCGGCTGCTAGGAATCGAACCTAGGACCTCGTCATTATCAGTGACGCGCTCTAACCATCTGAGCTACAGCCGCACGAAATTGTCAAAGAGTTATCAGGTAAAATAGAATCTTTATTCTATTTTACCACTCTAACCACCTGAGCTACGGCCGCACACTATACTATTTAATTTTTGAAGAACCACCCTACGGATGAAAAGCAATCCCATTGCTCTTCATAGCCACTGCCGCACTAAGTTTTTAAATTGTATTTGTACCGCTCTAACCATTCCTATTCCCTTGTCTCGCTGCCACTCGATATTAGGAATTTCCTCGCGCACTCGGAACCGGATAAAACGTAAAACTGTTTGCATTTTATAGCCACAGCCTCACGAGAGGCCTACAAAGACCCAGAGATACTAGCAAAATAAGGGGATTTGAGCAATTAATATAAACTTTTGACACCTTGCTAAAAAGATAAGTCGGGAGTACTCTAGCCCACAGCTCAGGAGCAGTTCCCGTAGTTCAATCAAGAAGAGGAGGCAGTAGATGTCCAAACGTCATTGTTCGAAACCGTGTTCCCGGCGTGTACCCAGAAGCAAGAGCCTCAATGGCGCGAGGCCGGAAAAAAAGACCAAGAAAAGTCACCGGCCCAAGGAGAAGAAACTCCGGAAGCGGCTTTCGAAGCAATTTAGGGTCAAGCATCGGTTCTATGAGCAGGAGCCCATTTTGCTTGGTTGATCCACGAACCCCCACAGAGGCCAGACGCGAAGTTTCGCGTCTGGCCTTTAACATTTTACATACAAGTAAAAAGGCCGAGGGGTGAAACACCTCTCGGCCTTCGTTTACGATTTGATACGTGGGTGAAAAATCGATCCTCCTCCTCCAAAAATCCTAAAAAGGTCTCCGATCAAGAACAACGAAGCACCTATGATACCTAGGTCTACAACCCCTAGTGTAGGAGGTTCTAAAAACGGTTCGAAGGAAAAAAGATACAGAGCCATTCCTATGATAAGGAAGGCATTCCCAAAGAACTGAATGACGCACTGAACTATAGGAAATATTTTCTTCAATTTTAACCTCCAATTAAGGATACGTGAGCGATCCTATCTAACTGCAAATAAAGCATGTTAAAAAGGAGTATGCAAGAGATAGACATCCGGAGGACCATTAAAAAAGGCCGGCCGCGTAAACGCAAACCGGCTTTTGTTGGACACATCCTGCCGTGCTAAAACCATCCCTTCCCTCGGAGTGCGAGTGCGAGACCAACCCCGGCAATCAGCACTCCAGCGAAAAGAACCGGGGCAAGAGGGAGGTACTTCAAACCTGGAATCTCAGCAATTACTCCGAGACCCAGCGCAACAAGAAGCCATCCGAGAATTCTTAACACTTTCTCTCCCTGGATTTAGGAACTACTCGTCTGCGATTTTCGAAACGAACTGACAAGGCAAAGGTTTGCCGTCCTTTTCGACTGTGAGACATTGTCCCGTATGCACTTCATCATTCACACTGGAAGTCATTGGTTCTGACGGGAACACCATCTCCGAAAAGATGATGACTCCCGCTGCTAGTCCTGCCAGAAACAATTGCGATGTTTTCATGACATCTCCTTGAGTCTCAACGGTTGGACATCGAATTTTTACCAATGTCAATTATACCATAACTAGATATTTTGTCAATGTGAAAAGAGTCAAAAAATAAGCCGTATTTGGGGTATTATGTGGATATGGATATTCAGCAATACCTCCAACTTTTTTTTACATTCTTGAACAATCGGATCATTCCCTTTGTTCTCCTACTCGCATTCCTCTTTTTCATGTGGAATACGTTCCAATATTTCATACTTCACGGTGGTGATGAGGACTCTCAAAAAAAAGCAAAGTCGTTTGCACTCTGGGGAATTCTTGCGTTTGTCATCATCATTGGATTCTGGGGAATTATCAATATTTTTATGACGGTGTTTGGTATCCAAGGAGTCACGAATCCCATTGTGCCTGACTACATGCAGATGAGGCCAAGGTAAAGAGGTACGCAAAAGACCCGATCGCTTCGCGATCGGGTCTTTTGTTTTCTGTACTGTATATCATCACCGACAGAACGTTTGTGTTCTCTTTTGTCTTATCCTTTGGCTACGTCTTTCCGTAGAGTACAGATACTATCTTTGAGGTTGAGTATCATCCCATATTATGTGCTCAATTGAGGCACATAATGTCGACCAATTAGCCGTTATTCGCTCTCTGTTACCAGATTGCAACGACGTATCCAATTGGAATTAATCCACGACCAGCTTCCGCTAGCCGTGCCTTGTTACGACTTAGTCCTTGTTATCGAGCTTACCGTAGGTCATGACTAGCACGAACTTCGGGCACTCCCGACTCCCCTGACTTGACGGGCGGTGAGTACAAGGCTCGGGAACGTATTCACCGTGGCGATGCTGATCCACGATTACTAGCGATTCCGACTTCATGAAGTCGAGTTGCAGACTTCAATCCGAATTGAGGGTAGTTTTATAAAGATTTGCTCCGTGTCACCACATTGCGTCTCGTTGTACTACCCATTGTATCACGGGTGCAGCCCAAGGCATCTAGGGACATGCTGACCTGGCGTCATCCTCACCTTCCTCTCCCGTGAGGGAGCTGTCTCGCCTGACACTTGTAACAGGCAACGAGGGTTGCGTTCGTTTCCCCACTTAAGGGAACAGCTCAAGCCACGAACTGACGACGGCCATGCATCACCTGCCATACACCCTCGAAGGCTCTCTAAGTTTCCCTAGAGATGCAGTATGGTTTCTAGCCTTGGTAAGGTTCCTCGCTTACCGACGAATTAAGCCCCATGATCCACCGCTTGTGCGAGCCCCCGTCTATTCCTTTGAGTTTTAATCTTGCGATCGTACTACCCAGGCGGTCCGCTTAATGCGTTAGCTACGCCACAAAGAGGGTCGATACTCCTTATAGCTAGCGGACAGCGTTTAGGGCGTGGACTACTCGGGTATCTAATCCGATTCGCTACCCACGCTTTCGTGTCTCAGTGTCAGAAAAGTGCCAGTTTAGTGCCTTCGCATTTGGTGTTCCCCATGATATCAACGGATTTCACCCCTACACCATGAGTTCCCTAAACCTCTCACTTCCTCCAGTTATGCCGTTTCTCACGCGGTCTCCAAGTTGAGCTCGAAGATTTAACGCAAGACTAACAAAACCACCTACACACCCTTTACGCCCAGTAAATCCGGGTAACGCTTGAGGCTTCTGTATTACCGCTCCTGCTGGCACAGAATTGGGAGCCCCTTATTCATGAGGTACCGTCAATAAACTTCGTCCCTCATAAAAGGTGTTTACGTCCCTAAGGACTTCATCCACCACGCGGCGTCGCTCCGTCAGACTTTCGTCCATTGCGGAAGATTCTCGACTGCAGCCTCCCGTAGGAGTATGGACCGTGTCGCAGTTCCATCGGTGGGGGTCAGGCTCTCACCTCCCCTAGCCGTCGTAGCCTTGGTAAGCCGTTACCTTACCAACAAGCTGATAGACCGCAGGCCGTTCCCAAAGCGATAAATCTTTACTCTCGCGAGACCATCAAGTATTATTCCGGATTTCTCCGGGTTATCCCTGACTTTGGGGTACGTACCTACGTGTTCCTACCTCGTCTGCCATGGGCCTAAACCCATTCGACTTGCATGCCTCATCCACGCCGCCAGCGTTCACCCTGAGCTAGGATCAAACTCTAAGTTAAGACAAGTTGCTTCAGCTTTTAAGGGCTGAGTGCATCTTGTTTGTTAAATGTATTGTGATGAGTGTACTTTTTCTCAAATCACTATTTAACGATTTCCTAAGGATAAGACAAAAGAAAATACAAAATATTTGTAATCAACTTCTGCCTTATTTCGAACTTGTCTTTCGACAAATTCTTGTGATGCGTACCGTTTCATATGAATGTCAAAATGACATTGCTTATGCAACATATACGTTTTGTTCAACCAATCGTAAAGGTACGACTGATCGAACGATATGCAATTGTATGACCTTCATACAACGTTATCAAATGACATCTATCCTCCAAAATCCGGGGCAATAAAAATGTCCCAGATCAGGACAGTGGGGCTATTATACAGGTCTAAAAAGAAAGGTCAAGACCTTGTGCGAGCTAATGAATAGGCCGTTTTCAGAGGTGCTTTAAACACCTAGCACAATACACAAAACTCCCTTCCCAATGACCTTCCTAGAGGGTAAACTAATCCCTAATGCAGCGTGAAGAAACAGTGGTTATGTCGGTCGGGGGTTCACTCATTGTTCCCGATCAAATAGACACTTCGTTTCTCTCCGATCTAAAGGCGCTTATTGAACATCAGATCGCCGCGTATGGGCGACATTTTATTATAATCGCAGGAGGTGGAAAGACTGCTCGGCGTTATCAAGAAGCAGCAGGCTCAGTTTCGGAACTTGATCCTGAGGACATTGACTGGATGGGTATTCATGCAACGCGCCTCAATGGACATTTGCTCCGCACGATCTTTCGCGACATCGCACACCCTGTTATGATCACGAACCCTGATGACATCATCGACGTACCCAGAGCAACACCGCTCGTTATCGCAGCGGGGTATCGTCCTGGGTCATCGACTGATCTTCGCGCGGTACAAATTGCAAAACACCGTGGGGCGACAAAACTCATGAATCTCTCAAACATCAATTATGTCTACACTGCAGATCCACGCACTGATCTTACTGCAGAAAAAATCGAGGATATTACCTGGCACGAGTTTTTAAAATTAATTCCAACTGAATGGAATCCTGGACTCTCTTCCCCATTCGATCCGGTCGCTGCGCGCGAGGCGGAAGCGGCTCACATTGAAGTCGTCATCATCAATGGTAAGAAGCCAGAAGAAATTGAAAAGTACTTGGAAGGCGAACCGTTTATTGGTACGCGCATTCATTCATAGATACTAAAAAACACTGCTGGAAACGGCAGTGTTTTTTAGTATCTATGTCGTTAGTTTGCAGCGGGTGTAGTTGGGGTAACTTCTGTCACAGAAGCTGGTGTCTGTACAGGCTCTGGGGTGACTCCCTTTGGATTAGGACCATATTTGGTATCAGCAGTACTATCAGTTGCGAGCCACACAATCAAAATAATCCATCCAACAATTGGAACGAACCAGAGGAGCTGCCACCAACCGCTTCGCCCGGTGTCATGGAGACGTCTCCCACCAATTGCAAGACTAGGAAGTAATATGGCCAGTGAGAAAACTCCAGAAAGAATAGACGGGGCAGTAGAGCCATCCACCATATCTAGGATAGAACTGATAACAATGCTGATGAGCGTAAAGAGCCAAAATGGCTTTCGCATCGCTCTTCCATCAAAATCGACATAATGAGTCTTTATGGGATCAATAAACCAGTTCATGCTGTCTAGGTTAATGTATAAAAGTCTTCATAAGTGTACCCTGCCCCGCGTTCCTTGGAAATATGAAGAGGAGGACTACCGTGAAGCTTCGATCTGTAAGAGAATTGCATCAATCTGGGAGTGAAGTTCTTCGAGGGAACCGTTATTCAAGATCGTGTAGTCAGCTGTGTTGACTACACCCCGAATATTATGGCCCGAAGCATCAGAAGCGCCGTCGTCTTCCCGCCTTGCCTGTTCCTGGAATTTTTCGTAGGAAACATTATCCTTTTCACTTCCCCGCTTACTAATTCGTTCATACCGAATATTGATATCAGCATCAACTCCCAGAATGATGCCACCTATACTTCTCACAAATTCTGCTTCGCCGACCGTATGCAACGCCTCAAGAATAGCGTCTTGATGATTGTCTTTTGTAAGTCGCTCGTATGTAAGTCTGGGCATTCCATTCGGATCTTTTGCACGTATTTCCCTTGCAAGTTTCGCCATTGAATCACGATCTACAACCTCACCCTTTTCCAATAACATTTCTTTGAGGAGACCTGAGCTTGAGTAGTGCGCAAAACCCTTCTTCTCTACCAAATATTCAACAACCGTTCCTTTACCTGCACCAATAGTTCCTGCAATACCAAGAATCATGCTTGTGACTTTTCTTTATCTTTCTTCTGATACTTCTCGATATAGACGAGCAAGGGACTCGCAAGGAAGATGGATGAGTACGTTCCGGCGATCATACCAACAATGAGTGTAAGTGCAAAATCCTTCGTCGATTCCGGACCAGCGTAAAAGAGTGCAGCGAGCATGATAATGACAGTAAGCGATGTGTTGATCGAGCGTGTCATAGTTTGTGTAATACTGCGCCAGACCACATCAGCATAGGATTCATGCCGTCCTTTCTTTTCGTTGATGCTTAGGTTTTCACGAATACGGTCGAAGATCACAATGGTGTCGTTGATCGAAATCCCCAAAATAGTAAGGAGGGCAACAATAAAAAGTGAGCCAACTTCTGCGCCACGAGCATAGCCCAAGTACGCAAAGAGTCCCGTTGGAATGAGAATGTCATGGAGGAGTGTCACAATCGCAACAATTCCATATTTCCAGGATGAAACCGGCTTCGACACATGGCGAAATGCAAAGGCAATAAAGAGAATAATGGAAATTGTTACCAGCGCAATTGCCCACCACGCCTTACTAATGATTTCATTACCGATGGAAGGACCAACTGAGGTGTATTGCACCTCAGTGACTTCGCCGAGCGAAGCGAGTGCACTATCAAGTGATTCTTTTTCTTCTATGGTCAGCGCCCGTTCTCGAAGAATAAAACTCTTCTCTCCGGAAGGTTGAATACGCACCTCGCCAAGGTTGAGCGGCGCGACCTTTTCTTCAATTGCACTCACCTCTGGCCGTCCGTTTGGATATTCAATCTCAAGAAGGGCACCTCCCTTAAGATCGATACCAGGCTTGAGTCCCCACATAAGAATCGCTATGATTGCGAGCACCGCGAAAATCCCTGGAAGTACAAAAAAGTGTGACTGATACCGTTTAAGATTCATAATTACTTTGAAATACCTGAACTCATAAGGAATTTTCCGATAGGAGTGTCGGCGCGAATTGGAAGTGCAATGAGGAACGTGCGCGAAATGGTTATTGCCGAAAACATGGAAACAAGCACTCCAATACCGAAAACGAGCGCAAAACCCTTAATGAGGGCGGTCCCAAACCAATACAAAATAACTCCTGCAATAATGTGAGCGATATTCGAATCACGAATCGCGAGCCACGCGCGCGCAAATCCTTCACGAATTGCTTCGTCAACAGACTTCCCTGCACGGAGTTCTTCCTTGATACGCTCTGCAATAAGCACGTTCGCATCGACGGCAAGCCCTATCGATAGAATGAGCCCAGCGATACCTGCAGCAGTAAGCACGACCGGGATGAGCTTGAAAAGCGCGAGCATCATGAGTACGTAGAGACAGAGTGCCAATACAGCAATGACGCCTGGGAGGCGATACCAGAGAATCATAAACAAGGAGAGGAGTGCAAAACCAACACCGCCCGCATACACTCCGGCACGGAGCGCTTCTTCACCCAAGGTGGAACCTATGGTCTGTGTACTATCAATCGCAATCGGTACCGGCAGCGCACCAAAGTTCAAATTGCGAACAAGTTGGCGGGCTTCCTCAAGTGCGAAATTTCCAGAAATGACTGCCTTCCCACCCGAAATCGCTTCATTTATGCGAGGAGAGGAAACTATTGCACCATCAAGGAAGATTGCGAGGTTTTCTCCAACGTTGTCTCTTGTGATTTGTTCAAAGAGGTCTCCCCCCTCTTCGTTAAATTCAATGCTTACGATTGGTTCATTTGAAAGTCCGCCCTGGCTTCCGTTCCCGAATACGAGCTCGGCACGCTTTAGGTACCTTCCGGTGAGGCCAGAGTCTGTGTATGCAGCCATTGCCTCCTCTATCGTGCTTGATGATGTGAGTGCAGCGAGTGCTTCCTCATCCACGAGCTTAAATTCAAGGAGTGGAGTTTGACCAATCTGTTTAATGGCCTCATCGATGTCAGTCACCCCAGGGAGTTCAACAATGAGTCGCTGTTCGGGATTCTCTGTCACAAAACTACTTGTTTCAACCTGCACATTTGGCTCTGAAACACCAAACACGTTTACACGTCGCTCAATAACTTCGCGGAGCACACTCATGAGCTCCGGTACGTCGGTTGGGTTTATTTTAGAAACATCAGCGACGTAGGTTAGTTGACTCCCCCCTGCAAGATCGAGACCGAACTTAAATGGGTAATTACTCGCTGGATTCAGCGTTGAAGTGTACACAAAGTAAGCGACAAGCGCGCCGAGGGCGATCATAATGATCGCTCGAAATATTCGAATTACCCCTTCTGAATTTCTTCCTTCATTAGTTTCCTGTGACATAGGTGCAAAATATGGGACGTACTATAGCACAAAAATTACTCCTTCTTCATTAAGACAATAAGATTTCGAAGGAGTACAGCAACCGTAACGGGACCGATGCCGCCCGGGACCGGAGTGAATAAAGACGCCTTTTCAGCACATGCTGGATCTGCATCTCCCTTCAAAAGCCCCCTTTCCTCAGAAGTCCCCGCGTCAAGAATCATAACCCCGTCTTTAATCATAGATGGTAGGAGGAGTCCCGGCACTCCTGTACCACATACGATGATGTCTGCATTTTTTGTGTAGAATGAAATATCTTCTGTTTCTTTCGTCACAATACTTACGTACGAGCCGTGGGATTCAAACCATTGTGATGCGGGAACTCCGACGAGCCGGCCGCTTCCTAAGATCGTGACATGCTTATTAAAAGAACTCACTTCATACGTACCCAGAATTTCTTCAATGGCACCTACGACTGGGGGAAGCACGTGTGTTGATTCTTGATTGAGAGCATCTACATCATGTGACGGAGGAACTGTGTTGAGCACCACACGTATGTCAATTCCTTGAGGAAGTGGCAACTGCACAATGATTCCATCACTCTCACTAACAGTATGAGCAATAATTTTCTGGAAATCCTCTGTCGTGCTTTCTTCTGGCAAATGAATGATACCTGTTGCGATCCCAACTTCTGTGGCCTTTTTCTTTTTAAGATCTAAATACTTTTGTGTTTCAAAAGTAGGCGCACAGGTAATAATTGCAAGTCGAGGGGTATGCGATAAAAGCTCGACTTCATTTCGAATCTTGCTGTATATTTTTTCAGCGATTTTCTTTCCGTCTACAATCATTCAATATTAAATTCCTTTTTGAGATTTGCGATTCCTTCTTCGAACGTAATGGTAGGCTGCCAGTCGAGGACTGTTCGAATGTAGGAATTGTCTGCGAGCGTATGCTTTGGCTCGATGCGAGCTGGAACATATTCCACTTCCCCTCCAATAAGTGTAGTAACCTCATTGATAGACGCATTTCTTCCAGCGCCTACATTAAACACCTCCCCCTTTCCTACCTTATCGCTTTCACTCGCTCGCACAATCGCATCAACAACATCGAACACGTGGGTAAAATCGCGTGTCTGTTCACCATCCCCCGTTATAGTCATAGGCTTACCCTCTTTACGCAATTTAAGGAAGCGCCCAATAACAAGCGCATACGCCCCATCCGGATCCAGGTGAGGGCCGTACACATTAAAAAAACGGAGTGACACGGTCTCAAGACCATGAATATCTGACCACAATCTCATGAGCAATTCACCATAATATTTGTGAAGGCCGTAAGGACTTTTTGGTTGCGCTGGCAGATCTTCCGTTAACGGCATCGTTTCCTGATCGCCATATGCAGAACTTGAAGCTGCATATACTACTCGTTTTACTCCGACCTGCCGTGCAGCCTCGATTACTGAAAGCGTTCCGTCCACGTTTACTCGTTGCGCCTCAAATGGATGTTCAATAGAAAACTGAACACGCGGAAGTGCCGCAAGGTGAACAATGACATCGACATCTTTCATTACTTCAGTAAGTTTTTCGGTATTGCAAATATCAAGTTCGTGGAAGATGACTTCCTTTGGTAATCGCTCTTTCTTTCCCCCACTGAGATCATCCACAACAATCACCTCGTGCCCGTCACGAACAAGCCGCTCAGTCAGATTCGTTCCGATAAAACCCGCTCCTCCGGTTACAAGATATTTTGACATGATACAGATTATTTACACGAGTATACAGGATTGTAACGCAGTGACCTACACTCAGGTTCCACTCCGCATGAGGAGCGTATTTATTGTTTTAAGAGCAATTTCAATATCCAAAAGAAGGGATCGATGCTTCAGATAATAGAGATCAAATGAAAGCTTGTCGATGGTGCGCGGAATATCAACACCTCCACGGGGGACATCAAAGTTATTGATCTGCGCCCAACCAGAGAGGCCCGGCTTCGTGAGATGGCGCAGCGTGTAGTATGGAATATTCTCGGTATAGACTGCTACGAGCGATGGGATCTCAGGGCGGGGTCCAATGAATGAGAGATCTCCTTTTAAAATATTAAGAAGTTGCGGAAGTTCATCAAGACGCGTCATGCGCAGGATTTTTCCTACGCGCGTCGCTCGTAGCGTACTTTTTAGTGCATCCTTTGCCTCATCACGCCCCGTCATGGTGCGAAATTTAAAGATCTTGATAACGCGGTTATACTGCCCCACCCGTTCTGCGGTATAGAGAACAGGTCCACGATCCTCAAGCTTAATTGCTGCAATAATAAATGGAAATACAAGAAGGGATGGAAGAAAAAGAACCGCCGCCCCGCAGACATCAATGAACCGCTTCAACACATCGTACGCGTAGTGCGGAGCGCCCGTTGTCACATTCTCGAGGAGCCAACTTTCTTCAACTAAGGATGGCGGTACTCGATGCTGCAAATGTTCATAGATTGCAGGTAGATTAAAAAAGCGAATATTTGTATTTTCAAATGCAAGCGCATAAAAATCTTTCGTAAGGCGCTTTGCATACTCGTCCCGCATGTCCGCAATAACCATGTCGGTCGAATCCTCCTTTGCGAAACGAATAAGTGCGGCACGAAATTCTTCAAAATTAGGAATGTCCTTCTGTGTAAGGAGAAAAGATTTTATATTCTTAAAAAATGGGTTTGATGAGAATACGCGCGCAATCTGCATTGCCTCCGCACTGTCCCCAATAACCAGCGCTCGCATAGGCTTCCCCGTTACTAAGACCGGGTAGAGATACAGGCGCCACACAATGATGAGTGCTGATGAAATAATGAGATAGATAATAAGATTCGTCTTTGGCTCAATACCAAACGGAAATGCAAAAAACAGAAGCGCAGCAAGTAGCACATTAAAGAATTGGACTTTGAGTACGAGGGAGGGAATGCTCTTACGGACAAGGGAAATATACCGGTCATACAGCCCTGTTATGAGAAACGAAAGGACCCAAAAAGCAAAAAGTACAAGGAAGGCCTGTAAGTGAACGGACACCATTTCTGAGGACGGAATTGATTGGTACCTCACAAAAAGTGTGAGAATGAGTGCACAGGCAAACACAACAATATCGCCCAAAAGAAGGAGTACGGTGCTTCCACGAACAAAGGTATGCATCGAGCTATAATACGAAAAGGCCACAATTACGCAAGTGAGAGAAGCAGGTGTCAATCACTACGTGCATCCGTTTCATGATGAAGAGAGTTATGATACATGGGCATGGGCATTTCAAAAAGGAAAATATTATACGTAATAACTAAATCAAATTTTGGCGGTGCGCAGCGCTACGTATATGAATTGGCGACCTCCCTTCCCAAAGTGGAATACGATGTCAGAGTTGCGTGCGGAGGTACTGGGGTTTTGACAGAAAAGCTGCGGGCTGCAAACATTCCAGTCTTTACCATCGAAAGTTTTCAGCGCGATATCAATATTAAAAAGGAATTCCAGTCGATTTTTGAGCTTGCCCAAATCATTAAATCGTTTCAGCCGGACATCATACATTTAAATAGTTCAAAAGCAGGAGGTACTGGTGCACTTGTTTCCCGAATCCTCGGTGTTAAAAAAATTATCTTTACAGCGCACGGCTGGGCGTTTTGGGAAGATCGACCCCTCTGGTGGAAAAGCATCGTCTGGTCACTTTCATGGATTACTGCACTTCTTGTCAATACAATAATTGTTGTTTCAGAATACGAGCATCGACGGACGTTTCTTCCTTTTACGAAGCATAAGTTCGCAGTGATAAAAACTGCAGTGCCGAACATTGATTTTAAAGTACGCGACGAAGCGCGCATTGCCATTTTTGGCGATAAGCTTTCTACTCTACACGCACAGGATATGTGGGCGGTCTCAACAAGTGAGCACAACCAAAATAAAAATCTTATCTTCCTTCTTGGGGCACTTCGTGCACACAACCAAACAGAACTTCCAAAGATATTTCTTACTCTTATGGGTGACGGTGAAGACCGGGAGCTACTTGAAAAGGTTGTTGAGAAGACCGGGATCAAGACGTACGTACACTTCACCGGATACGTCGACAACGCTCGCTCATACCTCAAAGCCTTTGATGTGTTTGTTATTCCCTCTCTTAAGGAAGGCATGCCGTATGGTCTCATTGAGGCCGGTGCTGCCGGACTCGCAGCGATTGGAAGTCGTGTGGGTGGCATTCCCGAAATTGTTGAAGACCACCACTCGGGAATTCTTATTGATCCTAAGGAGTCAGAAACACTTGAAGCAGGGCTTCTCGAAATGGCAAATCTAGAATCACGAGAGCGATTTGCGCAAAACCTTACAGAAAAAGTTGTAAAGGAATTCGATCTAGAAACGATGCTGCAAAAAACACTTTTGCTCTACAAATAGGAAGAAAAGACCTATTTGACAAAAATTGCTTTCATGGTATCTTTTTCCTGCATTTACTTAATCATAGGAAATTTAAGGTCTAGAATCCCTCTAGCCATTTCCTGTGAAAACAGGAGGTGTCTATGAGTGGTTCTTTTAACCAACGCCGCGTCGCGGAGACAATCCGCGTGTCCCAGGCAGAATGGAGGAATGGCTATGAAGTAGGCAAGCAAAGCCGCAAACCGCTCCGCGGAATCGACACACGTTCGATTTCATTCCGCGACGGGTACTACCGCGGTCGCAACGAGCTGCTAGGGCGAGTGAAAGATACTCCCTTGGCAACAGCGCCGGCCCGCATGACTGCGGCCGAAGAAGCAATAGCCCAGCGTGAACGGGCGCGCCATATCGCTCGTCATGATCCCGATGTGCCGGATGATGTGCTCGAAAAGTGCCACCCGGCATTTCGCGAGACGTACTACAGGACACTGCGAAATTTAGAGCAGGAGTACACTGGCGGCGTCGACTTTTGGTATGACGATCGCACTAAAGCAGAAAAACGCGAAGATAGTATTGCTGCTGATAGAGCTGCAGAAAACGAATACTAATTCACAAGGGAGCCTTCGGGTTCCCTTTTTTATTACTTATATTAAAGATAGTTTAAAACTTTTCCTGAGTGCTTCCTTAAATCACCGAAAATAGATGCAGTTCGAAGAGAACGAACAAAATGACACGAGGTGTACTCATCGTACAGTGAGGGGCATTTTGTGACGTTCGACAATGAAATGCGCTATTTTCGGTGATTTACTCAACTATGTCTTTTGCAGTGTAGTGCCTCTTCGTATACCTCCCCATCGCAATCACCATTCCCACTGCAATAAACTCCGTGAAAAGATGCGACCCTCCATAACTTAAAAATGGAAT
The DNA here is from genome assembly GCA_046598345.1 of Minisyncoccia bacterium. Lineage (GTDB taxonomy): Bacteria > Patescibacteriota > Minisyncoccia > Phycocordibacterales > UBA918 > Damh-18. The sequence continues at coordinate 96,633 of JBKJIT010000001.1, read as the reverse complement.
CGTCGTTCCGGTAACTGGGAGAAGGCCAATATTCATACCAATGTGCACGAAGAAGTGAGCGGTAATAAGGATCGCAACACCAGTGGCAAAGAGTCGCTCAAAATTCGTTGCACCGCGAAGTGCGTGGTGCAAAATGCGCCAGATAACTACTCCAAAAAGTATAAAAAGCATCCCTACCCCAATAAGTCCCCATTCCTCTGCATACGCAGCGAAAATGAAGTCGGTCTCATACTCGGGAAGAAACTGAAGCTTCGACTGCGTCCCATACCCAACACCTTTCCCCCAAAGCTGCCCGGAACCAACCGCAATCGTCGACTGGTACGCGTTATACCCTGTCCCCTGAATGTCCGCGAGAGGATTTAAAAATGTCATGATGCGCTGCTTCTGGTACTCCTGAAATCCAAAATTCCAGAGAAGCAAAAAGGCTATCGCACCCGCAGTAATGACGACCGCCAAATGCCGAAATGAAATTCCAGAAATAAAAACCATGCCAAACCATATGGAAAAAATGATGATCCCAGAACCAAAGTCTGGTTGAATAAATACGAGTCCAAATACGAGAAGTGCATAGACACCTGAAATAAGAATATGCTTGAAGTCGCCAATGAGCTCATGCCGCTTTGAAAAATATTTTGCAAGAACTGCAATCAAAATAAGCTTTGCTGGATCAGACGGCTGCAGTGAGAAGAAGATGAGATCGAAACGGCTCTGCGCCCCTTTCACTGTCTCCCCGATAAACAAGACGAGCACGAGGAGGAGGAGTGTAATGATATAGAGAAAGAATGTTGTGTTTCCTGAACGGAGAAATCGGTAGTCCGGAATAATTGCAATAAGAAGCGCGCCAATCGCAAGTACAATCCAAACTATTTGGCGTTCAAAGTATGAATTGTCACCGCCGAAGGTGTACATCGTCACGAGTCCAAGAAGGGATAGGAAAACTACGGCTAAGATAAGCCATATATCGACGGATCCAAAAAAAGCCCGCAGCCCACGCATACCATATTATGCAGGAGCCAGAACCTATTTGAAAGCCTGTCTCATTTATCTACTGCTACAATGGGCCTTTAGACTCAAGCGTCGGAACGAGGCGTTAGGAAAGCACGTTTTGGCCTTCTTTTTCATTATGAAAGAAAAAGAAGACAGACCAGAAGTTATAGTCGCTTCGCTCGTTAACTTCTAGGCCATGGACTCAGAAAATATATCTCTTACAGAGACTGTCAACTTATTAAGATTTTCTTATTCAGAAAATCTTAATAAGTCTTGCAAGGCTCCAAGTGTTTGCCTCTCACGCTTCGCTCATTATTTTCTGGTCACTGAAGTGGTGCAAAGTCGGTCTTAGGCTTCGGCGTAATCTCAATAATCGCGGCGCCGTCTTCACAGAGCGCACTCGTCACGTTTTTGTAAATTCGATCAATGGTTGCAGATGATCCTGCGCTGAAGTAGTGATCACTATCTGTCGCAATACTTCTGAGGAATGTTTCATTAAGTTCACTTCCAAGACCGATCGTGTACACCTCTGCTCCCGTTCCCTTCAGTGTTTCTGCTGCAGCGAGTGCGTACACTTCTGGATCCACGTCTGGCTCATTCGCGAGTCCATCAGTGAGGAGCACGACTACTTTCCGTGCATTCGAATTGTGTCGCTCTGAACGAAGCTCCTCAGTTGCACGCACCAGCGCATCTCCCGTATTCGTACCTCCCGTTTCATCCGCAGGTGCAATCTTGAGCGCATCAATAATTTCACTCACCCGCCCGTGCTCATTCGTAAGATTTTCTCTTGTGACCGCCAGAGTTGCGTACGTCACTAAGCTTATTTGATCTTGCTCATTAAGCCTAAGAGCAAATGCGCTGGCGGCTTTGAGTACAGAACTGATTGGTTCAGGGGGCGTGCCACCGTCATTGTTCATGCTTCCCGAGAGATCGATCGCGAGCACGATGTCAGTTGGAACCTCGCAACTTCGAATCGTCTTTGCGATTGGCTCTTGCCATGTAAAGACAATGTTTTTTGTAGAGCGTGGTTCAAAGTACGGAACCACCGTACGGGATGACGTAAGAGGATTTCTCTTAATATCAAAGATTGTGGCAACAATTTCAATGTCCTCTGCAGGCACGAGGGATGTGTTAGTCACGCGTGCATCAAGCCTCGGTAAGGTATCAGCATTTTTGAGTGAGCGATTTTCAACGACAAACTGGTTATTTTGTATGGTAGCCGGCACCCAGAGTGGAATCTCGGTAAAGGTTAATTCAGTCCGCGTTGGGACTCGATTCCCTGTTTCAATTCGTCCTTCAAAGATTGGAATCGTGGTGCGCGGAGGAATCGGTGTCACACCTTTTCGCTCTGCAATTAGCCCGCCCTCGTCGTGGAGTGCAAGTGTATAGAATGCCTGAGGAGCACCCGATTCATTTTTGTTTTCGACATACGCAACAGCGTTATGTTCCCCTTTCGTGGCATGAAATGCCTCTGCCCAGAGCACGGTAGGATTCATAACAGTTACTGCACATATACGCACGCATTTCCCTCCACAGTCTACTCCTTTCTCTTCCCCATTTTGGACTGTATCAAAACACGTTGGCTCAACATACAGATATTTGTAATAGATCCCTGTACTCATGAGACCCATGAGCATCACAAAAGCCACTCCATATATCAATCGTCGCCAAAGTGCCCACATTCGCATAGTGAGCATATTGTACCAAGAAACCCCCTAGACAGCTTCGCAGTCTAGGGGGTTTCTTGGTACATAGCAAAATTTAATAAAACCGCACCTTAGTATAAGGTGCGGTGGATTCCCGACATGCTTGACCTCTCTGACTTAACTGACAGGCAGTCCTGCGCCGACGGTCGCAAAGCGAACTATTACCAAGCCGAGAAGCACGAGACCTCCCAAGGCAGCCATCGTCAGACTTACATTTTCCAGCGTGAGGTGCGCTTTCCACTTTTGATAGTCAAATTTCATTTCTACTCTCCTGGTTACGTAGCCTTTCACAAAATAGTGAGTATGCTACGTCAATTAAATATGATACGATATAGATCATATATTGTCAAGTAGAAGCAAATCAGCCACAAGACGGCTCATTCAAGTCTTTTTTTAAAAAAAAACTTCAATTGAAGTGAGCCGGGAAGCGTAGCGTCTATTGCGAGCTCCTGTCCAAGTTTCTTACTCCTAATTAAGAAAGGGCAACGACAGAAAAAATATCACTCCGTATACCAATCGTCGCCAAAGTGCCCACATTCGCATTGATGTATTGTACCAGAACCTTATTTTAATTTAGTAGAAAATGGATATGCCAGAATAAAAGTAACAATTGTTTGCCAAACTACCCATAAAAGAGGAATGGTAGATAAATTCCCCTCAAATGCCATGACAGCAAAAGCCGTAATGCTTCCTGTTACAGGCACTAATATAAATCGCAGAAGTTGTAACCTGTGAAATATAAAATGAAATCCAATCGCCAGTACAAATGCACCAGTAAGTCCTGATAGGGCGAATACCAGCCCAAACGTTGTGTTATCCATGGTGTTCTTATCGAGACCTATACTGTCAGCAACATAAGAAGCGGCTATGCTTGTTGCTACAAAAAAACTGAATGTCGAGACAAGAGTCCATAAAATTAATTTAGTAATTGGTTTTGGATTTAAAAATGCATGATTGAAATAAGCCCCGGTAATTACACCATATATAATTCCTGGAATTAAAGAAAGTGGATTGTTAAGGGTGAAGACCAGAGACAGCAAAACAGCAACACCCGAGAGAAAGCCTGTAGTCAAAAGAGTAAATTGATCCTTCATTCACGTATAGTATCATATGAAAAAGCTACGGTGTGAGCATAAAAAATCAGCACTTAAAGTTGAATGAAACAAGGAGTGTAACGACTATGTTGAATTTATCTCCTGGTTTTCTCTTCCTTGGAGAAAACCACTGGACGAAGGGAACCGCCAACTAAAATTGAGTGACTGATTTCTAAAAAGCACCAGCTGATGCTGGTGCTTTTTAGTTAAATCAGCACTTAAAGTTGGCGGTGATCTACTCTCCCTCAAAAGAAGTACCATCGATGCAGAGAAGCTTAACTTCCGTGTTCGGAATGGGAACGGGTGTACCCTCCTCGCGAAACCACCAACTTTAAACGCTGATTTTATTTTTCAATATTGAATACGGTAAAAAGGTTGCCATTCTTAAGTAAGACTTAAGAATGGCGGTCGGGATGGTCGGATTCGAACCAACGCTCCTAGGAAACTGTCCTAGTACTCTCGGCTTTGTACGTTTCCACTCCTTCCTCCAACTTGTCGTCGGCAGTTCACCATATCGCGGCTGCAGATGGTGCAGTGGTTGTATGCTACACGCAAAACCTCTCCAACTAAGCTACATCCCGATTAGGTAGGTAAACCTTGTTACCATATTCAATATTTAGTTCCGAAACATTGCTTTCAGAATCACATATCCTCGTGGACTTGATCGACTCACACAACACTTTGTAAAAATTGTTTTTGTGTACAGAATCCGTAGAAATGTACACAGCTTATTTTCACGATGTTAAAATTTAATACAGTTCAAGGCATGCGAGGGAAATGTTGTGAACGGGACATTTTAGTCCAGTGAACAACGTTTCCCGACGCATAACGCAGAAATGTGCAAATTTCAACATCGTGGGCCATGTACAGCATTCCCTACAGGAATACGTCCAATTAGTACACCTCGGCTGCATGCATTACTGCACGTACACCTAGTGCCTATCAACCTGATCATCTCTCAGGGGACTTAATGATTCATCATCTTTGAGTTGACTTCCCGCTTAGATGCTTTCAGCGGTTATTCATTCCGAACATAGCTACTCGGCAGTGCCACTGGCGTGACAGCCGATAGACCAGAGGTTCGTTCATCCCGGTCCTCTCGTACTAGGGACAAATCTCATCAAGAATCGACGCCTGCAGTAGATAGAGACCAACCTGTCTCACGACGGTCTAAACCCAGCTCACGTAACTTTTTAATTGGCGAACAGCCAAACCCTTGGGACCTGCTCCAGCCCCAGGATAAGTTGAACCGACATCGAGGTGCCGAACCGTGCCGTCGCTATGGACGCTTGGGCACGACTAGCCTGTTATCCCTAGGGTAACTTTTATCGGGTAATCTCCGGCCGCATCTAACGCGGGCCATCGGTTCACTATGCTCTGCTTTCGCATCTGTTTGACACCTACGTCTTACAGTCAAGCTGGTTTATGCCATTACACTATCGGCACGGTTTCCATTCGCGCCTAACCAACCTTGAGACCCCTCCGTTACTTTTTGGGAGGGTAGCGCCCCACTAAAACTGCCTGCCACGCACTGTCTCTCGTAGGTTTTGCCTACGAGGTTAGGAACTGCCCAATTAAAGAGTGGTATTTCATATTTCGACTCCACGGAACCCGAAAGCCCGCTTCAAAGTCTCCCACCTATGCTACGCATTAATCAAACAGCCCCAATACGAAGCTACAGTAAAGCTCCTAGGGTCTTTTCGTCTAACTGCAGGTAGGGGGCATCTTCACCCCCATTGTATTTTCACCGAGCATGCTCTTGAGACAGTTTCCCAGTCGTTACGCCATTCGTGCACGTCGGAACTTACCCGACAAGGAATTGCGCTCTTCTTCCTATTTATTGCAGAAGGACTCTATCTTCATCCGTTCACTGTTACGTGACGAGGATGTGCAACATTTGGTCTCTTATTGGTTGCATTTGGACTATGCATGCATTTCTGCATACAAGGTAGCATTTGGCACTTGTATGTTTAACCTATAATCGTTCCAGTCCTAGAGCAATTTTCCGAAGAAAATTGCTCTACCTTAGAACGATTATAGTTATCGCTGACATTGACCGGGGCTTACATAGCCCAGCAAAGCATATAAATACACTTCACCCTCCATGTTTGACCTTCCGGCATTGGTCAGGCGTCACCCCCTATACATCCACTTACGTGTTCGCAGGGAGCTGTGTTTTTGTTAAACAGTCGCCAGGAAATCTTTCGCTGCGGCCCCTATTGCTAGGGGCAGGCCTTATCCCGAAGTTACGGCCGCTTTTTTGCCGAGTTCCTTAAGAGCATCTCACTCGTTCGCCTTGGTCTACTCGACCTTACCACCTGTGTCGGATTGCGGTACGGAACCATTTTGTTTAACCTTAGAAGTTTTTCTCGGAAGCGTGCTCCCCAAATCAGTTCACCCGAAGGATCCCTTTCAGACCTTACTTGGACTTCACATTAAAGTGAGCGAAGCGGATTTGCCTACTTCACGTCCTCATAACTCCAGCACCAATCCAATAAGATGCTTTGAGTACAACACTCCGTCCCTCCATCGCAACAAAACAGTGTGCAGGAATATTAACCTGCTATCCATCGCCTCCCCCGATCGGGATCGGCTTAGGACCGACTAACCCTTCGCTGAACAACATAGCGAAGGAAACCTTGGTATTTCGGCGCACGGGGTTCTCACCCGTGTTGCGGTTACTTGTGCCGGCATTCTCACTTCTGTACGCTCCACCGCGGGTCCCCCCTTGGCTTCATCGCAGAACAGAACGCTCTCCTACCACTCCATACTTTCCGAAGAAAATATGAAATCCGCAGTTTCGGTAATATGCTTGAGCCCCGATCATCTTCGGCGCAAGGACTCTCGACCAGTGAGCTGTTACGCTTTCTTTAAAGGATGGCTGCTTCTAAGCCAACCTCCTGGTTGTTCGTGAATCCTCACCTCCTCAAGTTGCACTGAGCATATATTTAGGGACCTTAACTGGCGATCTGGGCTGTTTCCCTTTCGACCAATGGAGCTTCTCCCCCATAGTCTAACTGCCGCGCTATAACTACCTGGTATTCGGAGTTTGATAGGTCTAACGAGCTTTCGCCCTATTTAGACCTTCCAGTGCTCTACCCCCAGGAGGAACACGCGACGCCAACCCTAAAGCTGTTTCGGAGAGAACCAGCTATTACGGAATTCGATTAGCTTTTCACTCCCTACCACATGTCATCCGATGGTTTTGAACGGCCAACCGGTTCGGGCCTCCACGACGTTTTACCGTCGCTTCACCCTGCACATGGCAAGCTCATCCCGCTTCGGGTCGTACCCCTGCCCTATATTCGCGCTATTCACGCTCGCTTTCACTGTGCCTCCGTGGGATTACCACTTAGACAAAGGACAAAGGTACACTCGCCGGCTCATTCTTCAATAGGCACGCCGCAACCCCGCAGGGCCGCGACTCCTTGTAAGTGTATGGTTTCAGATCTATTTCACTCCCCTCTCCGGGGTTCTTTTCACCTTTCCCTCACGGTACTTGTTCACTATCGGTCTTCAAGAATATTTAGCCTTAGGAGTTAGTACTCCCAGATTCATTCGGGCTATTCATGTCCCGAACTACTCAGGAACAGTAACAAAAGAGTTGTCGTAATTTCACATACAGGACTATTACCTACTAGGGTCGCGCTTCCCAACGCGTTTTGTTATCCCGACAATTTTTTACTCTTCTCAACTAAATGACGCTACTGCCCTACAACCCCATCCATGTAAACACGAATGGTTTGGGCTCATCCCGTTTCGCTCGCCGCTACTCAGGGAATTGCAAGAACCTTCTTCCTGAACGTAATGGTACTTTCGCACCCTACGCACTTTCGTGTTCGGATGCTAAGCATCCGTTCAGAAAGAAAGTTCCGTTATTGCTTTCTTTTCCTCCAGCTACTGAGATGTTTCACTTCGCTGGGTACGCTCCCACATACATGGGTACCTGCCGTAAGCAGGTGAGTTTCCTCATTCGGAGATTTCCGGGTCATAGATTATTTGGCATCTAACCGGAACTTAACGCAGCCATACCACGTCCTTCATCGCTTCTTGAAACCTAGGCATCCACCATACACCCTTTATCCTGTAGGGAATGCTATACACCGCTTTACGAGTGCTTTACATTCACCTACCTGATTCTGTACACCGCTGTACAATTCTTACTTGTTTGTCTCTTCCACAAAAATACTAAGTGAAAGAAACGTTGTGTGTGTTGAATGTGTAGCGGACGAAAAGACCCCGTGTCGATGACACAAAATCTAAACGCTACACATTCACCTGACACCTCTCATTTGAGTGAGAGATGCACCTACTCGGGCGTCGATTCCCGAGCAGGATTTGTTTTTCTGAGACGAGGCCTTATCAACCTCGTCTCGAGGATATGTGATTGCGTGACCATTGTTACGCAACTCCTATAGACGAAACCAGGGCGCCAAAAGCGCTCGATCTTGCCTCTAGGATTTATCAATGATCACACGTATCCCCTTGCATTTTTGACTAAAAAAACCGCGCGAGGCGGCACAATGAACCCTTCGGTTCTGGTGCCGCTAAGTGGTTCTTAGTGAAAAATGCATAAACACGTAGGCGCCATTATATAGGAAAGCGTTAGGGAGTCAAGGCCGTTCTAGCGTCCTTCAGATTACTCATTTTTGCCCTCCATTTTTCCTTCAATGAGACCCCATGCAGGTGGGTCAAAATACAGATTTTGGGTCAGATTTATTAGCTTGTTAGTCTCCGCAGCTGTGATTATGAGCCAGATGCTAGGAGCACAAAGAAAATATCATGAGGCGTATATAACTACGCCGAATGCTATGTACTGCAGTAATCAACGCAGATGGCCAAAATCAAAGCTACGGCCGATGGAGCTCGTCCCTAATCCCCACCTTATCAACAAGTATCTGATACGGGTAATCAAAAAAGTCGCGCGTGAGCTTATCGTACATTCCGACTCGATAAATGAGATCTTCCGTCGTGAACGTTGCATATTTAATTTCAATGCCGAGTTCGGATTCAAGCGAGCGCATTGCAACCTCGATCTTTCCCTCATTAAGTTTTTTCATTGCGACAAGCACGTCGAGTCTCCGATCAAATTCGCGCATAAACACCCCCGCACATGCAACAAAATCAACGGGGCCTGCTTTGCGAATATGTTTAGTTAACGTCTTCCCATCAATCGGTGCAGTTTCAAAAAGAAATGTTTGCAGTGATGAAAGCTGTGGAAATTTGTTATTCAGCGTATAGATCAAAACGCGCGTCCTAATATCGCGATTTGGAAGTTTGTGGTAGACCATCTTTCGCTTAATCACTTCCGCTCGCTCAAGCGCATTAATCTCCGTACGGGCAGTACGACGTACAAGCTTTGCACGCCTTGAAATATCATCAAAGGTGAACTCTTGGGACGGATTAAAAAGAAAAAAACGAAGCAGTTTTACCCGAGCTGGTGAGCCGAACAGAATTGCAAGCGGATCTGTCATACTGAAATAGTGACGAGATTATAGCACGCGGATTTTTTCCACATAACCTGGACAAAACGATGTGACATGTCATGAAATAAGAAAAAACCCACCGCGAACTCGTATGCGAGGAGGTGGGTTTTCTGCCTTCAAATCGTTATGCGTCTGTGCCAAACTTCTTCAGAAATATGCTCTGCTCTTCGCAGTTGTTCAATCTTTCGATCAGCTTCTCCTGTATTACACTCTTCCATAAGTCGATCTGCTTCTCCACTATCGAGCACCCCCTTTACCTTACGCACGACTTCTTCAGTCGATACTTCTGAAGTAGCCATATGGCCTCCTTGTCAGGTTGACACAAAACTACAAGAGTCTAACACACAACAAAAAAACGCGGACAACAGTCCACGTTTTTTGTGTTGGGAAACTTATTTCAAAGTTACTTTTGCTCCAGCTTCTTCGAGCTTCGCCTTGAGGACTTCTGCATCTTCTTTCTTCATACCTTCCTTAACCATAGCAGGTACTGCATCTACCATGTCCTTAGCCTCCTTGAGACCAAGTCCGAGGGCTTCCTTAATCACCTTAATAACGGCAATCTTTTGAGCACCTGCCTCAGTAAGCTCAACATTGAACTCACTTTGCTCTTCACCTGCGTCACCCCCTGCTGCTGGTCCAGCAACTGCAACTGCTGCCGCAGATACTCCCCACTTCTCTTCAATTGTCTTAACGAGCGTGTTGAGTTCAAGTACGGTCATCTTCTCAACTGCTTCAATAATTTGATCGTTGTTCATGTGTGCTTAGATTTAATTATGAGCGTAGCAAATTAGAAAATCTTAGCCGTCGTTTTGTGGACCCCCGTCCTTCAAAACGAGCGCCAGGTTCCCGTTTACCACCTCAGTCTGAATTTGTAATATTAGGGCTTTGTTTCCGATACTTTGCTTAGTACCACTGCGAATCGTTGTCGTGGTGAGTTAATGAGCTGGGCAAACATTCCGCGAAGTGTCTCGAGTGGCGGAATTGATGCAATTTCTGTCATCTCCTCCTTATTTTTCCAAACTCCCTGGAACACGCCGCCCAAGATGGCTACGTTGTCCTTGAATTTTCCTGCGAACTCTTTCATATTCTGCGCGGGAGCCATCGCGTCCTCACTGTATGCAACAGCAATCTCTCCCTCCATGGTAGGCATCGTTCCTTCAAATCCTTCTCCAAAGGTTCGCTGCATGAGCGTTTTCTTTGCAACAAAGTACCCCACTCCACTTTCACGGAGCTTTGCTCGCATGGCGGTTGTATCCGCTACGCTCAGTCCTTTGTAATTCACAAAGACCATCGTGTCGGCATCTTTCTTGATGCCTTCAAGCTTGGTGATTATTTCTCCCTTCTTTGCTTTTGTTACTGCCATAAAAGTACTTATTTTTGAACACTTCTTCGTTGTTTCACTCATGTGCTCCATGCGCTGTAGAGCTAACTACAGCTTAGTCGCCCATTCACTCACGTCTCGAATTGTTCTAAAAATAATTTCTTTTCTTAGTTTATAAAACAGACGAACCGAGCAATTTGCTCGGCAGACTTGAGTTCGACCCCCTATCTTTCTAAAAAGAGATGGGACCTCGGCCGGCGAACCAAACGGTTCATTACGTCATATCCTTTCCGATATGAGACCAGCTGTCATGAGCCTGTATGCGAAAGACTATACCAAAAAATACAATTTACGCAAACAGCGTGTTTGGAAATTAGAAAGTGGCGATAGGCTTTCTGGACGTTCTAAAGTGATTCGACATCACTCTTGAGTTGTTCCGCTCTCCACCCAATCAAATTTGCGGCGATTTGGATAAGCGTTGCGAGGGACGAAATCGAAAGAAGAAGCACGGGATAAAATGCATACGGCGTAAGAAGGTAAAAGAAAGAAACAGTCGCACCTGCCCACATCCCAAAGCACCACGGGCAAGAGAGTAAGTCTGCGAGCGTGCGGCGTGGACCTCTCTCCGGTTTCACAAGTACGAAGCCGCTTTTGAGTTCCTTCAAATCCCAGAACTGTTCCCTGAAAAAAGCAAAGATCTTGTCATATACCACCATACGAGTAAGACGAAACGCCGCGAGCGACATAAGTACAAAATCAGTAAGCGTAAGCTCTGCAAATTTCTTATACGTCTCCGTTTCGAGAATTATAGTTCCCATAATAACCATCCCTAAGAAAAAGAGAAGAAAAACGAAGTTCCAAAAATATTGATCAGAAATACGCATACTATTTCTCTGCTCCCGCTCCCACTACAAGAATGAGAACGAGAGTGCTTGCAATAATTACAAGAAAGGTAAAGAAGAACTTGTAAAAGGTCTTGTTAAACATTATTTCTAGTATAGCAACAAATGATTTCTTCTTCCGGAGGCCGGACCTCCGGAAGAAGTCAAATTAATTCTGGTGATGTTTCCTTGTAGGTAAGCCATTGGAGTAATTCGGAGTCAATTTCTTTCTTCCCTAAAAAGTATTCTGGAAATTTTTCATTATTTAATATAGAACTTTCCAGACGCTTACTTAGGTAATCTTGAAGACTTGAGTAACGATATTGTTCTACATAGCCTTTTGTATAATTCAAATTTCGTATTCCCACTTCTTTCCAATCAGATTGAATGAGTTTAGTTGGATTAAGGTGAATGTAAGAAAATAAATATTTTAAATATTGATCTGAATACGCATGCTTAGATTTGAACCTCCCTTCAAATAATCCGCCTACCCGTTCATATTTCTTATTAAAATACATTGAGTATCCCGTTGCGAGTTTCTGTGTAAATAATTGAATTCCTTTCTCTTTTGCAGGAGTTATCAGAATGTGGAAGTGATTAGGCATTAAACAGTACGCTCCTATATACACGAGTTGCTCTCCCTTATCAAAATCGAATATTTCATCCTTACGTGCTTCCCTGAATTCAAATGATTTTGTTCCATTTGCAATGTACAGAAGAGATTGAAAACGCATATAATCTCTCTCATCTCTGAAAATGTCTTGCTTGCTATTTCCGCGATTATATATGTGATAATACTCTCCCGGTGAAAACTGGATTTTGCGTTGAGACATAGGTTTAGTATAACACCCACGGAGGCCGGACCTCCGGAATATTCCGGAGGTCCGGCCTCCGTGGGCTTTTCGAACTTTTTCGTGGGCTTTTTAGCGTGAAGAAGAGGAAAACCCCGCACGCTTTGCCGCGGGGTTTTCCTCTTCAGTTTTTGCACAATGGGACACATACACAAAAGACCCCTTGCGGGGTCTTTTGCTAACCTTGACTTACGTCAGAGTTAAAACATTAGTTAATGTTAGTTAACCATTGTGATAACTCCTGTTCGGTAATCCTCATCTGGTGACGCTGTCCAGGTCTGACCTGTTGGCGTTCCTGAAGATGAACCAAATATTACAGAGTTGAGCTGTAGACGCGAAGCTGTGCTAGCTACACCTGGTGTGTAAGTAACCGTGAGTGTGAACGTTTCCGTATCACCCTCAGTAACTTCGAAGGTAGAACCTTCTTCATCAGCTGTTGAAGTAAGGGTTACTGATCGAGTACCAGTAACAGATGTTGAACCTGAGCTGTCTTCAAGCACGTATGAGATTGAAGTAGCTGGTGCAATAGCAATGTATACATCCTGTTCGAATGCAGTGACATCAAACTCAATGCTGTATGTACCGTAATCACTAGCTCCGTCAACTACTGTAACGTCCTCTTCAATGTCTCCAGCAGTTACATCAACTCCTGAAGTTCGAAGTGTATGAGCTTCTCCCGTTGCTGATCCAGACAACTGTGAAGTTGCGAGATCATCAGCACCTTCTGCGTCAATTAGAGCGCGGTTGGCTGCTGTGAGAGAACCCGTAACTGTAACTCCTTCATTACCAAGCGCAAGAGAATTGAACTTGAGCATAAGCTCAGCAGCAATTCGATCACCCGCTTCGATAGTTACATCACCGTCGACATCAAATGTGAGGTCAACTGTAAGCCCCGTACCTGACGCAGTGACATCATTGATAGTTACACCATCAATAACGAGCTCTGCATCGTCCACAAGCGTCGCGTACGTTGAAGAACTGAATGCAAGGTGAACTACAACACTATTGAGTTCGATATCGTTTGTAGAATCATCAGTATCGAGATCGAATGAGAATACATTGTACCAGTCTGACTTAGAGTCATCTTCAACCTGAAGCACAGAACCTGTTGGATCCTCTGCTGAAGTCTTTACGATAAGCTCATCTTCTCCACCTTCTTCTTCAATTTCGATTGTTGCAGAAGGATCTCCTGTGAAAGGAGAAGTTGTGTTACCGATAAGATCTCCCGTTGAGTCGTCCGTGGTAGTAACTTCGTCAGCATCCTCGAATCGAAGACCGTGTGCGAAGATTTCCCAATCTCCCATGTCAGCTGAATCAAGATTGCTCTGAATCGTAGCACCTACAACAATTGTAAGTTCTTCGTCTTCTCGAGCAACAATGTCAAGACCTGAGAATCGAATTGTCCCATCATCCTCATCGAGGTAATCATCTTCATCAGACGCACTCTCTCGAGCAACTTCCTCTCCGTCAATCCAGAGAGATACTTCCTCGAATGTCTCCCAAGCTTCTCCGCCTGAAAGTTCAAGAGCGATGTCAAGGCGGGTGATCATAGCGTCTCCATTGGTGAATTCAACATCGATTTCAGCAATTTCAACATCTTCTGCACCTTCCTCTGCATCCGTATCACTTGCGTCGCTAATCTCAACTGTGTCGAGATCTGCTTCACCTTGAAGCTCAGAATCATCTGTATCATCAGTATCTGTATCATCAGTATCGTCAGTATCGTCTGTATCATCAGTATCAACTGGTGGTACAACAACTACTGGCCCCTGATTACAGAGCATGTTTGCCTTCGCCATTGTTGAAGGTCCAAAATATGCTGTTGGATTTACGAGACCAACTGGTGAAAGGATGTCTGCTCGGTATTTCATTTGGAACTTCGATACTGCGGCAGCTGTTGCTGGTCCGAAGTATTGTGTTTCCGATCCAACTGAACCTGCACCTGACATTGACACACGTGTGTCGAGGTCAGCGTTAAGGAACTGTTGGAGCTTCATAACGTCTGCACCTGTCGCACCTTGCGCAAGGCTTCGTGTCCATGAAAATGGACAGATTCCTGACGCAACTGACTGCGCCCCCTGGCCAACTTGTGACTGGAGTGATGCAACCTGCGCGAGCAGAGTGTTGATCATTGTTTGGAGTTCTTCAGCTGTAGCAGCCTTTGCAGGCGCTGCAAGCGTGAAGAGCATCGCAACTGCGACAAAAGCTACAAAGAGCTTTGAAGCAATATTGTTTGCAACTAAATTCATAAACTGTATTACTTGTAGTAATTACTTCTAAAACTAATAATAAGAATTAATTCTTATTCGCGAACAGTCCGTCGAAGAACTGCTCACGCATATCACTAAGCCCGTATATATGTTAACGGGTCGACACCCCATATATACGGTTTAGCTACGAAAATGTAACTGAGACTCAGAATTATCTACCATAACAGAACAAGGTCATGCTGTATTTTTGTACTCTATTAAGTACGTTCTAAACGTATATAAGATTCAGTAGACAACTCTACCAAACTCAAAGCCGCGCTCATACACATTATAGGTATGTGACGAAACTTCGATTTTTCAAAGAACAAGTCCTGACGTTCTCTCCTTGTTAAAAAAGAGCGCGCTAAGACGCACAATGTCCAGTATACAAATAATTTACTGAACTGTTGCTCAAAGAGATGTGGATATGTGTTTATACACCAAGCTTTTAGGCCTAAATCCAAGTCCCCAAGATGCCTGAGAGCATACGTTCATGAAGACATAAAGTCAACAAAAATAAGCCCTCCTCTGCTTTTTATGACGCTTCATATAAACACTTCTTACACCCTTTCAGCTCCTAATTTTCACTGGTTATTCATTAAGTAGTGGATGATTCTTTTGAAGACAGGGGTCACAGTTCTATAAAAGTCTTTAATTAGTGTATATAAAAAAGTGTGTCCCATATTTAATAGGACACAACAACTACAGTGGGATATACTTACTCCACCTACGCTCACCTTCTCGGCGTATTACATTGTCCTTTATCAAAACATTTAACTCTCTTTGTATTGTCTTTTCGCTTACGTCCGTGATCATCTCAGTAATGTCCTTTATAGAGGCAGACCCCTTGTCCTTCAAGATTGCTACTATCCGACTTGTCCTAGATATTCCAAGAGATACTCCGGGCTTTCTCTCAGCTACTCGTCTCTCTTTTGCTTCTCGAGCTGAAACAGTTCCCTCTAACGTATGTGCTGCCGTAGAAAAAGGATTTGATGTGTCGTGGTTAGTAAGTGTCCTTAGAGTCCTCTGCACAGTATCAATCTCTTGCATAAAAACCGTAAGTAGTTCGCCGCTTAACAGTTTGCCATAATATGCGAACCTAAGAGTAGTTTCCAGTTCTATGAGTGTAAATGCCATTTCTCTACTATGAAACTCTGTATCTGTTTCCTTAGCTCGGAGTGAATCAAAAAGAACTCGAGTGACCTTTTGAGACTGCTCTTCGATTTGTTTTATAAGGACATCGTTATGATCTATTGTATAATTTGACCTAAAAGTATAAAAAACCGCACCAAGAATTTTTTCTGTCTTTTTAAAAACATGTTTATAATATTCAGTATTATTTGCAAGACTGATGTCCTTAAATGTCCCTAATTGTGTTTCCATATGTATTATGTAGTTTGACCTTTAAGATTTATATGTCTGATTGCGTCTTTTATTACGTAGTGTAGCACTAAATGTCCTTGACTTGAAGTCTTTTTGCGTTATGCACTGAGGCATCCTCATTGCCTCATTTTGTGTTTTATTCACTCAGTTTTAAGATGT
Source organism: Minisyncoccia bacterium (assembly GCA_046598345.1). Classification (GTDB taxonomy): domain Bacteria; phylum Patescibacteriota; class Minisyncoccia; order Phycocordibacterales; family UBA918; genus Damh-18. The sequence continues at coordinate 80,516 of JBKJIT010000001.1, read as the reverse complement.
GTGCGTGCTATGATGCTTAGGTAACATTAGAAGTAAAAAGTAACTGATGACTGCGATTTGGAGCGCTTTCGGAGAAACAGAGCATTAGAAAAGCGATGTGTCGACGGCCTAGTTTTTCTAAGTCGCTTGCTCCAAGAAAAACTGGCATGCCAAAACGACGAAAAAAAATTGAAGAAAAACGGAGTTTTTTTGATGATCTTTCCCCTCACACTAAGCAAGCAATAGGGGCGGTTATATTCGTAGTATTTTCCATTTTTTTTACCCTTTCCCTTTTTAATACTGCTGGAAGAGCCGGGGAGCTCACTAACGTAGCACTTACGTATCTATTTGGAGTTGGATCGTTTCTTCCACCATTCATATGCCTTCTCTTTGTATATATCTTTCTTAAACCAAGAGATGACGAAAAAGTAAGTATTTCAAAAGTGCTTGGGATCACCCTTTTCTTTATCTCTCTCCTTGGTCTTTTGTCTCTCCTTATTACTGAAGGGGGTTTCATTGGAAACGTGATGCTACTCCCTCTTTCATGGCTTTTTGGAGAGGTCGTTTCTGGTGTCATTTTAACTTCCTTTGTTCTCATTGGGCTTTTTCTTACTTTTAATACCAACTTTATTGCACTCTTCAAGCGAAAACCCGCAGAAGAAGAATTACTTCCTGAAGTTGAACCTATCCTCTCAGCATCATCTGTGGAGCTCAATGAAACAACGGAGTCAGAAACACCTGCTGTGGACGAGGGGCTGCCGAAGAAAACTCTGGGGCAACGCATGGGCCTCGGGAAGATAGATTCCTCGGAGTTTCTTGTTTCGAGCTTCAGAGGCACCTATGCTCCCCCACCACTTTCTCTTCTCCACAAAGATAAAGGCAAGCCAGACGTTGGAGATGTGAAGGAAAATTCAAACACTATTAAGCGCACCCTTAAGAAGTTCAATATCGACGTTGAAATGGATGAAGTGACCATTGGCTCATCGGTCACTCGCTATGCCATCAAGCCAGCAGAAGGGGTGAAGCTCGAAAAAATCATTGGGCTCCATACTACGCTCGAGTATGCGCTCGCCGCTTCCCCAATTCGTATTGAAGCGCCTATTCCAGGACGATCCCTCGTAGGTATCGAAATTCCAAATAAGCGGAAACAAACAGTTGGACTTGCATCGCTTTTTGCTTCCCCTAATTTCACGGACTCGCCAAAGCCGCTTTTGACTGCCCTGGGAAAGAATATTACAGGGGAGGCTCATTTTGCAGATGTGGCACGTATGCCGCACGGCCTTATTGCTGGTACAACTGGCTCAGGAAAGTCTGTCGCCCTCCACAATGTCATAATTTCGCTTCTGTTCCGTAACTCCCCAGATCAGCTTCGATTTATCATGGTTGACCCGAAACGAGTAGAGCTAACTCTCTACAACGGCATTCCCCATTTACTTACACCTGTAATCACTGAGCCGAAGCGCGTCATTCTTGCACTCAAACATGCCATTAAGGAAATGGAACGGCGCCTTGATATCCTTCAGGGCGAGAAGATACAGAACATTGCTGCCTATCACGAAAATGTCTATCACCCGGCGCGCACTGCATTTGAAAAGAAAGGCTCCCCAGAAGAAGAGCGGCTTAATTTACCTGAACCTCTTCCCTATATTGTGATTATTATGGACGAGCTTGCTGACCTTATGTCGTCGTATCCAAAGGAGCTTGAGTCATGTATCGTACGTCTCGCACAGAAAAGCCGAGCTGTTGGTATTCACCTTATTCTTTCAACCCAGCGACCATCGGTAAACGTTATTACAGGACTCATTAAAGCAAACGTACCGACGCGTCTTGCATTCCAGGTCGCTTCTCAAATTGACTCACGAACCATTATCGACCAAGCGGGGGCTGAAAAACTCCTTGGCCAAGGAGACCTACTCTTCCTTTCCGCTGAAAGTCCAAAACCAATGCGCCTCCAATCCGCTTTTGTATCAACTGAAGAAATCGGGCAGGTGGTAGATTACCTTAAAAACCAGAGCTCAGCACAGGAACTCAGCTCTATATCATTTGATACCGAGACTGAAAAAAATGGCTCTGCTGAGGCGTTTTTTAGCTCCTCCATTGAGGATGACGAGGACGGGGATGAGTTGTACGAAGAGGCAAAACAAATTGTAATTGAGACAAAAAAAGCTTCAACTTCATTCCTACAGCGCAAACTCGGAATTGGGTACTCACGCGCTGCAAAACTTATTGATACGCTTGAAGAGCGAGGTATTGTAGGTCCTGAAAATGGCTCAAAGCCACGCACAGTACTCATAGAGGGTGGCTCCGAAGAATCAGGAATGTAACATGGAACCAATTAATACTTCCCCTATTGCGCTTCGACATATACTTAAATTTATATTCCTTGCCATTCTTAGCGTATTTATTATCGGGTATGTACTTTTTCAAGCGCGAAATCTGATTGGAGGACCCGTTATTCAGCTTGTAAATGAACCACAGAGCATCCAGACAAATCAAATGGTACTTCTTGAAGGAGAGACGAGAAACATTGTTTCGCTCACTTTAAACGGTCGGGAAATCCACACCGACGAAGCGGGTGTATTTTCTGAGCGCCTTGTACTCGAAAGTGGCTATACCATCATGACGCTTCGCGCTGCGGACAGGTATGGGCGCACTGAGTCTCTACAACGACAGTTCGTATACGTTCCGGCCACATAAGGGAGATGGTGTATAATTGTTGGGATTATTTATAAGTACATTTTTGAGAAGGAGCTAAAATAGATTTCGTTCGTGGGAATGAAATGGAGAAATTGCAAAAACAATTTCCCAAAAGGATATCGATATTTTTGAAAAATATCATACAACCTAAATTGTGTTTGTGAGACATTCGCAAAGCACATTCCGTCGACCAAGATTTCTTAACTCAGTCCCTTCTAACGAAATCTAAGCATTCTAAGTATGCCTCTTAAAAAGAAAGAAAAAGTAGCACCAAAGACCACAGGAGCACCGCGTGAGGAAGGTACCAAGAGTGACATGAGCGATATCGCTGAAACACTGCGCAGCATTAAGACAAAGTTTGGTGAGGAAGCGATCATGACGCTTGGAGAATCACGTCGTGTAAACGTTGATGTTATTCCCACAGGGTCTATTGGGCTCGATGATGCACTCGGCATCGGCGGTTTCCCACGAGGCCGTATTATTGAGATATTTGGACCAGAGTCATCGGGTAAGACCACCCTATCCCTCCATGCTGTTGCGGAAGCGCAGAAAATGGGAGGTATCTGCGCATTCATTGATGCTGAACACTCAATGGATCCAGAATACGCCAAGAATCTCGGGGTTAAGCTTGACGAACTGCTTATTTCGCAACCCGATACCGGAGAACAGGCACTTGAGATAGTGGAATCTCTCGTCCGTTCGGGGAAGATTGATATCATTGTGATCGATTCCGTTGCTGCACTTACACCAAAGGATGAAATCGAGGGTGAAATGGGTGCACACCACGTTGGAAAGCAGGCAAGGCTCATGAGTCAGGCGCTTCGCAAGCTGACCTCAATTGCAGCAAAATCGAAAACGGTCATAATTTTCATCAATCAAATTCGTATGCAGATTGGTGTCATGTTTGGAAATCCAGAAACAACTCCTGGAGGAAAGGCACTCAAGTTTTATACATCGGTTCGACTTGATATACGACGTATTGCTCAGATTAAGAAAGGTGAAGAGGTGGTAGGTGGGCGGCACCGCGTCAAAGTAGTGAAAAACAAGGTAGCGGCACCGTTTAAAGCAACTGAGTTTGATCTCATTTACAATGAGGGGATTAGTCGAGAAGGTGAGCTCTTGGCCCTTGGCGAAAAATACGGGTTTGTGAAGAAGTCAGGCTCGTCCTACAGTTACCTTCCCCCTGGTGGTGACGACAGTGCAGAAGTGAAACTTGGACGTGGCTACGACGCCTCAAGAACGATGCTTCGTGAGGATAAGAAGCTTCAGGGTGAACTCCTCAAACACATTCGAAAGGCACTTAAGGAAACTGAATAAACGAAGTGAATTAAAAAAATCCCCGGTAGACAAAATCAACCGGGGTTTTTTAATTCACTAGACCTTCGCCCACTTAGTACCCGAGCGAAAACTTCCAATTTTAAATCGAAATGAGAGGAGAGAAAAAATCATTCCACCGATAAGAAGGAGTGTCCACGCCTCAGTATTGGTAACTGCATTGTATAAAAACGTACCGAGTTGGGCGATACTCATCTGCATCATATTTGCGAGCACATTGCCAATCGAAACGAAGTAAGTGAGCGCGATAAGCATCGCGAGCATCCCAAACCCCTGGAGAATCCCAGGCGTCCCGACAATATTAAGTGCGTAAGCGTAGTACACGCGTCGCATAATCTGTGTTTGTAATTTATTGTTTCTCATACATGTGATATTAGTACTTGAATATACTGTAACTTGACGAATGCTATAAAAGTGACGCGCCTCCCGATGCTTCGCCTACCTCTTGCCGAAACTGTTCTTTTGCGCGGTGAATACGTGCTTTAATCGCTCCTACGGTCTCCCCTGTCTCGTCGGCAATGTCCTTGTGTGACCAATGCTCCAGATAATGAAGACGAAGCACTTTTGCAAAATGTCCTGGAAGCTTTGCAAGAATTCGTTCGATAGCGTCCCGATCTTCCTCAAACGCACTGTGGTCCTTCATTTCTCCGAAACGTTCGAAGAGTTCTGGTTCGAGAAGGAGTGTACGCTTCCCTTCTTTCACGCACTTCTGATAGCGTGTGAGCGCAGTATTAATGAGAATGGTATACGCCCATGAAGAAAATTTTGCACCTTCACGAACCTCAAAGCGGTGTGCGTTCATGTAAATCTTTGTAAATGCATCCTGCACCACTTCCTCAGCGTCGAGTTCATTAAAAATAATTGATTTAGCCTTACGGAGGAACGCATTTTGGTACCGTTCGAGAAGAGCCGTGAAGAGCCACGGTTCAGCTTGAGCTCGCGCAAGAATGACCTCATCTGAAAGTTCGCGTACGCTATCGGTGGTTGAAAGCCCAAACATATACTGTTACTATTCTCCGGTTCCCCTCTATTGTACCTAGTATACACTAAAAAAGTTGCCCGAACGCATTTCTAAACTCCATCTACTTTGTTATCTGCGTCACTTACACAGTCATCGTATACGCATACGCATCCTGTTTTCGCTCCTTGACGCCGCGTATCTGAAGCTTAGAAATGCATTCCATGCTATTCTACTTGGCTAAATTAAAGAATTAATAATGTAACTGTGTAGACGTACGTGTCACACTATCTTTCACTAAAAAAGTTATGGCAGTCCTTGCATACAACGAAATCACCCTCAAAAAGGTCATCATTTGGAATAACGAGCCGTGTATCGTTGTTGCCTCCCATGTGTTCCGAAAACAGAAACGAAAGCCCGTCAATAACACAAAGCTAAAGAGTTTAGTGTCTGGACGTACCGTTGAACAAACATTTCATTCAAGCGAGGTTGCTGATGAAGCTGACATTGAGACTCGTGAAGTCGAGTACATTTATGAAAATCGTGGCGAATACTGGTTTGCATACAAAGGTAAGCCCAGTGAACGTTTTACGCTTTCAGAAGATGTTGTGGGTGACGCGATTAGATACCTAAAACCTAAAAGCGAGGTTGAAGCTGTCGTATATGATGAGCGAATTATTGGCATCAAAATTCCTATTAAAGTAGAGCTCCGAGTTAAACAGGCAGATCCTGCTGTCCGAGGTAATACCTCTTCAAGTGCTACAAAGGAAGTTACACTTGAAACTGGTGTGACCATTCAAGTGCCAATGTTCATTAATGAAGGCGACATCATTCGGGTTAATACTGAGCTTGGAGAGTATACCGATCGCGCGGAGAAAGCTTAAAGTATTTTTGATACTCCCTCATCTACTGCGTTGCTTTCGTCGTGGTAACTGTCACCGTATATTGAATACGTCTCCAGCAACCACTCCTCAGCGCCTTGTATATGAGGGTTCTCAAAAAACTTTAGATGTGACGAGGGCTTTAAAGAATTACCGTAGGATTGTCCAGAATGTAATTAACGAGTTTAAATTGACGAAAATTTTACCTCTGATATTCTAAAAGTATGCCAACAGCGCACATGTATACGATTACCTTCCTGGTCAAGAACCATTCCGATGGAGGTCTTCTTTGTGCGTAATCTACTCAACATACATTAACTACCAAGAAGCCCTTCATCCCGGAGGGCTTCTTTTGTTCTTACAGAAGGAGAAGAGCATGCGTATGCAGTGCAATCGTTTTCCTGGACACAGTAAGTGTGCGCGCATGGTGCGTAACAGCCGGTGTCCAGTAGGAGGCACACGGTGCAATTCGCGGTGGAAAGTGGGTGAATTTAATCCGGTGATTTTTTTCGCTAAAATCGTAGGCGCGGGTTTAAAGCCAGCCACGAATAACCAGTTCGTACCAACAAACTTTTAGGCTAATGGTTAACTCCTTCTGCCGTCCCCCGCACTATGTGCGGGGTTTCTTATAGTAAAACACCCGCGGCCTTCGGCCGCGGGTGTTTTACTTCTAGTGCGAGATGTACGGCACAAGTGCCATGAAGCGCGCGCGCTTCACTGCTCGTGCGAAGTCGCGCTGTTCGCGGGCTGCGAGGCCAGTGCGACGACGATTCAGCATACGTGCATGGGGATTCAAGTGGGCCTTGATGCGGAGTACGTCCTTGTAATCAAGATGTTCAACGTTCTCAGTACTTTTTTCGTTCTTTTCTTTTTTTTCTATCATAGCAATTAATTTTAATTTCAATATATTTTATAGATTGCAAGTTTTCCCTATGATTTTAAAGCTCAAAATTAGTGCGATTACGCGGAAGGCAAGAAATTTGAGATGAGGCGTATTCAACATACGACGAGTCTCAAATTATCGCGGCCTGACAATGTAGACGCGCAATTTTGACTTTAAAATGGGATGTCTTCTGGGTTGATGTCTTCTTCTGGATACTCCGGCACATTATTCTGCGCCGGCGCTGCTCCCGCTGGTGCAGTACTCTGTCCAAGAGGTGCACCTCCCCCTCCTCCATCAGTACGAGGACCAAACTGGAACCTGTCACCAATGATTTCGGTTCGATACTGCTTCACACCGTCTTTGTCCCAACTCCGAGTCTGCATACGCCCCTCAACATATACTCCACTACCTTTTTTAAGATACTTAGATATTGTTTCTGCTTGTTTACCAAAAAAAACGATATTGTGGTAATCAACTTGCTCCTGTCGTTTTCCATCCCGGTCATTGTAGACACGATTCGTGGCGAGGGAAAATGAAGCAACTTGTATACCGCTTGGGAGCGCCTTCATTTCGGGGTCTCGTGTGAGATTTCCGTAAATCATTGCTTTGTTAAGGTACATATGTGGTTTCCTAAAGTTTATAACTACGCGCTTTTGGTCTCTTCCGCAGTCTCTTCTTTTGTAATCTTTTCAAGTGATTCTGTGAGGGCTTCCTCGGATACTTCACTACTCTTCTCTACTTCCGTGTGTACTTCTCCGATCACTGCTTCTCCTTCGTCAATAACTTCTACCATTTTAAGTGACTTTCTGTTTTCGTGGAAGCGGAATGGTCGCGCTTCTTCGATCTTCGTGAGTTTAATCATGAGGTCGCGAAGAATTTGTGGTACCCCGCGAAGATCCTCAGTAAGCTCTTCAATCTTCTCGACTGGGAGCGTAAACCGGATCCAGCCAAAATACGCGCTCTTGAAGCGGCGATTCTTAGCTTCGATTGATTTGACGATGTCATAGACGAGATCAACTCGCTCAGGAGCTTCCTCGGTCATTATTTCACCGCCTAGTTTGGTAATAAGCGCTTTGATCTCTGCAAAGACGCTGGGTACTTCCCCTTCAGCAACCGTTGGAAGTATGTGGAAGGCATATTCGTAGCTTTTTGCTTCGAGTGCCTCGGTCGCTGGCATTGTTGTATCTGACATTATTGTCTCGTTAACCCTTAATAAGTGTTGGCACACCGTACCATATATTTTGAAGGTTTTCAAATGGAGCGCCTGATACTCCCCAATATACTCCGCAGGGTTCCTGTATGTTACAATCGAAACAAACCTATGAAGCTTCGCGAGTTCGTTCTTATTATCCTTCTTGGTATCTCAATTGTGGGAAATGGGTACTTCTGGTACACGCTTGAAAAGCGGGGGGAAGCGACACGAGCGAGCGAAGTGAGCCTGCGGACCACTATTACTGAAAAAGAAGCTGAAATCGCCACCACCACCGCCCGTATACTCACACTTGAAGGAGTGCTCACCGAAACAATGACGATGCTCGAGGATCAACTCGATGAAAATAACGACCTGTCGCGAGATTTACGACGAGAAAAGAATCGTAACGAAGAGTTCGAAGAGCAGATTGAAAAAATTGGCTCAACGGTCGGTACCCTAGATAAACTTGCAAAAACTGACCCTGAACTCCTTCAAAAATACTCAAAGGTGTATTTCCTCAATGAAAATTATGTTCCCGCCAAGCTTACTGCAATTCCCGTCACCTATCTCTACAGTGAAGCTACTCCAAAATTTATACACGCTCAGGTCGCTCCCTTCCTCACCGATATGCTCAAGGATGCGCTCGAAGACGACATTAAAATATGGGTTACCTCTGCATACCGCTCATTTGACGAACAAAAATACTTAAAGGGTGCCTACACTGTTGCCTATGGTTCTGGTGCAAACACGTTTTCTGCCGATCAAGGCTACTCCGAGCACCAGCTTGGAACGACCCTGGACCTAACCACTGAGGGCTTGGGGGGTGGAATTAACGGATTTGAGAACACACCTGGATATACATGGCTTCAGGGGAATGCTCATAAGTATGGATTTATCCTCTCCTACCCTAAAGGAAACGCATACTATATGTTCGAACCATGGCATTGGAGATTCGTGGGAACGGAATTAGCAAAAGAACTCCACAGCTCGGGTAAATCTTTTTATGACATTGACCAACGAGAAATAGATAGTTACCTTATTTCCCTTTTCGATTAGCGTACCGAGCTAACTATCTTCCATAGTAATTAATAACCGCTTTAAGTCCGAGGAGATTTTTTTCCCACTCAATTGACTCGTGTGTCTTGAGCTCCACCGTGATTGCAGGAATTTGAATAGAGGCGAGCCAACCCTCCGCATCTCCAGTGACTTCATAGGAGTCAAATGTCGGAATGGCCGTATACCCGGCGGCTTTTGAGTAGGTCTGCATAAGTGTAAGGGTCTGTGGCAATACACCCTCAGTGCATTCAGATGCATATACTGCATTTGCCTGACTGTGCCAAAACACAACCCCGACGGGTTTCTCCGCTAACAAGAAATCACGAAGAACGACAGCTTCAGGCTCCGAAAATGCGGATGTTCCAGCACTCACGACATTTCCTCTCCACATGCTTTCCGACTTCCACTTACAATCAAAATTGCGATTAAGATCAACTCCTCGTGCATTGAATCGTCCGGTGCCAAGAGGCCCCACTTCCTTAGGTACATCACTCACTGTAAAGGGTCCTTCTTTCCCAACAACTGTATATACACCATCCGGATTTGCTGAGGGAATAACGGTAACGCGAAGGCTGTCCGGAATAATTGTAGGATTAGAGGTAAGGTACGTGATTGCTTCATATGCTAACACAACGCTATTCCACTCATACCCTCCGTGTATACCACCAACAAAGACGAGGTGCGTACCGCCACTCCCAAAGGTATACGCCTCGATTGCCCTCCCCTCGACTGAAGTTCCTATCGTCGTTCTTATGTGCGCGATCTCCGTTGGAGTCGTTGAAGCACTCTCCTCAAGTACAGGAATCTCGTGGACAACATCAGATACATCCCTTGATCGATGATATAGATACGCACTAACGCAGACGAGGAACACGATCAAGATCCCTACAAGGACTACTCTCCTGTACCGAGAGAGAAACATTACTCAGCAAAATGCTTAAGTGCTGCTTCAATACCAGCTTTGTTCTTAGACCATTCAGTATCCGTATGATTGGTGAGAAGAACACTGATTGCGGGCACATCCCTTTTTGCGAGCCAATTTACCATGTCTCCAGTAACGGCATAGGAATCAAAACTTTCGTGTGCAGAATATCCAGAAGCCTTTGCATATATGTTTGTAAGAGTCTTACTTTCAGGCAGTACTCCCTCATCACACGCAGACGCATAAACTCCTCCCGCTGCGCTATACCATACAATTGCTCCACTGATTTCATGATCTTCTACATACTTTTTTACAGCCTGACTTTCAGGTTCAGAGAATGCCTGACTTCCACCGCTCACCGTCATATTCTGCCATTTACCAGATGCTTGCCAGTCACAATCAAAATTGCGATTGAGATCAACACCATGTGCGTTGAAGCGGCCAGGTATGGTGTCTTTCGTTAGGACTGGCGCATCATCTGCGGAAAAGCGTCCATCAGTCCCCACCACTTTATTAAGACCATCAGGATTCAACACTGGAATCACCGTTACGCGCACATTAGATGGTATTGCACTAGGGTTTGCTTCAAGATAATCCATGAGTTCGTAAGCAACGAGAGTGGTGTTCCACCCATATCCTCCATGTATACCCCCCATAAAAAGTACCTCTCGTTCTCCTCCGCCATAGTGATACGCCGTTATATCTCGCTCTTCAACTGATGTACCGATAACAGTCTTGCTTTCATCCACTTCTTCAGGAGTTTCGGTGACGGTGGAGGTTGAAACAGTATCAGTTGGTGTTTCAATGGTGGTTTGAGTTGGAACTATGACGGTATCTCGTGAGCGTTGGCTCCATAAATATATAATAATGCCAATGAGTAGGATGATTACGATGGGAGCGATAAATTTTTTCATATAGACCATTTTATCACAAACAGAGACGGGGGGGGTAAAAAAGTAATTTTGATTAGATAATAGAAATCCCCGCGGTCACAAGGGCCGAGGGGATTTGTTTTGATTTGCACTTGGAAACGTCAGGTGTCACATCGATAGTACCTTGAGTTATGCTGCCAGGCTCCTTTATTCGTGAGTAGCACAACACGGGGGTCTTTTGAGCGTCCGGGTTCAACTAACTTCCGTTTCTCGAACGCACGCAGTGCGGAATGAATCATTTCTGTTTCAATTTTTCTGCCACTACCCGCGGTGCGCTGAAGAATCTGATCAACAGTCAGCCATTCTTTGTCGCTCAGGGCTTTGAAGATCACGTCCCTGTCCCGCTTATTCTCACTCCATACATAGTAGCCGAGCAGGAGGATGACGCCGATTCCTAATATTGTGCCATGCTCCATGAACTTCTCCTTAAAGTGAATGAGCTTTTGCCAGGTGCAATTCTGCTCAATATAACTATCAAAGTCAATGATTGGTTTTTATCCAAATATACCCGTAGCCATAGGCTACGGGTATCTCTGTATAAGTTCGTCAGATTCAGCAGGTGTCACTTCCCAGTAAATCTCACACCACTTATCCGATTCATCTCCCAGGCAAGCCTCACACTCGCAGCTCCAGTCAGTCTGGAACGCAACGAATGTTCCACTGGATCGCCTTACCAAGTGTGGGTCGTAGTGCCCTAGATGCCGAAGACATCCCGAACATTCCAATCCTTTGGTAATAAGATGATCGCTCGTGAGAATTCCACACTTTTCCATTTCCACCCCCTCCTGGTTGTACAACTTTGCCCAGACTATCGAGAACGCGATCGCCTGTCAATCTAACTGCCATCTGATCGCTTTACATTACTATTTGGAATACTCGTTGTGCATTTTGAATGAGTGTTGCTCTTACTTTTTCCTCGTCTTCGTTCCTGACAGTTGCGATATATGTGTAGATTTCCTTCACAAACGTCGGCTCATTTCGTTTTCCACGGAAAGGCACCGGGGCGGCGTAGGGCGAATCTGTTTCTGCGTGCATTGTGGTGAGAGGAACATAGCGGACTACATCATCATAATCATGAGCAAAGGTGATGACACCCGAAAAACTCATTGTAAAACCGATGTCGAGAACCTGTTTTGCAATTTCTACGTTTCCGACAAAAAAGTGAAAATTACCTCTGAGTCGATCTCCATATCTTGTCGCTGCATTTTTAAGCATATAGAGCATGTCTTCATATGCATCCATGGTTTTTGGAGATGGACGACCATGGAGCATGAGTGGCTTCCCCATTTCGACTGCAAGCGTAATCTGTCGTTCAAAAAGTTCACGCTGTCTGTCTGCTTCGGCATCTTTGGTATGCGTCCAGCCGTTCTTAACTTTTTCCTTTTCAAAGAAAGTTTCAATGTAGTGATAGTCGAGTCCGCACTCTCCCAATCCCACAACTTTAGGGTGCGCAAGAAGCGTTCGGAAGTCTGCTTCGTTAAAAGGTTCTTCCGTATCGTCAACTGGATGGAGTCCCACCGTTGCATACACATGTTCATTTTTCTCTGCAACAGAAATTGCTGCCTTACTCGTTTCAAGGCCCGTACCAATCGCAATCGTTGCAATCCCTTCGTTTTGCATACGCAAAAGTACTTCTCCTCGATCGGCATCAAATTCTCTGCCGTGAATATGTGAGTGCACATCAATGTATTTATACTCCATCATCTCTTAACATTATCATAGAAGTACCACAAATATTATTCCGGTTAACCGGAATATTTGATATACTAGTACTAATGGTTAATGTAAATCGCAATCAACTGTCTCCACATGACGTGGTTCGTTTAATGCGACAATTTGATTTGATACTTACAAAACTCAACCCTCGTGCAACGACAATCTTTCTTGATGAGCTTCTTGGAAAAGAAGAACGACTTACCGTTGCAAAGCGACTTGCGGCTATTATACTTATCTCCGAAGGATATTCTCAGTATAAAACCTCTCGCCTACTTAAACTCAGTCCTACAACTACCGGAATAATTGCACTCAAAATAGAGTCGGGAGGATATGCCGGTATTATCAGATTGCTCATGAAAAAAAAGCGAGATTACTTCAAACTCATTGATACTCTCGATTCAATTTTTCATCTCGGAGATCTACTTCCGCATCGAGTTGGACTCGACCGCTACCGGAGTACATAACCATCACTATTCCGGTTAACCGGAATAGTGATGGTTATGTACTTAATATCTTCCTGCACAGATTCTTTCTTCAACATCATGTTGTCGATATCGATCGTTTTGTCGCGAACTAGTTTGTTGTAGATTTTTTTATGCTTCAATTCTCGCAAAAAGTGTTTCAGGTTTTTTGTTTTCTCGCACCGCCTGCATAATTTTTTCTGCAGTTTCAGGCATAAACGGCACGAGGTGTTCCGAAATGCGGTAGATATGCTGAACCAATTTCTCGATCACCGCTTTCCCTTCTTTTACCTCTTCAGGATTTTCAGATTTTATCTTTTTAAATGGAAGCGTGTCTTGGATATACTGATCCCCTTTGCCAATGTGTTCGAAAATGAGGTTCATTGCCTCGTCAAAGCGATACATATCCATATGCTTCGTAAAGGCTTCTTCGAGTGGCGCAGCAGTGACAGGAACGGGGGCGTCGAGGTTATCTTCTGCCATTTTCATTACGCGGGAGACGAGATTACCAAGTCCGTTTGCAAGATGCGCATTAAACCACTCATCGAGTCGATCGTGTGTGATATCGGTATCATCAAAGGGATGCACGTGACGCAAGAGCAGATAGCGGGTTGCATCGGTTCCATATTTTTTAATGATGTCGAACGGACTAATCACGTTTCCTATCGACTTGCTCATTTTTTGACCTCCAGAATTAATAAACCCATGATACAAAACAGTGAAAGTGGGAGGCAGCCCAGCTGACTTAAGCATTGCCTGCCACATGATCGATTGGAAACGTACTTGATCCTTTCCGGCCATTTGCATGGGACTCCCTTTTTCCCAAAATTTCTTATAGCATCCCCCTTCATCTTCTGGCCATCCTAAGGTCGAGATATAGTTAGTGAGCGCATCAAACCACACGTACATGACATGTGTATCATCACCGGGGACATCAACCCCCCAATTCATACGGGTCTTTTCGCGAGAAATGCTGAAATCTTCAAGTCCATCTTTTACGAAATTAAGTGCTTCCTGCCTCCTCCACTCGGGCACAATAACGCCTTCACGAGCAAGGTAGTCTTCGATGTATCCTTGGTACTTCGAGAGTGCGAAAAAATAATTCTCTTCCTCAATAACTTCCGGTGCTTTTTGATGATCAGGACATAGACCATTAACTAAATCGGAGTCCTTTTTAAAAGACTCACACCCGACGCAGTACAGTCCGCTGTATTTTTTCTTATAGATATCACCTCTAGCCGCGCACAGCTTCCAGAGTTCCTGCGCTGCTTTTTTATGATTTTCGTTTGTGGTACGAATAAAGGCGTCATAGGAAAGATTAAGGACCTGAAGTGAATCTTTGAAACGTGAGGCAAAATGATCAACATACGCTTGTCTTTCTTCTCCCTTTTCGTCTGCTTTACGAGAAATTTTTTGTCCATGTTCGTCGGTACCCGTGTTAAAAAAAACCTCATGGCCCATAAGTCGCCAATATCGTGCGAGTGAATCAGCCTGCACAAACTCAAGCGCATGTCCGATGTGAGGGTCGTCATTTACATACGGAAGGGTTGTCGTGAGATAGCGCGCAGCCATACTATTTGCGTAAAAAATGTATAAGCTCAGAAATCAAAACACGCTCCTGCTCACCGGTGTCGCGATCTCGGATCGTAACCGTATCCTTTAGTTCAGGCTTTTCTTCCCCAAGTGTTTCAAAATCAATCGTCACACAGTGTGGAGTACCAATTTCGTCTTGTCGTCGATACCGCTTTCCAATATTTCCGTTATCATCGAACTCGGCACGCATGACTTTTGAAAGCATCACAAATACTTCGTCTGCTTTGGCGACAAGTTCCGGTTTATTTTTTAGCAGTGGAAAAACCGCAACCTTGATGGGAGCAAGCGCCTTAGGAAACCGAAGCACCGTGCGCGTCTCCCCTCCAAGTTCATCCTCATCATAAAATTCAGTGAGGGCCGCGAGAAATGTACGGTCGAGCCCAACCGATGTCTCCACGACATGCGGCACATAGCGTTCGTTCGTAACTGGATCAAGATACGAGAGATCCTTTCCTGAAAATTGTTGATGCTGGGTCAAATCATAGTCACCCCGCGCATGGATGCCTTCAAGTTCCTTGAAACCAAAAGGGAATTTATATTCAATATCCCACGCCGCTTTCGCATAAAACACCAAATTTTCGTGCTCGTGCCATTTTAAATTCTCTTCTTTGAATCCAAGATCAAGGTAGTACTGCCACCGCTTTTTTCTCCACGTCTCATATGTTGTCATTTCGTCTTCCGGACGCACAAACATCTGCATTTCCATTTGTTCAAATTCTCGTTTTCTAAAAATGTATTGTCGTGGGGCGATCTCATTTCGAAATGCTTTTCCGATTTGTGCGATACCAAATGGCACTTTCACCCGCGAAGAATCGACGATATTTTTAAAATTGATATAAATACCCTGGCAGGTTTCCCCCCGAAGATAGGTCGGGTCCTTTGTCCAATCACTTGAAAAATTCCCGAGATTTGTTTGTACGAGAAGATTAAAACGTTTCACTTCCCCAAAGTTTTTTTGACCACATTTAGGACACGTAAGCTTCGTACGCTCCGCATCAAAGAGCGTATTTATTTCCTCGATGCTCATTTTTTCATCAGCAAACACTCCTGCCTCTTCAAGGAGATGATCTGCCCGCGAACGGGTGTTGCATTCTTTACATTCAACCAGCGGGTCCGAAAAGCCATTCACATGCCCTGACGCTTCCCACACGCGTGGATGCGTCACAATTCCTGAATCAAGACCAACAATGTTTCGTTCTTGTTGAACCATTGCCTTCCACCATGCTGCCTTCAAATTGTTCGCAAGCTCAACACCGTACGGTCCATAATCATAGACGCCAACAAAACCGCCATAAATCTCTGAACCTTGAAACACAAAACCTCGGCGCTTAGCGAGCGACACGATTTTATCCATAAGTCCGTCTCGTGAAGATGTATTCATACTGATCAATATATACGCTCAGAAATAAGTTTCAAGGCTGAGATACGAATGGGAAAAGGCCCACTCTAATTATCCTCTACCCGCCCCTCTCCTCCGCCCGCTTCAGGGTCATTGATGAGCTCGGTGGTGAGTGGAGATGCCTCATCACGAACTGTGGTGTTCGTGAATCGATTTGTCGCACGGAATCGCTGTGACTCTAAGATTGTAGGAATCTCCCCTTCCTGGTTATTACTTGGTGTAAAGGCGACCTGCACCCACAGTTCCTCATGACCCTTTCCATCTATATTTCCGATGCGCCATGTCAGGGTTCGACTCACCGCACTGTAGGTTACTTCATCAGGCTTACTCACGACGTTAAGCCATTCAACATACTGCGGCAGTGTCGCGGTCACTTCTGCACTCGTCAGGTCATTTGTTCCATTATCTACGGCAAGAAGGAGTGTATAGGTTGTCTTCTTTTCAACCTCAGGCGGTACGGGGCCGGAGTTATTGAACGGACCTTCTGAATACAGTGCAGACGAAGAAAGCTCAGCCCCACTTTCAATGCGTATCCGCTTCGAGACCGTACCACTAATTTTCTGTGGCACCCGGTCCTCAAACACCCGTTCAGCTTGGCCAGAGACTTCAATCGTGACTTCTGGGGTAGCACCAGTTAACTTGTCAAGATCAAGTATGAACGAGAGCCGCACTCTCCCACCTGGTTTTATCTCTTTAAGTCCATTTACGCCTGCGGAATCCCATGTAATTTTGTGTGCACTTGAATCATAGAAACCATCTGGAACAATCACATCCACGTCATCGAGTCCACTTCCCTTGAGTAGCACGCTCACTTTTCCATTATATATAGTGTCATCGAGAGAATTCTCAAACGTAAGACCAACATCTACACGACGCAGACTGTTTACCACAACGATGTCGTCATCATTACCATTGATTTCAAGACCGAGTTTCAGAAACGGATTTTCCACCGCCACCTCGTGCTTCACTGAGGTGAAAATCGAAAAGAGGTTGAAGGAATTCTTTTCACTCGCCACCCCAGTAGCAACAGAAAACACACGCACGTCACTTTCTTTTCCAATAACGATGCCCTTGAGGGTAATGGTTGTCGTGGCACCCGGTTTCAATTCTTTAATGAGCCACGTGTCTCTCCCTGATACCGGTTCAGGCTTTGAGCTCGTAAAATCAAAACCATCATCGGGGTACGTTACTTTTACTAAAATATCAGAAAGAGGTGTTGATGCATTTGAATTGATCGTGAGCTTAAGCTCTACCTCTTGTCCTGAAGAAATTGATTTTACTGCATCTATTTTAAGCGTGACGGGAGAGGAGCTAATTTTCACTATATGTGGCTTTGCCTCTTTAAAGAACGTTGCGTTCGATCCCTCTACACGATACTCAATGGCCACCTTTATTGCTTTTTCTTCATTTTCTTCTCCAAACATGCGAGCGCGGACTGGAATATTGAGCACTCCTCCCGGATTCACAGTGGGAAGTTGCTCACGTACTGTCCCAAGCTCCTTACCATTTCCCTCGATTGCCTGGGTCCCGGAAGGATACGAAATAATAAGCGTTCCGGATTCAATCGGTACAGTATTTTGGTTAGCGACAGCAATCTGTAGGCTAATCTCCTCACCTCCCCCGATCGTTGTGGGAGCTAAAACTGAGAGAGAAATATTATCACCCGAAATCAGGTTTCCTCCGCCAAAGAGGAACACGCTGGATACAATAAGCGCGAGCAAAAAGAATGCGAGCCCGCCCAACATGAGCATGCCTCGGTATGAACGTATGCGTTTTTTTGCTGGCATAGTGGGTGGTGTTGAATGAGCCGTGGGTTCACTTTGAATCTGATCTACCTTGGGTCGAGAAGGCGGAACGACTATTGAATCTTGCTTCTTCTCTGTGCGAGTAGGAGGACTGTAGGTGTCATGAATTGCATGCGGAGGAGGAGTCCGAGCCTCTCCCGGTATCGGTGCCGATTGTTTGAGAGAGTGCCGCGGTAGTGCTTCCGGAGCGCTGCCACGGTCATAGAGTCTTGAGCGTAGTGCGTCAATTCGTTCGTTTTGCTCTGCAGACTCGCGGGCGCGAGAAGTGGCGTTTTCAGCCCTATTTCCCTCACCTGTTCCCTGCTTCTCTTCTTTGCGGACATCCCCACTCATATATATGAGTATACCACGGAGCACTTTTCTGACTCCAGATGCGCTTGGAATATTTTCCTAGAGATGACTCTCCCCAAGCGCATGCGTAATGGCCTCCTGCACCCGTTCAAGGTTTGTGGCGCTCAGCGCATCAACGCCCGTATTCCACCGGGGAACAGTAAGGAGCTCATCATAGAGCGGAGACGGCGCTATGTACCCAAGCTCGTAGAGAATCCGAAGTGTGAGAATACTTTCAAGCTTCACCGGATCATAGAGAGAAGCCTCTTTGAATGCAGTAAGAACATCGTCAAACATTTGGGTGTGTGGGACTTCTCCCTGCACAAACCGCCGAATGAGTCCGACAATTTTCCATACCATCACGCGAACGCCACGTAACTCTGTTTCCATATACACATTTGAAAGTGCTTCCGCTCCTGCAAGCCGCCAGCCACTTTTTCCTTTCACCAACGTTACGCGCGCATACGAAAAATCCTGAAGCGCATAGCGCTGCTTGGACCGTTCTTCGCGCACGCTCTTTGCAGTTGCCCACACCATGCCTGCCTCACGAGAAAAGAGAAGGTAGGAACGGTCGGAGGTGTGATGCGGCGTACTCCCGCACACAAGAGCTTCAGTGATGTATGCCTTGTACGCCATTATATTTTTTTGATTTCGTACTGGTATGCGATTGCGTCTATGGTAAGCGTTCCCGGATTCGCGAGCAGGGCTACAACTATCTCAGTTGCACCAACGACGCGCTGAACTTCTTCCATGAATCCGGTGAGGAGAAGTGACGTCGCCGCATCAACCTGGAGAGTGATCCGATCCCCCGCCTCAAGACCCGCATTTTTTCTTGCCTCTTGAATGTTGCGGATGAACTCGCGCACATTTCCTTCCTTTCGAAGCGCATCCGTAAGAGTCGTGTCGAGAAACACATCGTCCGCCAGGCTGTCAGTAAAGAGCACTTCCTTTACATTCACTTCATCCGTAATGAGCGATAGATACGATTGGTCTTTCTTCCAGGTGCTGTACTCGACGTCATTCAAATCTTTAATCTGAAGCGACTGAAGTGGCTGTCGCACCTTAATGTTTGCTTTCGCACGAGCCTCGAGTGCCAAAGAGACGATTTTCCGTACCTGTGCCATTATTTCAAGCGACGTGGTCTCGACCTCCTCCACAATAGGCCACCCCATAAGGTGCACGCTGACTGCGTCATTTTCTTCCCGTACTTTCTGGAAGAGATACTCGGCATAAAATGGCATTACAGGAGCTATACCGATAGAGAGTTCGCGAAGCACATACTTCAGTGTTCCGAGTGCTTTCGTTTTGTCTCCCGCATCATCACTCTTAATACGGTCACGCGACCGTCTCAAATACCAGACAGAAAGGTCATCAATGAAGTCGGTAATAGGACGTGTCGCACGATCAAGTTCGTACCCTTTGTACCCATCCGTCACCTCACGAAGCATTGATGCTACGCGTGCAACAATCCAACGATCGAGCACATTGTCTGATTGCGCGTCGATCTTCGTTTCTTCGCTCGCGTACATTTCATACATGGCGAGCACATTATGGAGACGTCCAATATTTTTACGCTGAAGCTCCAAAATCTCCTTTTCAGAAAAATTGACGTCCTCTGCCTTAATAATCGGCGACGAGAGGAGGTAGAACCGAATCGCATCCGCCCCGACGCGATTCGTGAGCTCCATAGGATCTGGATAGTTCTGAAGCTTTTTCGACATTTTTTTCCCATCTTCAGCAAGTACCAGGCCGTTTACAATCACGTGTTCGTAGGGAGATTTTCCAAAGAGTGCCGTGCCGAGCACGATGAGCGAATAGAACCACCCACGCGTTTGATCTACTCCTTCGGCAATAAACTGCGCAGGGTATCCCTTCCCAGTTTTGGGATCAAATCGTTCTTTGTTTTCAAAAGGATAATGATTCTGAGCGTACGGCATGGAGCCTGATTCAAACCAGCAGTCGAACACATCGGGAACACGCACGAGCGGTGCACCCTTCTCATCAACGAGCTGTATGTCGTCAATATAGGGACGATGATAATCGAGCTCGTAGTTGTCATTATGCGGAAGCGGGGTAAACCGAATCTCACGCACCTCAGCGTTATCTATATCGTAATCATTTTTATCGATGTGATACGCCGTATCGTTAAAATCATTTCCTCCTGCGACGGCCTGGAGCATTTGGAGCGGTCCATTGTGGGAGACAACTAAGATTCGAGCATTCGTATGCTTTTCATTAATTTCATAGAGAAATGCACCCATGCGTCGCTTCGTTTCCATCCATGTTTCGCCTCCTTCAGGTCGTGCAGTAAGTCGACGTGCGCCGTCTGGAAAAGATGCGTGGTACTCATTCACATTCTTGCCTTCAAATTCACCGAAGCCATTTTCAATAAGACGTGCGTCTTCAATCAATCGATCCCTAGGTAGACCGAGCACCTCGGCAATAATGGTCGCAGTTTCTCTCGTGCGCTGGAGAGGTGAAAAGTAGATGTAATCAATTGGTCTATCTTTGAGGAGCGCTGCAGTACTTCGCACCTGCTCACTTCCTTTCTCAGTGAGTCCATTCTGCACATTGAGTTCCGCGTTGAGTATTCCCTGTGTATTGAATTCTGATTCACCATGCCTCGTGAGTACAAAGATATTTCCTGATTTCGGAACGTGCGTCATGAGTTCCTCCAACGAGCCAATCACTGTATACGCCCCGGTTTCTGGATTTTTCCAAATAGGAAGTGGCGCACCCCAGTAGCGTTGGCGGCTGATTGCCCAATCGCGAGCACCTTCGAGCCACTTCCCAAATCGCGCACGCCCAACATGTTCGGGGACCCATTTTATTTTATTATTTTCCTCGACAAGCTTATCTTTGAGATCAGTTACGCGCACAAACCATGAGGTCGTTGCGTAATTCAGAAGCGGCGTCTCGCAGCGCCAGCAGTGCGGGTAACTATGTGTGATGTTTTCCTTTCGTATAAGCCTTCCGCTATCTTTAAGAAATTTTACAATTTCAATATCAGCATCGAGGTGGGTTACATCAGCAAGATCGTCATCTTTGGGCTTTACGAGCTCGCCTGCAAATGGGTGTCCCACAAACTCTCTGAAGCGACCTCCAACATCTACGTGGTGTTGAATTGGAATTCCCTCTTCCTTCGCAAGTTCCATATCTTCCTCACCGTACGCCGGTGCAAGGTGCACCGCGCCCGTTCCCTCTTCTCCTAAGTCAACGTACTCCGCATGGTAAATTTTCCACGCATTCTCCTTGTCTTTAAATTCCTGGTTTTTGAATGCCTCAAAGGGTGGTGCGTAGCGTTTCCCCACAAGCGTGCTCCCCTTCATCTCTTCGAGAATTTCATATTCATCGGTGGAGAGTTGCGCAAGGCGAGCCTTTGCGAGAATAACTTTTTCGAGACGCATTGCTGCTTCAGGGTCAGCGTCGGTCGCCCGGTGCGCTCCTGGCTCTCGATTAAGGAATTTTACTTTTACATAGTCGATGTCATTATGGACTGCAGCAGCCATATTTCCCGGAAGTGTCCATGGGGTTGTCGTCCATACAAGAAGTGAGGTGTCGGTCACTTCACCCTGCTCATCAAGGAGAGGGAGTTTCACCGTGACCGCAATATCTTTGATATCTTTGTATCCCTGATTCACTTCAAAGTTTGAGAGTGTCGTTCCACAGCGAGGGCAGAGATGCATGGATTTAAATCCCTCATACACGAGTCCCTTTCGGTTGAGTTCACTAAACACCCACCACACAGACTCCGTATAGGTGGAGTCCATTGTCTTATAGTCGTCCCCCATGTCCACAAAGCGACCCATGCGGGGCACAACCTCCTTCCAATCGTCGGCATACTCCAGGACTGCTTCTCGCGCCGCTTCGTTAAATTGTTTTACCCCGAGAGCTTCGATGTCCCGCTTTGTCGCAAGGCCCAGGCGCTTCTCAATAATATTTTCAAGTGGGAGACCGTGGCAATCCCATCCCCATTTGCGAACCACACGGTATCCATTCATCGTCCAGAAACGTGGGATCGCATCTTTAATGGTTCCTGCAAGAATATGTCCGTAGTGTGGTGTCCCCGTTGCAAACGGTGGACCATCATAAAAAACAAAATCACCGACCGGCGCCTTGCCTGCAGGTGTTTCCACACTCGTATTAAAAACGTTATTCGCTCGCCAAAACGCGAGCATTTCCTCTTCGCGAAGTGCTACTTCGCTCTTCTCCGTACTATTTTCTTGAGTTTTTTCCTTTTTGTTAGCATTCATATGGTTATGTATATCAGACATAATAAAATGTACGCATATCAGACGTACAGTTAGATATGATACTACAAAAAAGAAAAACCATAGCATGCTGTGGTTTTTCCTTTATTTTGAGTTTCTCATAACATTGAAAAATGCCCGCTGACTATGAGCGGGCATCCCTTTGTTTTGCGGCGCTCCTTACGTCGCTTGGACCACGGGGGCCGGAAAGTACTTGTGAAGCAGATCCATGATGAACTGCTTGAATGCTTCAAACGTGCCGTTGCCCCACCTGGTTTCGCTCCAGGAAACAGCGACTTCCTTCTTGCGCTGTGCGATGTCGGGTTCCGATTCAAACCCGATCGCGAACTTCGCACAGAAGCGCTGGGAGGGCTTCAACTTGCTCATTTCAGACCAGCACTTCCGCACCAATTCTTCGGCGCTTTGGTAGTGGCCGCGAGCGAGTACCTCCGGGTGCGGGTTTCTCCGCGTCTTGTCGTCCCAACGCGCTTTGGGATCCGGTTGGGGAAAGCAAACAACAACCAACCGGGGGTTACGAGGGTTCTTCTTACTCATTTCTAACCTCCTGTATCCTCCGCCACGACGTGTAGCGGTTAAATTTCATATTGCCACAAACTCCTTTATTTGCAACACATTATTCACACGTATAGAAACTACAAAATCACAGATGAAAAACGCGACTTGGAAGTCGCATTTTTATGTATTTGTATACTACTTAATCGTTCCCTGCTGCATCTGGGTCATTGACTCCGAATCCTGCGCCTTCGCGAGCTCGATCTTCCATCTCCTTTGCCTCGGCTTCGCTAATCTCATCTCCCTGTGCCATTTTTGGAATCTCTGATTCAAATGATTCTGGTGTATTCATATATAAAAAGTATATCACGGTGTGTACATGAAAAACCGCCCTTCATGTTTGACACCAAAATGTGTATCAAAAAGCTCCTTCGTCCAGCACTTTTCTTTAGGGATTAAGAAAAGTGGGACGGAAATTATTTTGCAAAAAAATATTGGAATTCCCGGCAATTTTCCACACGTCTAGCGATTTCCTCTGCGAGGGAGGAAATCGAGACGGAAATTCGCAATAGTCGCTTGCGCTCGTTTGCTCATTTCACATCCTTTCGGGGGCTTTGATCCCAAGCGTCCAAAGGCCGTTTTTAACGGTGAGTCGCACCGCGTCCGCAATGGCTGCTTTGTAGGGTGCATGTGCGTCTGAGGCATCGGCGATTTTTTCTGCTGCGTAAAAGGCATTAAATGATCCTGCGAGCTCAGTGAGAAAAACCGCGATTTTGTGCGGCGCTCGCTCGTTAAGCGCGTCCTCAACTATTTCTTCGAATTGGTAGACCATTCGCTCAATCGCATATGTAACTGGGAGAATCACGCTAGGAGTGGACACTACTCCAACCTCCTTAGCTTTCTGAAGTACACTACAAATACGCGCATGCGTGTACTGAAGGTATGGGCCTGAATCTCCCTCGAATGAAAGAGCCTTTTCTTTATCAAAAATAGAGTTTTGAAGAATGCTGCCATGCAGTGTCGCATACTTGATAGCGCCAATTGCTATATCACGGGCGAGCTCATCATCTGGAGCAGTTTTTCCTCCCTCATCCATTTTCGCGGCAGCTGCATCCGCCACTTCATCAATAAAATCCATTGCCGTAATAACATCTCCTGTGCGTGAAGACATTTTTCCTGTAGAGAGCCTGACCATGCCATGTCCAATATGCTCCGTTTTTTCTGCAAGCTCTGGATAAATAAAACTCATTGCTTTTTTGAGTACCTTAAAGTATTCACTCACCTCGTTGGCCGTCGAAATGACGGAAAGATCGTATGTCCCAAGTCGTTCTTCCTTTAGCTTTGCAAGGGCGAGCTCCTTTGCTTCGTAGGTTGGAAGTCCTTCTTTGTTTAAAAACACACGCGTATGAAGACCGTGTGCTTCTCCTTTAAATACACGGGCTCCATCGCTTTCAGGAAACAACTCAGGATGTGCAAGAACCAACTCTTTTCCGCGTGTTCCCGTTTCACTTTCAAAGAAATAGGAATCGAATGTCGTATCTATTACTTTGTATATACTCTCGAAATAGGAGAGCGAAATTTCACGTCCTTTTTCATAAAAGACGTTTATATCTTCGTCACTTCGATCATAGATTTTTTTATTGATCTCGCGTATTTCAAGTACCGCTCGAGGATCTTCGTTTTTATAGGCGGTTGCACCATGCGCGTACGCTCTTCCTAAATCACGTGCAGTAAAATCACCCTGCCCAATAGCAAGTTCTTTCATTCCCCAAATCGCATGGGCCACATGGAGTCCAACATCTCCTTGGTAGTTTACTCGCTTTGTATCTGCTCCATTCATCATAAAAAGACGAGCAATCGTCTCTCCCACTGCATTTGTAAAGAGATGCCCAACATGGAATTCCTTAAATGGATTTGGATCAGTGTACTCAACAAGCACCTTCTTTCCCTTCAAGGAATCGTTCTTGCCCCAGGAATCACCCTGATTAAGGGCGTGCGTGATTTTTTCTTTGAAAAAATCACGGCTCAAATAAAAATTAATAAACCCAGGACCCGCAATCTCGAGTTCTGCTACATGCGGAATTTTTCCCTGCAGCGCAGTTACGATCTCCTCTGCCACATCACGTGGATTTTTTCGAAGTTTTTGTGCCACCACCATCGCAGCGTTCGTTGCATAGTCACCATGAAGAGTGTCGTTTGGGTGTTCCACAGAAAAATCCATTTTCGGAAATCCCATTTCCGAAAGCACTGCTTCAATTGCTTTTCTCAACTCTGATCGCATACCCCTCACAATACATAACTATTTAATCTGTGTCACGAGCTCACGTTTTTCTCCAGGCACTACCTCAAAATCGACACGACCCAGAGATTGTCCGCGCTCAGTCTCGACCGTACAGCGCCATGCTCCTTCCTCGTAATTTGAAATCATTGTATATCCCCGAAAGCCGTCCCCTCTTCCTCCTGAAATTGCATACGCATACCGTCCGTGGTCAATCCAATTTTTTGTTTTTTCATTATAAAACTCCCACCGATGGTAAATGTTCGTAGCAAGTCTTGTTGGGGCAAAGACTGATGCAAAACAAAATATATTATCGCCGGGAGCGCTGTGAAATGTTTTGTCCGAATCCTGAGAAAATTCCCACCACTTTGGCTTTTCATAGGTGACTTGATAGGTATCATTGTCAAAACGCACAACGCCGTGATATATGCCAACTTCTTTGAGAGAGAGCGGGATTGGAGGAATAATGTTGGCAAAATAGAGAAAGTTGAAGACTGCAAAAATGATACCGATCGTGAAGACCGCGCTCTTTCGCTGGAGCGCCATAAAGTTAGGGACCATATATGTAAGTACTCGTACAAACCAATACATAATGGTGAGTGCGATGAGTCCGCTCCCCATAAATACGAGCGGCCCCATTTTACCTAAGAAGACAGGGACCATAAGAACAACGAGCGCAAACATGCCAACAAAAAACATACCTAGGTTGTACACGAGGCGAGTTGCCCTGTCTTTAATGGTTTCATTGCCGTATACCGCAGCAATGATCATGAGCATGAATGGCCAACTTTCATAAAAAGCACCGCTTCTGCCATAAAAAATGAGCATACCGGAAAGCAATCCTCCGAAAGAGTACTGAATGAGATAGGGCGACCACTTTTTAAAGAACGGGTTTAGTCTTTCAAAATACTTCTCAGACACACTGCCATAGAGGAGGATCATCGATACCATGGTGAGGATGATATAGAAAAGAAGTACTGCTATATCAAAGGTTTGATCAATCCTGTTGAGCGTAAAACTGTCTATAATGAATCCGAGAAAGAACGAAACCGTGAGGAGATGCCTCTTCCCGAGTTCAAAGAGTGAGCGCCACTTATTCCTTGAAACAAAATCCATAATTGCTCATTGTACCGTATCAAAGCAAAAAGCCCGACGCTTCGCGTCGCGCTTTTTGCTAGACGAACGAGTCAGGTATCGGGAATTTTCCACTCAACTCCTCAATCTCACCTTTGAGCTTTTTCTTTGTATCATCGCTTTTAATGTTCGTGAGCAGTTCTATCATGATCTCAGCCACACGTGTTGATTCTCCTTCCTTCATGTTGCGCGTTGTCATTGCGGGAGTACCAAATCGAATCCCTGACGGATCCATTGCAGAACGTGTTTCGTCAGCAATCATATTTTTATTAAGCGTAATTCCAATCTCGTCGAGCGCGATTTCCGCTTCCTGTCCCGTTATCCCAAGCGATCCATAGACGTCCGCGAGAATCAGGTGATTTGATGTGCCTCCGCCAAGCATTCTGATATTTGCATTTCGAAAGACTGCTTCCATCGCCTTAGCGTTCCTCAAGATCTGCGCTGCATATTCCTTAAATGCAGGCGTAAGTGCCTCACCAAACGCTATCGCTTTAGCAGCAATGTTATTCATATGCGGGCCACCTTGAAGTCCTGGAAATACAGCCTTATTTATTTTTTTTGCAATTTCTTCACTGTTTCGTGTGAGAATCATACCGCCGCGAGGGCCACGAAGTGTCTTGTGTGTCGTCGTGGTAATCACATCAAATCCGTCTTCAAACGGATTTCGAGCGACACCTCCCGCAATAAGGCCAGCAATGTGGGCCATATCCGCAACGGTATATGCACCAACTTCTTTTGCTATCTCAACAAATTTTGCATAATCGAGTTCGCGACTATACGCTGAAAAACCTGCGAGAATAATTTTTGGCTTATGCTCAAGCGCCACCCGTCGTAATTCATCATAATCAATTTCTCCCGTATTCACGTCCTTCATCTTGTACCGCACGAAGTTAAAAACCTTATTGATGGACGTTGTCGGGTGCCCATGGGTGAGGTGACCTCCATGAGAGAGATCCATACCGAGAACTGTGTCACCTGGCTCGAGGAGTGCGAAATACATGGCGACGTTTGCCGGTGCACCAGAAAGCGACTGTACGTTTGCGTACTCACAATTAAATAATTTCTTTGCTCGCTCGATTGCAATATTTTCTACTATATCCGTGTACGTCTGCCCACCGTAGTACCGTCTTCCCGGGTACCCTTCCGAGTACTTATTTGTGAGTACGGAGCCGTTCGCTTCGCGAACGGCTCGCGACACATAATTTTCTGATGGAATGAGCTCGAGTCCGGTTGCCTCTCGATTCTCTTCGCCCGTTAGGGCGTCAAATATTTCTTTATCCTGACTTTGAATATGATCGTATTGCATGTCTAAAAACTAAACTGAATAATGTCATCACTTGTTGTATAGTCGTCAGATCATATGCTCTAAACGTGTACGATTATTTCTTTTCTACAAACCCTCCAATATTAGCAATTTCTGCTTTGATTGAGTCGTGTGCCTGATATCCCTCAAGCGTAACATCTTCTATCTTAAAGTCATCAATATCATCCACTGCAGAATTGAGTGTGACCTTTGGGAATGGGTACGGTTCACGCTGCAACTGTTCTTTAACTTGGTCAAAGTGGTTTGAATATATATGTACATCTCCGAGCGTATGTACAAATTCGCCAGGTGGAATTTTGGTTACATGCGACACCATAAGTAAAAGGAGTGCATAGCTCGCAATATTAAATGGTACACCGAGAAATAGATCTCCTGAACGTTGGTACAGTCCTAGGTTCAATTTCCCATTCGCAACCTGGAATTGAAACATGGTATGACAAAATGGTGGGACGTGAGACTTTTGCCCCTCGGAAGCCATCTCATAGATAAAATCAGGATTCCATGCACTAACTACATATGACTTTCGATCTGGCTTTGTCTTGAGACCATTAATTACCCAGGCAAGTTGATCTATCTCTCTCCCATCCTTAGCTGGCCACCTTCGCCACATGCGTCCATAGATAGTGATGAGATCTCCCCACTTCATAACAAATGGATCGTTTACTGGAAGATTCTTTAGTTTTTCTACAAGAAGCTCCTGCGTCATTCCTTCTTCCTTCTCCTCTTCAGTTGCCCACATCTGATAGTGCTTCCATGCCCATTCATCCCAAATATGGTTGTTTACATCAATGAGTGGCTTGATGTTTGAACTTCCTGAAAGAAACCAAAGAAGTTCAGTAACAATTCCGCGCCAAAAAGTTTTCTTGGTCGTCAAAAGTGGAAATCCGTCACCCAAATCAAAGCGCATCTGTCGCCCAAATACTGAACGAATTAAGGGGGGCTTTTCTCCTTTTTCCTCATATTCCTTGAGGATGACATCATTAAAAAAAAGTTGCTTGTCTGCCCCATTTTCAAGAATATCTTTGCACAAATCAAGATACTGATACTCGGGGTGCTTTGGCATATTATTTTTTCTTAGCTGGTACGCTTTTCTTTTTCACTGTCTTCTTTTTCGGTTCTGCAAAGTTTTTCCAATTATCCTTAGCAAAACGACCTACCTGCTCGTAGCTCTGGCGCGTGGGCGAAGAAATTTTTGAGAATGTGAGCTGAGCTATTTCCATACCAGGACGAAGAATGATTGGAACGTTATTCAGGTTACATAGTTCAAACGTAATATGGAGAAAATGCCCGGGATTAATAAGTCCTGCAGTGTTATGAATCATGAGGCCAACGCGCGCAAGAGATGATTTTCCCCCTACTTGTATGAGATATTCATTGGAGCCAAAAAACTCTTTTGAAGTACCTAGTACTGATACCCCTGGATGCAACACAAATTCCTGACCGTCCTTTACAGAAATTTCTCTCGTTTTTGCATAAATCTTTTTTGCTGGATCTACAAAGTACGTGCTGTTTTCCTCATTCACCACAAACTTATTACCGAGCAAAATGTCGTAGCTTGCAGGCTGGAGGCGCGATTCAAAAAAAGGCTTAAGGGTTATTTCTCCCTTCTTTACTGCTTCGATAATATCAACGTCTGAAAGAAACATGTTACAAAATTATTCTATCAAAAAGGTTTTATCGGTTCCGTAGTAATCGGGCCAGTTGGTATTGTAAAATGCGAACATACGCTCAAGTCGATCTTGTCTTAATTCCTCCACACCAAGCTCCATCATAAGTGCATCAATTTCTTTTCGGACATCAGTAAGTGTGGATTCGTCACTTACCACTTTTTCAAACTCTGCAAGATAGCCATACCCTGCGTTGCGATCGATGCACACATTTGCTCCTTTGTAGCTGTACTCTTCTCGCTCGCGAGACCACTTTGCTTGATAGGCAAATCCTGCTTCAAGCACAAGTGTATCAAGTTCACGGAGCATCACAGGAACCGCTTCTTCAAATTCCAGTCTCGAAACGGCATTTGAGCTCGTCCCCTCATCAACCGAAGCTTTTACAACAAGAAGGACTTGTTCATCTTTTTGTCTTGTTCTAACTGAAAAATCGGACCCTTTTTCTGCAATGTGCTGAAATTTTTCTTTTATCTCATCTGAAAACAAATGTTCTGTTTTAGAAAAAAGCGTCTGAAGATCGCCACCTTCAAAATAATGATTGAGCTGACGGTTGGTGCTTGTACAGGTAGACGACGGGTCAAGTTCACACATGCGGGCTTTAAGCGCGTCCGCATTTACTTTTTCTCCCAAAAGCGTTTTTACCTCAATCTCATACTGTGACATAAAAACATTATACCTGCCCCGCCCGGCAGCTCAAAAAGACAGAGCAAAAATACTATGACATAATCCGCATTGATATCAGTTGCAACAATTTTTAAAGCGTGACATAGTTTTGAGAGCAAGTTCATCCTCACCAGGAGACTCTCATGAAGACGGTAACTTGTCCCATCGCATGGGCACAAATGCATCAAATGCACACCAGGATTGTGACGGGTCAATGGCCGCCTCTCAAGCCGATACCAGACACAAGTAGTCCATCTTCCGTGTTAGCAGAGGCACGACAAGGGATGCCTTCAGGGTCATCAAACACGCTTGCAGAGCCCTCAGTGTGACTGAAGTTTACGTCTACTCAGTTCCATGGCGAACTTTTGTTGATAACGCCCCAGAACACTGGGGCGTTTCCTTTGGATTCCAAGCAAATGTGGCATCGGTTTGGTATGGCATAATGAAAAGATGGACACTCCACGCATCAGTATCATTGCCTCTATAGGTAAAAACCGTGAGCTCGGTAAAGACGGAAAACTTGTGTGGCGAATCAGCGACGATTTAAAGCGGGTTAAGGAACTCACGACCGGACACCCCATTATTATGGGACGGAAAACCTTTGATTCAATTGGGCACCCGCTACCCAACCGCACAAATATCGTCGTGACACGGAGCCAGATGTGTATTGATGGGTGTTTAGTATTTGATTCTCTTGAAAAAGCGCTTACCGCTGCCAAAGAAATTGATTCAGAAGAAGTTTTTATTTTTGGGGGCGGTCAACTCTATGCTCAGGGCATCAATATGACTGATCGCCTCTACCTCACCGTGATTCAGGAAAGTGACCCTGGAGCAGATACTTTTTTCCCAGACTACAGCGCATTTACAAAAATTATCGAGCAAGAGGACCGTGCACAAGATGATCTTCAATATGAATGGATCACTTTGGAGCGAAGTGCATAAAAAAAGTGACCGAAAAAACTCGATCACTTTTCTACTTTGCTGCAGTTCCTTACTGTGTTGCCAGTTGCCCAGCGAACGGTGTCCAATTGAGGATCTTTCGCTCGAACAGACGATGCAGCGCTGCAAACGTGCCTTCCCGCTTTATCTTGCGGGTTGTGGACATGAGTTCAGCGAGCTGACTTGGCGAAGAAACCCATTCGTGCCGCTCGTTGTCGTCATTCAACCTGACGAAAGAATCACGCGTTGCCGTCATGCCGACACAGACAATGAGTTTTTCTTTGCAAGACTCTTGCCGATTCCGGGGAATCGGATTGCGGTACTGGCCGACTAAGATGTCATACTCACTCGAGCGATGACGATCTTCGAAGCCAACTTCCTCGAAAGCTTCACGCCGCGCACCAAGCGTCAGTGTCTTGTCGGTCGTCTTGATCTTGCCCTGGGGCGCGATCCAGTTTTGACCAACCTTCGAACGAACCAACAGTACCGCTGATTTTTGTGCAACAATAAGCATGGAGCAAGTCAGTCGTGCTTCCTCCATTTCCTGTCGCGCGATCAGCGATTCGTGCAGTCCGATCTGAGCTGCTGTGAGAATTTTCATCTGCTTCGCATGTGATGCATTCATTCTTTTACCTCACAAAAACGATTGTTGAAAATGTACGTGGGTCCTCTGGAACATGAAAAGCTTCCATCACCCATGCCAGTTATACCACTAATTCAAGGATGAGCAAGTTTCTGAGGTGTTAAAAAGCAAAAATCCGCCTAGGGCGGATTTTTGCTTTTTAAATCGCGAATGTGATGGGCGGGACGACTTCACGTCTGCGGCATACCGCCCGCAGTTCAGGTTGTAAAACATACATTAAAACCGCCTTAGAGCGGTTTTAATGTATGTTTTACAACCTTTGTTGAAGTAAATTTATTTTACTTCTACGCCCATACTTCGGCAGGTACCTTCGATGATTTTCATCGCAGCGTCAATGTCATTTGCATTTAAGTCCTGCATCTTTGTTTCCGCAATTTCTCGAATCTGTGCCTTAGAAATACTTCCAACTTTTGCAGTCGCATTCTTTCCAGAGCCTTTGTCCTTACCAATTGTTTTGAGAATGAGCCGTGAAGCTGGACTGGTCTTTGTGATGAAGGTGAAACTTCGATCGTCATAGACGGTAAGCTCAACTGGAACCACATCTCCCATTCGATCACGAGTCTGTTCGTTAAATTGGTTTACGAATTCACCGATATTAATACCGGCCTGTCCTAGTACCGGACCAAGTGGTGGAGCTGGTGTTGCCTTCCCACCTGTCGCCTGTACCTTGATTTTCTTTACTATCTTTTTAGCCACGGTGTATGTTAATTAAATCTTTATAGAGAGCAGTCCATATCAGCTCTCAGAAGCCCGCCTATCGTACAAGAGAATATGGACTTTGGCAAACGCGCACACCGACAGATATTAGATCCGCTTTAGTTGGAGGAAATCGAGTTCTACGGGAGTCTCGCGACCGAACATAGAAACAAGCACCTTAACCTTACCGCGCGTTTCATCAATCTCTCCCACCTTCCCTTCAAGCTCCTTGAACGGACCATCGACGATCATAACGATATCGCCAATAGAGAAGTCCACTTGGTGCTTTGGGGCTTCATCATCCATACGATTCATAAGCGCTTTAAGTTCGTTATCCTTGAGCGGTACAGGCTGCGTACCACTTCCCACGAAGCCGGTCACGCGAGGCGTGTTACGCACGACGTACCATGAATCATCAGTTACGATCATATCAACGAGAACGTAACCAGGATAAATGCGTTCCTCTTCGGTAACTCGCTTCCCTCCTTTCACTCGAATCTTTTTTTCCGTTGGCACGACTACATCAAAAATCCGATCTTGCATACCGAGAGATTCAATACGCTGCTTTAGATTACGCGATACTGCATTCTCATATCCTGAGTAGGTATGAATTGCGTACCAATGCCGTTCTCCGTCTGTATGTTGTTTTGCCATGCTTACTTTTTGTTAGAATTTAATGAATCTTCAACTCTCGATTGATGCTTCCTATGCCTTACAGGCACTGTTCAGGTTGTATGATATTTTCTTACAGAAAATCTCGACAACCTCTTGAGAAACAAGTGATTGTTTCTCAACCTCTCATCGACGAACGAACTCTTTACCACTACCTTCCATGAATCTTTAAATAAAATCCTCTACCCCTCAATAAACCAATCCAATGCCCGGCTGAAAATGAAGTCGAACACTCCAATATAGATAGCAACAAGAATGGAAATAACTACAACTAAAACCGTAGACACGATTGCCTGTCGACGCGTTGGCCACGAAACATGTCCGAGTTCGTTCCGGGTATCTTTGAGATATTCAATGAAGCTCATAATTAGTGTGGATGATTAAGCAAAATTAAAACGCCCCTGCGGGCGATTGATTTCATACTACCAGACTGGAAGCGGAAGTCAATTAGACCGCATTTCGCCCTCAGTATACAGCAAAAATCGCGCCGGGAGGCGCGATTTTTGCTGTATGTTTGGGTGCTTTAATGTATTAGCTCTTCTTACAGAAGCTGTACTTTTCCCACTCCGCCAGCTGGCGGATGTTCAAAGTCTTGCGATAGTCCCCCGGACTATCTCACTTCAAACGACACATTTACTCGTGAGGTGATCATGTTTTCTCCCATTGGCATTGACGGGGCAATTGGTGCTGCCCCTGCAGAATCCATAGACATGGATTTCTCCATACCGTAGCTGTTGTACATTGGGTATCCTCCCTCGTCCTCCCAGAATCCGGTCATACGTACAATGCGTACGTTAAGATCCTTCGCGAGTTTGAGTGCCTGCTCATTTGCATCAGCGATTGCCTGCGCCCTCGCTTCTGCCTTAAGTGAACTATCGTCATCAATCGTAAACTCAGGTCCATTGATGTTGGTAGCTCCAAGCTCTCCTACTCCAGAAATGAGCATACCAATTCGATTATCTTTCGTATCTCGAACTTTTACTGAAACTGTCTGATTTACTTCATATCCGGTAAGTTTTCGTTCACCCGTCGGTGGGCAGTAACCGCGTTCACATGGAAGTGATGTTGGATACTCATACTCCGGATTGAGATAGTATCCAGTTACCTTCACATCCTTATCTTCAATTCCCTTTTCCTTGAGGTACGCGAGAATTGCATTGACTGCCTCTGCTGATTTGTTCTGAGCAGATACCGCGTCAGCTTCTCTCGCATTCACGGAGAAACTAAAACTAGCGATATCTGGCTTCCCAAATACTTCACCCTCACCTGACACTGAAATCGTGACCGGCATTTGGGTCATGTATCTAGCCTGTGAGATTGATGAGTACGTGTACGCAAGGAGTGCGATTACCGCAGCTACCCCGACGCCGAGCACAATGTTGCGCATAATTGGTTCCTGGAACATATATATTTAATGTGTTATTACTTCGTTTTAATACTACTATGCTTTGTATTACGAAAATATATGAAGTTGGTAACAGCCTGAGACACTAAGTGTTTCAGGCTGTTACCAACTTCTAACTCTTCCACATACTTGAAAGGAACCTATACAACCGCTTACTCGGCGTTGCCTCACTCCCGCAAAGGCGATTAAATTCAGCGATATCCTCTTCGGTGACCCCACTTTCCTTATTCTGTGCCTCCATAAGGTGATACATGATGGAGGATTCCCCTTCGACATGACCCAGCGCAAGCGCGTGTCCAAATTCATGTGCGAGCACAATCTCTAATTCTTCGTCAGAGGTAAATTCATAGATAGTGATAACGTCCGCCTTGTATTCCCCTTGGGCAAACTCAGAGCCTTCTGTAAATTTATCATTGTACTCATTCACCACTTCATTGTAGTCATTAATAAGTGTTGTGCCTTTTGCTCCAAGC
The DNA here is from genome assembly GCA_046598345.1 of Minisyncoccia bacterium. Classification (GTDB taxonomy): domain Bacteria; phylum Patescibacteriota; class Minisyncoccia; order Phycocordibacterales; family UBA918; genus Damh-18. Next base: position 45,720 of record JBKJIT010000001.1, on the reverse strand, counting down.
GCATTCATTTGCCCCACGAGCTTATTCAGACTCGTGGCAAGTTCATTTAATGTACGCTGCTCCCTTGCGAGTCTTTCCCCTGTTTGCTTGAGTTCCTCAAACACATCCTTTGGCGCACCTCCCTTTTCATTCCACTTTGCTACCTCAGTATTGTATGCAGCAAGATTTGATTCATAGGTACTCGTTCGCTTTTCGTAACTTTTCTTCAGCGTCGTGTATTCGCCAAGAAGTCGATCATACTGATCACGTACCGTCTCACTCACACCCTCCTTCGTTTCTAGTACACCACGAAGTTCTTCTTCTTCGTTCGCGGTTGCTTGTCGATCATCAAATACAAAATTGATGGTTACGTCTCCGCTCGGGTCGTACGTAAAAATATTGCGCTCAGTTGCATTCTCCCACATTGACTCTGCCACAGAAGCCCGATTGCGGACATATTCCTCACCAATATTAAACCGAGGGTCAATCGCACCAATTCGATACGAAACCGGCAAATCACATATAGCCTCAGCCACGTAATACCAATACCCGCCGCCAAAAATGACAGAAACCATGAGCATCATTAAAAACCCACTTCTCATATCCTTGAAGTATAGCAAAACGCACCTTTTTCGTTACAAAAGGGCCGGCAATTACTGCTGGCCAAGTGCGATACTAGACTACCAGTTCAAGGCCCCTCCTGTTTTGTACTCGGTCACCCTCGTTTCAAAAAAGTTCTTCTCCTTCGGTAAATCAATCGCTTCGCTCATCCACGGGAATGGGTTGTTTACCCCAAATTGGGCAGGGAGACCTACCCGTTCGAGACGACGATCAGCGATGTGCTCGATGTATTGTTTGAAACCATTCGCGTTCATGCCGAAGATACCGAGTGGAAATACTTCCTGCGCGTACGTGTACTCAAGTCGTGCAGCTTCTTTTACGTACCCCGTGATCTTATCTTGGAAATCTTTCGTCCAGAGTTCTGGCTGCTCTTCCCTAATCGTATTGATGAGTTGGCAACCGAAATTGAGGTGCATGGATTCGTCGCGCATGATGTATTGAATCTGCTCTGCAGAGCCCGTGAGCTTGTGCTGACGTTGGAATCCAAACATAACGGCAAAGGAAGAGTAGAAGAAAATTCCCTCAAGAATGAGCGAGAATACACACAGATTCTCAAGAAACTTCTGGTCGTTTGCGAATGTACCTGTCTTAAACGAAGGATCAAAGACGCCGTCGTTAAAATTGAGGATGAAGCTCGCCTTATTGTATATAGCGTCCCGCTCACGGTACATATTGAAGACCTTTGCCTCATCGAGCCCTAAAGATTCTACGATGTACTGATACGCATGCGTATGAATTGCTTCCTCGTACGCCTGGCGAAGAAGGTACATACGAATTTCTGGGCTTGTGATATGGCGGTATGTCGCAACGACGATGTTGTTTGCTGCAATTGAGTCGGCGGTCGTGAAGAAGCCCAAGACGGTCTCAAATGCATGACGTTCGTCTTTCGTGAGGACCGATGCTGATTTCCACTGCTCAATGTCGAGCTGCATGCTGATCTCTGTCGGCAACCAGTGGTTCGAATTTGCAGCGTTGTAGTAGTGCCACGCCCACTCGTGCTTCATTGGATAGAGCTGGATCACATCAGCATCTGCGCCGTTAATCGCGCGGCGCTCATTGATGTCTACGGGTGGTGCATTTTTTCTAATTGGCATGCATAGGTTTTGTTATGAGCGTAGCGAGTTAGAAAACCTCAGCCGTCGATTCATGCTTTTTCTATGCCTTGAACCGACGAAGGGACTCAGTCTTTTCTTCTTTGCTCTTACTTGATAATAATATTGTACTTAAAATCTGAGAGTTTGATAGAACGCGAATGCTGGAGTTATGGTGTGGTTGGTTTTAGAGAACTTTCACGCTTATGTGAATTTCGAGGCAGTTAAGAAAGTATGGGGTACTTTCTTACGAGTATTCGATCGAGGCGTACAGAGGTCGTACGATGAAGAGAAAATTGCAGTTTCAACAAAGAAATTCACCGAGCGTGAAAGTGCTTACTGGCAGGATTCGCACACTGCGTCTTCTGCGATATGCAACCGCGGCTTCTTCATGGACCCACTCTCCACCTCCACCTTCCCTGCATCCACAATCGCTTTCGTTATAGGAGACGGTGTTGCGAGCGGTGAAAGAATGGGTTGTGCAACTATAGCTGCTTGCACGACTTCTCCCGTTGCGACAGATACGGTGGAAAGCACTCCCTCACGTACCACTCCTTCCTTCGAAGAACCCTCATCGGTGTTCTTTCGTAGGTGTGTACCTGCTTCATTTACCGTTGATTTCTCAACCTGTGTCGCTCCAAGTGATCGGAGGTAGTAGGTTGTTTTAAGCCCCATTTCCCAGGCATACAGGTAGAGCTCAGAAAGCTCACCTCCTGAGGTTCCATTAAAGAAGATGTTGAGAGACTGTGACTGGTCAATCCACTTCCCACGACTCGCTCCAGCGCGCACAAGCCAGCGCATGTCGATCTCAAATGTCTCACGATACTTTTGCTTCAGTTCCACAGGAATACTTGGAATTTCAAGAATGCTGCCGTCGTTATACTTGATCGCCTTAATCATTGCCTGATCCCAGAGACCGATTTTCTTTAAGTCTGCAACGAGATACTCATTGATCACGACAAAGTCTCCCGAAATATTCGACTTCACGTAGATATTCTTGTAGATCGGTTCGTTTCCAGGAATAGAGCCCGCGATGTTTGCGATCGTCGCTGTTGGCGCAATCGCCATGGTGTTGGAGTTCCTCATACCAAATTGCTTTACCATTTCTCGAACCACATTCCAGTCGAGGCGCTCCCGTCGATCCACCCCAATTGCAACACCACGCTCCGCTTCAAGGAGCGCAATAGTGTCCACTGGGAAAATGCCACGATCCCACTTCGATCCCTTGTATGTCTGGTACGCGCCGCGCTCACGAGCGAGCTGAGACGAACTCAAGATCGCGTAGTATGCAATCATTTCCATAGAACTGTCTGAGAACTCAACACACTTTTCGGAACCAAACGGAATGTCGAGCATGTAGAGCGCGTCTTGGAAGCCCATAATGCCAAGCCCGACAGGTCGATGGCGAAGATTTGACGTACGCGCTTCAACCGTTGGGTAGAAGTTGATGTCGATGACGTTGTCCAGCATACGCATAGCGGTCGTTACCGTCTGCTTCACCTTACTCTCGTCCATCACCCCATTCATAATGTGCTTCGGATAGTTGATAGATCCAAGGTTACAAACCGCGGTTTCTTCTGCCGAGGTATTGAGTGTGATTTCAGTACATAGATTTGAGTGATGAACGACACCGACATGATCTTGTGGTGAGCGTACGTTTGAAGGATCCTTGAAGGTAATCCATGGGTGCCCTGTTTCAAAGAGCATACCGAGCATGCGCTTCCAAAGGTCACGTGCCTTCACCCGCTTCGTGAGACGCATTTCTCCGCGATCCGCCATTTCCTCGTAGCGCTCGTAGTGCGATTCAAATTGCTTCCCGTATGTTTCGGTAAGTTCAGGTGCTTCTTCTGGAGAAAAGAGTGTCCATTGACCATCCTCCTTCACACGCTTCATAAAAAGATCTGAGACCCATGACGCAGTGTTCATGTCGTGCGTGCGACGACGCTCATCTCCGGTATTTTTGCGGAGCTCGAGAAAATCTTCAAAGTCAATGTGCCAGTTTTCAAGATACACGCAGGTAGCGCCGCGGCGGCGCCCTGAGCGGTTTATCGCGACCGTCACATCGTTTGCGATCTTAAGGAACGGAATAATACCCTGTGAGGTAATGCCAGAGGACTGAAGCTGTGCTCCTGTCCCCCGGAGCTTCGTCCAACACGTCCCAATGCCTCCTGCCCACTTTGAGAGCATCGCATTGTCTCCATATACCTTAAAAATATGCTTCAAATCGTCCTCAACCAAGTTGAGGTAGCAGGAAGAAAGCTGCGGGTGTGGTGTGCCTGAGTGGAAGAGGGTTGGTGTCGATGGCACGAAACGGAGTTCAGACATTGCATCATAAAATTCAATCGTACGCGCTTCTTTATCCTGTTCATTCAGTGAAAGTCCCATCGCGACACGCATCCACATCATCTGAGGTGTTTCAATTATCGTTTTATCTTGGAGCTGCACAAAGTACCGATCGTGCAGTGTTTCAACACCAAGATACTTGAAGAGATCGTCACGCTCTGGAACAATCGCCTGTGCGAGTTTCTCAAGGTTAAATCCCGCGAGTTTCTCGTCATACTTCTTTGCTTCAATCCCCCGCTTAATGTTGCGCACAAAAGCATTTCGGTACGCATCATTGCGCGCCTGCGGTGTCGCTCCGAGATTTCGCCCAATTGCCTCATCACTCACGCGTTCGCAGAGCTGACGTGCTGCCATGACTGAGTATCCTGGATCCGCTTCAATGTGTGAACGAAGAATGAGCGTGACGAGCTTTGCCATCTCGGAAGTCTTAATTCCCTCATACACCTCTCGTTCCACCTGGAGTGCGAGCGCGTCCAGATCAACATCCTTTTCGTACCCATGCGCAAACCGCGCAATGTACGCCCGCATCTTTTCGCGTGAAAATTGTTCGTGTGTGCCGTCACTGCGCTCAACCATGAGACGCTGCTCTTCGATTTCTTTGACCACCTCTTGCTTTCGCTCTTCAGTCTGACGAAAGCGATACAGAATGTACGCCTTCGCAACATTGAAATACCCACGCTCCATGAGCGTGTTCTCCACAAGATCCTGTACTTGCTCGACAGTCGCATACTCATTCTTCCCTTCTTGCATTCGAGTCAGATTGGCGATCACCCGTGAGGTCATCTGCTCGAGTGCGGTGTCATCTACGGAAACATTTTCGGCAGCAAATGCCTTCTTCATCACGATAACAATTTTGTTGGGATCAAAAGGTACCGTGGTTCCGTTTCGCTTAATAATGTGGGTGATCATATCCTTTCTTGTATAAGGGTTAATAAAAGCCTCTCATCAAACCGCGAATATTTGAGAGAGTTTTGAAGTACACTGCAGGCCAATCTGCAGCTTTTTCTAATACCTTGAGGTGCGCCACACGAAGAGCAAGAAGCGTGTGTTAGAAGAATTATAGCATTTCGCAAGGACCATCAAAAACCTTTGAAACTATGGGTTTTAATGAGATCCCCTCGGAAAATATGGCTAGAATCATGAGTGTAGAAGCCTGATTCCACAACCGTTGTGTGGATAGCAACAGAATACGGGCGTGCGCAAGACTTGCCGAATCTCTCCCCGTGTATTGAAGTACGGAAAACCGGCCGAAGACAGAGTCTTCGGCCGGTTTTTCCTCTCTCTTCTTATTTTTTGAGGCTGTCCCTAATTTCACGGAGGAGTTTAATCTCCTCACTTGGTTCTGCCTGTTTTTCTTCAGGCTTTTCGTCCTCTTTTCGCTTCATGCGATTCATTCCTTTTACTACCAAGAAGATGACGAAGGCAATAATTACGAAATCAAAAACGGACTGGAGAAACTTACCGTACGTGACAGCTGTACCACCAAATGTAAAGGCAAATCCACTAAAATCTACACCACCCATAAGGAGCCCAATGAATGGGGTGATGATGTTATCGACGAGCGATGAGACGATTTTTCCGAATGCTCCACCGATAACGACCGCGATCGCGAGGTCGACAACATTCCCTCGCATTGCAAATGCTTTAAATTCCGTAAGAAATGTCTTCATAAAAACTAATTACCCAAAAATAAGTTTGGCTACGTTATAGCCCATCCCTGCCCCAATAAGAAAGGTGAATGTGACAACAATAATAGTATCTTGCGTACTCATACGATTCTCATACGTTCTCCTGTAGTGTATCAGATAGAGAGCACACACAGATGTGACGCGATTGACAAAAAATGCCTTTGCACGTATAAACATCCCTCGCCAGACACAGGCGCGAATAACGAAAGAATCACAGGAGGAAGTACCGATGGAACAGCAAGACAACGATCTCCCCGAAGAGAAAGAAGCAGTCCCCCTGGAGCCGATCGCAAAGACAGATCCGGTTTTTGAAACCGAAATGCCCGTGGGTATTGCAATCTACTTACAGGAAGACTACTAAGGAACTGTTCACGTAGAAGGAAATTTCAGCCGACGTTCACGCGTCGGCTTTTTTGTTTATAGCTGCGGAATGAGGTACGCATATGCGTTCCCTTCCATCTCAGCTTTGGAAATGAAGCGAAGTGCAGCAGAATTCATGCAGTATCGTTTTCCGCCACGTTCAGAAGGACCGTCGGGAAACACGTGCCCAAGGTGTGAATCAGCATATTTTGAACGTACTTCTGTTCGTGTCGTAAAGAGCCCATCATCGACTATGAGAATGACTGCATCATCGGAGATTGGTTTTACAAATGAGGGCCAGCCTGTACCTGAGTCGTACTTATCTTTTGATAGGAATAATGGTTCACCTGAAACAACATCAACATACACACCCTCATCGTAATTTTTATCGTACTCGTTTGTAAAAGGTCGCTCAGTTCCGTCCTCCTGAGTCACCTCATATTGGAGAGGAGTAAGGGTTGCTCGGAGTTCAGTCTCACTTGGTTTTACAAAGTATTCCCAGGACTTCTTCGTATTAGTTTCCCGCACACTTTTTTTTGAAGTAAGTCCATTTGAGATAGTAAACGTACCCGCTTCCTCGCCCCAATACTTTTCAATAAACGCATCCCGTCCAGAACCCTTTCGGTAATACGAATAGCGGAGCGGGTTTTTCTCCCCATAATCTTGATGATATTCTTCGGCCGGCCAAAACGGTACGCGCGGAATTACGATGAGTGGCAAAGGTTCAAGGAACACACGGAGTGTGTCCACGGCAGTGATAACTTCTCGAGCTACAGCTTTCTCTTCTTCTGTCCCATAGTAAATTGCGGGCGCATACTCAGCTCCTCGATCATAGAAAGATCCTCCCGCATCAGTGGGGTCACCGTGTTTAATAATATGTTCAACAAGATTGTCGTACGTTACCTTTTGCGCGTCATAGGTGACAAGCACAACCTCCCGATGACCATTAACTGAATAGTCTTTATACGTTGGATTTTCCGTAGATCCACCAGCGTATCCAGAAACAACATCAATAACTCCCGCGACTTCTTCTAAATCATGTTCAACACACCAAAAGCAACCATTTGCGAAAAGTGCGGTTTTCAAAACGACAGCATCAGGTGCCAGCACTTCCTTGTCTTCCCGAGCCTTCTCAATCGGCATGCCTATTCCATCATCATCCTGCGCAGAACCTTTCATCATTTTTTCATCATCAACAACCGGGCTTGAACTAATGTCTGCATAATTAAAGAGAACTCCAAATTGCTTACACCATGTCATTACATATTTATATTCTGAAATATCCACTCCAGAAGGAACAGTATAGTTAACACTGCCTTCGGTAGCTCGTATTTCCCCAAGAGAAATGAACTCTTTTCCTTCAAGATCCTTGCTCAGGTACACAAATAAATCTGGCCCATTGATTGTTTTAAAATTTTCGTACCGAACGATCTTTCCGTCTAGGGAATCAATCAGTTCTACGGTACCTTCTGCTGGATGTCCGACCGTTCCGACAACGGAATACTTCGCTGATATCACAGCCATATTTGTACCCTCAGAAACATTCTCTATCGATGGAGCCTCTTCGTTAAGAGTAATCGTCTTAAAAATTGGAGAGATAGCATAGTACCCAAAGCCAATGAATAGTAGTGCGATACCTGCAATAATTGTTTTCTTAATCATATACCTAACAGTATATACAAAAGAAAATTAAATGTAAAGTTAACTTTACATTCTCTCCAAAGATTACGGTGTTACTGATTTTTGTCGCTCCATATTAGAGTAATAATCTTGGTACTAACCATCACAACAAGAGCGCCAACGATCCAAGAATCTACCGTATGCGTATACCCCTCAACAACAATCCCCAGTATGAGAACCGCAGAACCAGCGAGGAATGCGTTTCGTCCTGCGAGAGTTTTATGTACTGCATCCCGCTCATCAATAGTCTTTTCGCGCAAAATAAAGATTGCAAATACCCCAAAAAGTACAAGGGCAATAACCAGCAGTCCTACAACCATCATTTGAGGCATCCAAAAATCGAACGGGTTTAGGAGAAGAACAGCAATGAGCACGAGACCGACGGTAGTAAGTATTTCAAGAAAATTATTTTTCATGATGTATCATAAATATTTTTTCAACAGGCACAGCGAAAAAATGGGCTATTTTGAGAGCTAGTAATATAGATGGTGCATAATTACCTTTCTCGAGCGCAATTATTGTTTGACGGCTCACATTAACCTCACTGGCCAACTCCTCTTGGGTTGTACCTATGCTCGTTCGGTATTCTGACACCTTATTTTTTATAGATTCATGCACGACACCCATACTATACATATATAGCATGTAAAGTAAACTTTACGTCTCCTACAAATAAAGAAAGGTGCCCTGAACACTCTGATACATGCACACCTTCAACTTTTTTATAGCTGCTATCAAGGTAATCTTTCCATACTGAAATAAATGGGAGGCGAGCGAAAGTTTACCTCGTAGTACCCCGCGCAATTTCAGAAAGGATTGCTTGCTTAGCCCCCCCTACACGAAAAAAGCCCATGAGGGTGTATCTCATTTGGGGTGCCTACAGGGGCTCGAAACTTACAGTTTCAGTACACCTTGCTGATACTTTTGTTCACTTCGTTCGAAAAGTATCTAGCAAGGTCTTCGAGCCCCAGACCTAAATACAAAAACACCCGGGAAAACCCAGGTATTTTTGCATTTGGGTGCCTACAGGGACTCGAACCCTGACAGAGAGCTCCACAAGCTCTAGTGCTAACCATTACACTATAGGCACCATATCGGTCGTCGTATTTATAGCTGTTTTCCTTGTTATTGTCGAGATTCCCCTTTGAGAAATTTCAGTTCTAAATCTGGAAAATTTCCATTTTTAAAATGTGCATGTATTTCCTCGGGAAGAAGCAGTACCTCATCCGTTTTTTTTATCCACCTAACTTCAGAAAGTTCATGTGCGTGCGTCCCTACTTGTTTTTCGTGCGAAATAAAATCGCTACCGTTTTGTGCCTCAAAGAAAAATTCAACTGATGTCTCTCCCCCTCTATCAGTGAAGGTGTATACATACAGGAGACTTTTAATAACTGGGGTTATGCCAATCTCCTCCACAATTTCTCGTACCATGCATTCTTCTGGAGTTTCACCCGGATCCAGATGCCCTCCGGGGAGCGCATAGTACTCGCTTCCTCTTGAATTCTTAACCACAAGAAGTTTTCCTTCGTGAATTATTATGGCGCGACAGCGAACTCTACAACGTTGATGCATGCGAGACAGTATACAGATTTTCTCAAATTAAGAAAAAGCTTCAGACAGGCTAAAGCCGTGCGAAAGTACAAACACAGCCGTCGCTTTTGGCGACGGCTGTTTCCTTTCTACTTCCCGGCTGCCTTTTCAAGTTTATCGAATAGAGGTCTCAACCTCGTGCTTCCTTCAGGCAACTCAAGGATCCCCTTCACGAGAATTGGCAAATCTGCGGTCATCACGGGAATATTCCGTGATGCTACGACTCCTTCACGCGATGAATACAAGGTTGTGGTGCCATCTAAGCACAAGCAATATTCAATGTCGCTACCGCTGTGTCTCCCGCCACGACGGTGTTGCCTGTTTTTGGCACACACATACCAAGTACGTGGAAGTGCACCCAGTGGAACACCGGAGTAAACCGGACATGCAAACTGCGCGATCACCGTTTGGCCCTCCCTCGAGACCAGGCTTGCACACAGCGTCGTGATAAAGCGTACAAACGCCCCTTTCTCCCGTGGATTTAGAGGCTCATTGTTTAAGCGCTGAGATCCGCGCTCCAATAAACGCAAGTACTCCTCTGTCACCTCTTTCACAAGAGGTGAAGTACTTATTGTGCTTCCATCCGGCATGATCATTTCCTTAAGTTGATGTAGCCCCCGTGGGCTGACTGGTTGAGCTAGTGTTTACTGTGGATAATAATACAACTTTATTGAATATTGTCAATACCTCCGTAATGGTTCAATAGCTTGGAAAGAAGTCTTGGTCCCTATTGGACCGGTACAGGTTTCGTATCGTACTCGCTTCGCTCCGTGCGATACACTCAAACTCTTCAAGTCCTCTCCTGGGCATAGTCGCGCAAAGAAAAAGCCCCTTGCGGGGTTTTTCAGCGACTGTGCCCAGGAGAGGACTTGAACCTCCACACCTTGCGGCATATGCACCTCAAGCATACGTGTATACCAATTTCACCACCTGGGCATGTGCTCTTTTAAAGCCCACTCATTCTAAGGATTTTTAGTTGTTTTGCAAACTTACAGAACAAAAAAACCGGCCGACAGGCCGGTTTTTTTGTTAATTCTTTACTTCTTCTGCAACTGGTTCCGTCGTTACTTCTGGAGTTTCTTGAGCAGCTTTTTCTGCTTCTGCAGCTTTCATCGCTTCCGCAACAGCCTTTGCGTCTGCTTCAGCTTGCGCGACACGAGCTGCTTCTGCCTTTGCTTCCTCTTCTGCGCGGAGCTTCATCTCCGTTTCAGATTCAGACGATAGGCTCATGAGTCGCATACGACGCATTTGTCGTTTAATTTCACGTGCTACTTTCTCACGAATGTAGTAAAGCTTTGCGCTTCGTACCTTACTTCGCTTCACAATTTCGATTTTATCGATAAGGGGTGAATAGAGTGGGAAGATTTTTTCTACACCAATTCCATCTACAACCTTACGAACGGTAAAGGTCGCACCTGCTTCATTGCCGTGCTTTCGTCCAAGTACGAGTCCTTCAAACACCTGGAGACGTGTTTTTTCCTTGTCCTTAATTTTTTGGTGGACACGCACAGTATCCCCAGCTCTAACGCCAAGGTTCTTGCGATCTTCCATATTGACGGGAGAAATGATTACTCCACTCTGTGCTGTATTCATAGAATAGTAAAACTAAAGGGCTCTTAGAATCATTATTGAAATAGTCCTTAAAAGCGTGCTGTACTTTAACACAGCAATTACGGAGTCGCAAGAGTCGTCTCTGCCGCTTCAAAATCGGGGGGTATGGGGGCAATAATGTGCCGATCGATCCCGTCGATACCCATGAACTTGAGACTGTACGCATGGAGTGCGAGCCGTGTGAATCCGAGGTTGTTTCCGAGAAGAAGATTCTCTGATGCGTAGAGGTCGTCTTTCACAATCGGTCGCCCGATTGCCTTCATATGGACCCGGAGCTGGTGGGTTCTTCCCGTTTTAGGGAGAAGCTTCAGATAGGCATGCGTCTCAGTTTGCCCAATGAGCTCCCAATCGGTAATCGCGCTCCGTAGTGTGCCGCGTGCACCACGTTGTGCTGAGCGAAGGCGAAAATCTTTCGTACTTCTACCGATGAGACGGTTGATAGTCCCCCACTTTTCTTTCATCGTCCCATACACAAACGCACGATACTCTTTTTTGATGAGATGTTCCTGAAATTGTGTTTTGAGATGGAGAAAAGCATCCTGTGTTTTCGCAAGCACAAGGAGTCCTGAGGTATCTTCGTCAAGACGGTGTACAACTCCTGCCCGGAGAAGTGGTGACCCGTCCTGCGCAAACCCTGGCTCGCCAACCTCGCGCGCCTCTGGCGCGCGAGCAAGGAACCAGTCAACGACTGTTTTGTCCTCCCTTCGTCCGTCCGCATGCACCATCATTCCTGTTGGTTTGCTGATGACAAGCATATTTGCATCCTCATACAAAACTTCGGGTTCTAATTTTTCTTTAATCATTTTATTTCATTATTTGAAGGGTCCAGCGATTTTCTCTAGTGGAGAAAAAATCGGGACATACATTCGATATAGTCGCTACGCTCGTTATCTCATGCACCTTTTCTTCGTTCGCGTTTACCATATGCGTCCAGGATACCCTTAAATTCAACTTCTCCAAAGTCTGGCCAAAGTGTGTCAGTAAAAAAGAGCTCGCTGTATGCAGACTGAAAGAGGAGAAAATTTGAAAGTCGCTTCTCACCACTTGTGCGAATGATGAGGTCTGGGTCGGGCATTCCGGCAGTCATGAGCATACGAGCAAACGACTGTTCATCAACTCGCTCACCCTGCAGAACTGCTGTATTGACCGCTTGTACAATTTCTGTGCGAGCACCATACGAAAGTGCAATCCATACTGTGAGCAGCGCATCTTCTCTATGGATTTTTTCAACGTCTACCATCTTTTGTTGGAAATGCTCGCTAAATCGTTCCCGTTCACCGATAAAGCGCACCGCGATCTTCTGTTCGCTTTTCTTAAACGTTCGTATGAGATCATCAAATGCATACTCCATGAGAGACATGAGATGCGACACCTCTTGCTCGCTCCGTTTCCAGTTTTCACTCGAAAAGGCGTAGCAGACCATGTGTGGAATCCCAGCGTCGTACACCGCATCAATAGTTTGTTTCAATGCTTCGTATCCTTTCTCATGCCCTTTTGCTGTAGCGACTCCATGCTGCAGCGCCCAACGCCTGTTGCCGTCCATGATAAAGCCGACGCACGAGGGTATGGTTTCAGAATTCATAATTAATTAAATCAAACTACAAAAAAATAAAAAGCTGTGATCTGTTGGAGTTCCTTCGTCGTTTATTCTTCTGTGTAGAAGAATAAACGACGGCTCAGTATTTATAGTCATTGCATTACTTAAATACTAGAGCACCTTAAAAGTATCAAATTGTTCCTTCGGTGTTCGCCAATCAACAGACATACTATCTACCTTAGAAAGCACAGAGCCTTGATTAAGAAATTCAACCGCCGCCTTTAAATTGTCAGGAATTCCCTGAAGCACGAGTTCGACTGTTCCCTCATCACGATTCTTCACCCAGCCCGTAAGACGGAATTCTCTAGCAAGCTTCTCAACAAAATCACGATACCCCACTCGCTGAACCTTTCCACTTACAATACAATAAATCTCACTAAACATGCGCCTAGTATACGCGTATTGAATTAATTTCAAAAAACGATACTATGGGCGCACAGACGAATGAATGAAAGTAGACAGTTTTACTTTCATTTCGTCTGTGAGCCGGAGCGATGTTTCGCCTGCACCTTAATGGCGAAACCGTGAGGCCGGGCAGGAGGCACTTATGAGCGTAGGCGAATTAGTGACCTGACGCCGAGATACATGGGCGATACGCTCTGGTGATGGAGGTGAGACAGTTTGGGGAACTGTCGAACCATTTACACTTGGAAACGAGCTACTCCCCAAGATTCGAAATAAGGAAAAGCTGACACAGGCACATACGGGCGATTAGCTCAGTTGGTAGAGCAGCTCATTTACACTGAGAAGGTCGGGGGTTCGAATCCCTCATCGCCCACAAATGCAAAAAACTGCCAGATCTATTCTGGTGGTTTTTTGTATTTTGGTCAGGGATTTGAAAAGGTTGTCGACAATTTTTATTTACTAAAATTGTCATACAACCTGAACTGAAACTGTAAGTTTCAAGTCCCTCATCGCCCACTAAGTAGAGCGGCCTGATTTTTCTTACAATATGTTACTCAACGATATCAATCATCTCCTCATACACGCGATCAGCAATGATTTTATACCCCTCTTTATTGGGGTGCAATCTATCTGCCATGAGTTCATTTTTCCCAAAAATTCCGGAGAGTACATCTTCGACGTACACCGACCCTGTTTCCTCGGCAAGTGCTTTGAATTGAGTATCATACCCGTCAATAATTATGCCACCCCGAATACCGAGAAGTACCACGACACTCCCCTCTCCCTGCAAGCGGGCAATTATGCTACGCAAATTCTGAAATGTTTCTTCCTGAGGAATTCTCCGAAGTGCATCGTTACCACCAAGGAGCACTATCACAATGCGAGGTTTTAGAGCGATTACTTTCTCAATACGCGCGAGCCCATCGCGCGTCGTATTTCCAGAGACGCCCATGTTGACGATGGGCTCTCCAATTTTGAGGGAAAGGAGCGACACAAAATTTTCTGATTCCCCAGCCCCGACACCCTCAACGAGGCTATCTCCGAATGCGACAATCGGGCCTTCCTTTGGTGGGTAGTTAGTGATGTGCATTGGCCGAAAAAAGAAATACGTAAAAAGTATAAGGAGAAGTCCGGTGACACACAGTAAGATGATCTTCTGCATTCCCACAGTATAGCGTAGGAATTTGCTACACTACATGGATGCACCGAGCACTCTCCGTTCTCAAATGGGTTTTGTATGGAATTACAGGAATTGTCCTAGTGATGGGCATACTTTTTCTCATCGTTTCACTCCGCACCACTCCTTCAAATGATCGGGACTGGAACAGAGACCAGCAAGTATTGCCGTACGCTGAATTTGAGGGCAACCTCGTCACCGTGCATAACATTCGGAACTTTACCTACGCCTCAACAACAAGTTACGTAGAAAATTACTACGACAAAACATTCGACCTTAATCAAATCAAGCGAGTGTGGTATGTGGTTGAGCCATTTTCTGGAGTGCCCGGCTCCGCCCACACGTTCCTCAGTTTTGAATTCGAAGGCAATGAATTCCTAGCCATTTCTGTCGAGATCCGAAAGGAAAAAGGAGAAACGTATCACCCGCTGAAAGGGCTTTTTAATGCGTATGAGCTCATGTATGTGATTGGAGACGAGCGTGACCTCATTACACTAAGAGCTAACCACCGAAAAGATCCTGTGTACCTCTACCCCATGCGCGCTTCAAAAGATAAAGCGGCAGCACTTTTTGTCGATATGCTCACAAGGGCTAATACGCTCCGAGACACTCCCGAGTTTTACAACACGCTCACGAATACCTGTACGACAAATATCGTTGAGCACGTAAATACCATTACGCCGCACAGGATTCCATTTTTAAGTCTCCGCATACTCCTCCCTGAAAACTCTGATGCACTCGCGTACGAACTTGGACTCATCGATACAGACCTCACGTTCCCCGAAGCTCGCGAAAAATACCACATTAACGAACGTGCGTTTTTGCATGTCGACGATCCTGCGTTTTCCGTGAGAATTCGGGAGTAGAAGTAATGCACCAATTGAAGCTTACATAAATGGTTCAAGTGTAGAATATTTTCTTTAGAAAAATCTCGATAACGTCTCAAGATCAGAATGCATTTTGCGGGGTCAAGTTTCTAAATCACTACGCTCTTAAGAACTTCCTCCCCGGTCTCGACTGTTTTACATTAGAAATAGCGAAACATGTCTCCGACGAGCACCAAGACACGCAAGTAAAATTATTTACTTTCTCAAACAAAAATCTATCAGCTTTAAGCTGATAGATTTTTGTTTGGTCTTGGTGCCCCGACCAGGAATCGAACATTACATGTTCAGTACACCTTTCGCAGCAATTGCTCAAGGTCTTCGATTCCTGGAACCTAATGACAAAGGCTCAACAGTGAAGTTGAGCCTTTGTCATTATGTGCCCCGACCAGGAATCGAACCTAGAATAACGGCTTAGAAGTCCGCAGTTATATCCATTTAACTATCGGGGCATTTGGACAATTGTAATGTATCTCGGTTCGATTAGGAATCTCGTCCTACAGACGCTGTTCAGGTTGTATGATATTTATCGTGACCTCAAATATCGACAACCTTCTGAAACAGTTTCCCAAACTGTTCAACTTTACAAGTTCAGTACAGGTTGTCGATATTTCTGAGAAAATATCTGGCAACCTCCTAAAACAGTTTCCCAAACTGTTTCAGCCTCTCATAACGGCTTAGAAGTCCGATGAAACATACTCCCAGTATGTTTCATTATCTCTTTAACTATCGGGGCGTTCGGCATCACCACTCTACTCGGACACCTCTTCTCCCGCAAGAGGTTCAGGTAATTCCTCTACAACCACGGGTGGTGGGACATAGCTTCGATTTTCCCGTAGCGCCTTAAATAATTTTGCCTTTTCGCTATATTTTTCTAAAACGAAACGTACATCCTTGTCTCGATAGACGATCCCCTCTTCGCTTCCACTATTTATTTCCACATCGAATCGAAGGTATTTGTAAAAATCATATCCAACATATGCCGCACCACACGCAAACACGATCACCATTACACCTAAGCCAAACATCCAGTCCCGGTCGGAACGAATGATCTCCCTTTCCCGTGGGGTTGCTTCATGCTTCAGTTTCTTTTTAAAGAGTGTGCGAATGTCAGTGCTCATGGTTTCTTTTTATATTTTGTTACCCTCAAATCAAACGTCCCTTGCCACGCCTCCATCCCTTCACTGCGTACGAGCGCCACACTTTCAACTGACACCCGGTACGGGAGCGCCTCAAAAAGACGAAGCGCATGAACAACACCCGCACGGTACCCTTCAACAACGAGCGTCATTTTAAGTTCTTCGAACAAATCACTTTGTGGCACCACCTCAAGTGAGCCTGTTTTAATTGATACACCCTGCTCTTTTGCAATTGTCTCGATAAGCGAGAGAAAGTCCACCACTTCTTCGTCAGTGAGAATGAATTCTTTAAGGGACTCTCGTTCTGTTACAGTTTCAGCCGCGAGTTTTTCAAGCGAAGAGAGGCGAGTTGCTTTTTGCTTTGCTACCCATATTTTCTCCTGTTCACTGAGAAGAGCAGCTTTTTTACCGCTTAACGTGTATTCAAATCCAAGGAGAAGGAGCACACTTAATCCGCAGAGAATTCCGGCAACACTCGCAATAATTTTTGTACGGCGGTGCATCATGTTATTCGTTTGTTGGTGAAAGGGTAATGGTCATAACGAATGGAAGGTCAGTTTCTCGTGCCAAATCAGAAATCGGTATTGCTGCATCTTCAAAATACGGTGAGCGTTCGATTTCTGTTTTGAAAGAAATGAGTTCGGTGCGTGTGCGTGCTTCTCCTTGCACCTCTACGTTTTTCGTAGACGCATCCACTGCTTGGCGCATGATAAATGTTTTGAGGTTGATCTGACTTTTTGTTCCTGCTTCAGCAATAGCTTCATACAGGTCTGAGTACGCCGTATTCATAAGAGGCGCCCTGAGGGCAGCGGCGAGTTCGTTTGCCTCGCGAATACTCCCTTCAGCGCGTGCAAATCGCTCCTCTGTTTCTTTCTGCTTTTCACTGCTCTCGCTCATTCCTTTAGTGATGACACTCAATTGTGTGTGAATGAGTACATAGGTGGGGATGAGAAGGAGCGCAAGCGTTAAGCACGCACCGGAGAGCAGAAATGCCCATACCGAAATGACGCGCACCCAATATTCGCGCGTGAGTGTCTTTTCTGCTTGTGGAGAAAGTAAATTCATCATATGTGCGTGTATCCTGAAAGTGCGAGTCCAATAGCAGTCGCATATCCATACGAATACCGTTCCGTAATCGGAGGAATGAAATGCTCGAGAGAAAACGCGTTTTGCCACACTTGTGCGCGCTCAGTAGAAATCTTCAGGGCATCGCTTAGGTATTCAGGAAGACCAAGTAAATTGACGCTTCCACCGCAAAGAATCACGCGACTTATTCCATGGTTCTCATCCTCAATATCGCGACTATTCCAGTACTGGATGCGAATATCGAGCTCATCAGCAAGTGCTTGAATTGAGTCCTTAAAGACTTTGTAGATTTTGGCGTCTTCTGGGGTATTGTGGAGCCCCTTCGTATTTTTTATGATGGTGAGCTCGGATTCAGGAATTTCTCCTACGACACCGCGAAGCGCGGTGCTCATTCCCTGCCCGCTCACCTCAATGGTTGAGGTGTACATGAGAGACCCATTGTGCACAATGCCAACTCCCGTACGCGACTTTCCAAAATCAACGATCATGAATGTGCCAGTGAGATTCTTAGATATCGATGCTCGTGCAATTGCCTCAGCCTCAATCTCAAACGAAAGCGGAATTACTTTGGCACGCATGCAAGCTTCCGTATAGGCATCAATCGTCTCCCTTGAATACACCGCTACCGCAGTGCGAAAATCTCCAGTTTCCCGTTCGAGTCCTACTACGTGGTAATCAAAATATGCATCCTGAGGGGAGAGCGGTACGTTCTCCTCAAGTTTGAACTCAATTTGCTCGCGTACCTCTTTGGTCGGCGTGCCGTGTTTTATCGTTGTCTCAAAGAGATACGCGCGTTCTTCGGGAAGTGAGATACGCACGTACTCAGCGTCACATTTCTTCTTAACGTCTTTCAGCGCCGTTACGAGCGGTTCAATATCTTTCACATTACCCCGCTCGAGACTTCCCTCTTGTATGCTCAAATCTCCCCACTCCTTAAGGGAAAGCTCCTTGTCGTGCGAGTGCTTTCGTTCAAATTGCACATACTTGAGGGAAGTGTCTGAAATATCAACTCCGACACTCGGAAATGACATGTACCGAGGTGGCGGGGAAATGTGTTGTAATGTCGAAAGAACGCCCATATGTAAATGATACCCTCATTATACGGGGTTCCATAAAAAAATGTGCGTATGTCTGTTAAAAGACTACCTGAGTTTCGTGCCATTCGGTACGTGTTGATGCGGATGAAGGAGAGCAAGGATTGTCTCGTGGCTTCCCGCTAGAATCATGCCCTCACTTTCAAGCCCTCGAATGACTCTTGGGGCAAGGTTTGTTACAAAGGGGCACTGTCTTCCCACGAGCGTTTGTGGGTCTTCAAAGTATTCGCGAATACCCGAGATGATTTGGCGTGGCCGTTCTTCGCCCAAATCAACTGAGAGCTTGAGAAGTTTATCGGCACCTTGAACTATTTCTACAGAAAGGATCTCACCAATCCGCATCTCTACCTTTGAAAAATCATCGTGCTCTATCATGGCCTATTTACTGCTTACTCAAATAACTATTTAATATAATGGCTGCGGCAGAGGCGTCCGTCATGCTCGTCTTCCCTTGAATCTGCTTCGCCTCTTGCGTCGTGTATTGCTCTGGCTCAAGCTCAATCGGGACACCCACTGCAAGGGTGAGATCAAGCATAAGTCCCTCTACTTCCGCATGAATTTTGTTTGCATTTCCCTCCCGGTCAAGCGAATGTCCGATGACAATCTTTCCTACCTGCTGCGCAGCAATCAGTTTTTCGAGTTCTCGCACGAGTTCTGGCGTATTTGGAAGAACCGCATGCGGAAAAGCCATCATTCCCTTGTCGTCGGTGAGCGCAATACCGACGCGCTTCGAACCGTAATCAATACCCATGAGTCGCATGGAAAACAGCATACCACATTGGATTTGGTTGTGTTTTCTGGTAGTATCGTTGGGCATTCAAATTATACGGAGGGATGGCTGAGTGGTTGAAGGCGGCAGTCTTGAAAACTGTTAGGGGCGAAAGTCTCTCGCGAGTTCGAATCTCGCTCCCTCCGCTTGAATAAAACTGTCTGGATTTTTCCCAGACAGTTTTATTTATTGCGAGCGAGATGAGAACGGTTTGCGATGTAAGTTTCTATTCATAATGAAACGAGCCAGCAAACCGAGGGCAGGAAGAAGTTATGAGCGTACGCGAATTACTTCTTGACGCCGAATCTTCTCTCCTCCGCCAAGTCGTGCTAGCACGAGATCCTAGCAAAAACTGTAATAGAGTATTATATTGAGTAAGTTCCGAACACAGGAGTTGGTAATGTTAGTTATTTTTGTTCTTCCTTTCTACCTGTTGGCTATTTTTGTAGGTATGTCTTTCCCTTTTATAGTTGTATTAGGGGTAACAATCATTATCTGCCTGTATCTCTTAACCAAACGAAAATCAAATTTGGGAGGAAAAAATGATGAGCAATTTTTCCATTCCTACACCTTACTTCCATGCACATTCCTCATGTTGCTCACTAGTATAATAGCAAATTCCTAGACTTTAAGCCCCTCAACTCCGCTACTGGCGGAGTTTTTTATAGAATTAAAAGCGGAAATTGTTATAATACGATGCACAATGCAAAAAGTCAGCTCTAAAGAAATATATCTTGATTACGCCGCAAGTACTCCAATAGATGAAACCGTTACATCATTTATGATGCCTTTTTTTTCAGCGCCTTATGGTAATCCATCTTCACTTCACATTCGGGGTAGACGCTCTAGACAAGTTATTGAGGGCGCAAGAGACACCATAGCTTCTATTATTGGAGCAAATAGAGGGGAAATTACTTTTACTGGTTCTGGCACTGAAGCTAACAATTTAGCAATTTTTGGTGCTGCCAGGGCGTATAAGCATAAAGGTAGACACATTATCATTTCAGACATTGAGCATAAATCAATAATAGAGGTAGCCCACGCCCTTTCAAAAGAAGGGTTTGAGGTGAGTATTGCCCCAGTTACCCCTCAGGGACTTCTTGATGTGGAAAAATGTTTGAAATTAATTACAAAAGAAACAATCCTCATTTCAATCATGCTCGTAAATAATGAGCTTGGTACGATACAACCAGTTGCTGAACTTGCATCAAAGTTGAAAGCGCTAAAAACAGACAGCCTGCCGATCCTCCACACCGATGCATGTCAGGCTATCACGCTACTTCCAGTGAATGTTACTGATCTAAGTGTTGATCTCCTCACGCTCAACAGTTCAAAGGTGTACGGACCAAATGGTGTTGGAATGTTATACAAAAAGAAAGGAATCAAACTTGCTCCACTTATTGTAGGTGGGGGCCAAGAAAGTAATCTGCGCGCAGGAACTGAGAGTGTTCCTTTAATTGCTGGGTTTGCGTACGCGCTTCAGATTGCTGAAGAAAAGAGGGCAAGCGAATATATACGACTACAAGGTCTTACTCTCTACTTACGAGAAGAATTACAAAAAAGAATTCCCCAGCTTCTTATCAATGGAAGCAAAAAATTTTTAGTGCCCTCAGTTACCCATATCACCGTACCTCACATTGAAGGAGAATCGATGCTTCTTATGTTAGACCATGAAGGTGTGTGTGTTTCGACAGGATCAGCATGTTCTGCTTTTGATTTGAAGCCATCTCATGTGCTTTCTGCTATAGGGCAAGATGGAGACCTTATACATGGTAGTCTGCGTATTTCAATTGGTCGATATACAACTACGGAAGAATTAGATTATTTTTTGGCTGTGTTCCCGAAGATTGTAAACAATCTTACGAATATGTCTCCACTCGTTAAGCCAGCAGCAGTAATGACATGATTAACTTTTTTAAGAAAAGTAAAATAGAAGTAAATAATGATGACGCATGGCTTTATAGTGAGAGCGTAAAAGAACATTTCTTTAACCCCCAAAATTGTGTAATGAACGACAAAGAATACGAGGCTGACGGCTATGGGGTTGTCGGCAGCGCAACATGTGGTGACATGATGGCTGTCTGGATAAAAGTACATGAAGAAACAAATACTATTTATGAATGTAAGTGGAGAACTTTCGGTTGCCCTTCAGCGATCGCTTCTACATCTATGATGTCTGTAATGGTTTCAGAAAATGGAGGCATGCATTTGTCTCGAGCGAAACGTCTTACACCGGAAGCAATAATAGAACGACTTGTTGGTTTACCTGACAGGAAGTATCACTGTTCTGTTCTCGGTCATCTTGCGCTTCGTGAGGCAATCAAAAATTACGAAACTTTGTATGCATCAGCCCAGTAAACGAATATATAAAATCGTACGAAAAAAGGATGAATCTGCTAATGTGGTCACCCTGGAACTTGCGTCCATTGATGGCGTTTCTCCTCTATTTATTTCTGGGCAGTATATCAATGTCTTTATTCCTGAAAATCACACATTTGAAGGAAAGTCATATAGCATCTCAAGCATTCCGGGGAGTGAGACGATTGAGATAACTATTAAACCGATCGGGGAGTTTTCTCAGTTTTTATGCGCAATGAATGTTGGCGAAACCATCGAAGCTTCAGATCCTTATGGGTATTTTTATAGTGAACAAAATAATACCCCTCTTGTTTTCCTTGCTGCTGGCATTGGGATAACTCCGATAATTAGTATGATAAAAAATATTTTAAAAGAAAACTCCACAAGAGAAATGTGTCTTCATTATAGTAATGCAAAAATAGAAACTATCTTGTTTAAAAATGAGCTGGAAGATCTTGCAAAACACAATCAAAGTTTAAAGGTTATCCATTATGTAACTCAAGAAAAAGATATCTCAATTGAATATACGGTGGGGAGAATTATTCCAAAAGATCTTCAATCGATGCAACATGCCGAATATCTTATTTGCGGATCCATTTCATTTGTACGTGATATGTGGGATGGGTTACGACAGAATGGAATTAAAGAAGATTATATTTATACAGAAGCTTTCTTTTCACACTAAAAGAAAAGGGGCCAAGTCTTGTGACTAAGCCCCTCAAAAAAACTTTCCTTCGAACTCCGTATGCCAATCGATACCACTATGCAGGCGTGGAATCTTGACGTCTCCAACGCGCACAGTCCGACCCTCTCCACACTTTTGTATGAATACTTGCTCAGGTGATTCATTAGTGACCAGAAAGACGCGAACTTGGTGCAGTTGACCAAGATTGCGACACAGATCGTAGTGACAGATCTTTCGCAAACAAGTATCAATCTCAGCCACAAATCTTTCTGTAATTTCCACTGTTGTTTTTATAAAGAGCGTGTACGCAACAGTATTGCCATTTGTTTTTGTTGGGGAAAGAAACCAAAATGGACTTACTACACAGTGCCTAGTCAAAACTTCCCCCACCCAACGAGACACTGATATTTCATCCAGCTTTTCACCGAAGAGATCAACTACCCCTCTTCTTCCAACGAACTCACATGAGGGCAACCCGAAGACATGTTTGGTGACCCGAATCACGTCACCTGTCGCATACCGCACAAAGCCACTTTGAGTAGTCACAATCACTTCGTACTCGCGCCCTACGAGAAGAAAGTCGGGCGTATACAAAGTCCCATCAGAAACTTCTCTGAACTCAAAATAATGCGAGTTGTAGGCAAGCAAGAACGTCTCCGTTCCTATTGGAATAGTGACGCATGCTTCCGTAGAGAGTAGTCCTTTAGGTTGAAGTACTGCACCGAGCTCCTTCGCTATATCTTTCGCTTCTCGTTCTGAGAATCCATGAGCCCAAGAGCTAATGACAAGGTCTTTCGGAAGAGAATGATGATTTCTGCGTGCAAGGAGTCCGAGTAAGCTAGGGCTCCATACAGATACCAGACCGAGATGTTTCTCCTCTTGAAGCTTGTGAGCTAGTCTTAGAAGAAACTGCTCCGTGCCTGTTCCTCCTTTGACAAGATCGCGCGTGTCGACCCATACAGTTTTCGTAATCAGTCGCTGCAGAGTTCCGACATAGTCCTCATCATTCTCAAATCCGATCGTCACCTTGCTTTTTGGCCATGAGTTTCCATTTTCAAAAAGTGGGGTGATAGACCAGTACTGCTTCCGAAGAAACAATTTGGGAAATACAAGATACAGAAAGAACACCCAAGGGTATACACCTTTCTGGAAGGCCTGCTTTAGGCTAGGTGTGTATGGAATCAGTTTATTATTACTTGAAGATCCACTTGTGGGACAGAGGCGTATTACTTGATCCCGGTAAGTTGGATGCTCACCATCCTGCCGTATCTGTTCTATGAGAGATCTGTAGTCCTCATAGATTGAAACGTTACTGTTTCTGAAGCTACTTTCGCTCAAATCCATCCTTTTCAGGATAGATTTTAGAACCTTTCTTTGTGCACGTGCTGGGTAAACGAGTGCACAAAAATACTGTACCGTTGCCGGTATGAGAGATAACCACAACAGAACATTGCATGCGAGTAGTTTTATCTGAAACATCGCTTGAACCTTTCTGTGAAATTGTCGTAGGACAACCGAGCCACACACACAAGTTCGTCACCATTTGCGAAACCCGGGTTCCGTTCGATAAAAAACGTACCCAGTTCTGAAGGGGGGACTTTCAGGTCTGGTGAATTTGGTTGCAGTTTTTGATCGCCCTCAAACGCTTCAATGATCAGACTTTTCTCATTAAAGCGAGAAGGATATTTTTCCTTTCCAAATCCAACAATGACTTCTTTTTCTTGGACCGAAAGTTTCTGATGAGAATGTGGTGCAAAGCGGTGAAACATGAATTCCATCGCTTTGTATGTACGCCATCCTTTTGAGATGAGTATATACCAAACATTTCCATCACCATGAACAGAAATTGCTTCACGGAAGAAAGAAGCCAATGACTTTCCTAATTCAGTTGTGTTCCTGTCCTCAAATTCAACAATCGTATCCCCAGAGAAGGCGACGTTCGTGGTGTGACTCTCTGAAAGAGAAATGGGGAGAATTGTCATCGTTGAGAAGCCGACAATTCGTTCACTTTTCCTCAAGAGCGCAACGTACTGTTTCTCATGGAAATCAGTATTGAATTGCTTCCATGTCACTCCTTGAAAATGTCGTGACAGTAGCTCAAAGCAAGCCTGCTTGATTTCTGGCCCACATGACCAAACAGGCTCAAGTGTTCCAATGATTTTACTCACAATGTGTGCTCCTTGACAATGAACAGACCTTCCGGAATTTAACATATCAGTATAGAAATAGCCATTCGCGAGAATGGCTATAAAGTACCGACTTCAACATTGACACTGTTTGACTCAATGTTCAGCGTTGGCAACTGATTTTTGTCCCATGCAACAGCGTACAGAATGCTACGGGTATTGCTGAGAGCTTTTTTCTCTGCGTGGACCGCAAGCTGGCTGTTAGAATTTAGCCCACAAACTACCCCATGTAGTTTTTTATCAATCGCTTTTTCTCTTGCAAGGTTAAGGAGTGCTTCAAATCCTTTTTCCTTATCTCCTTGTAAGCTTATTGCTATTGGATAGAGACATGTGAGCTCTGACCCAACAACAGGTGGTGGGGTAACTCCAAGAACTGATGACACTAACCTGACCACCAATGTTATTGCCTTATACGTTCCTGAATAGCTGGTGACAACAATCTGCTTTACTCTTGAGAAGTTTACAAGAAGTGCTTTTACACTAAACGTACCTCCTTCGACTGAGAAAGCTTCATGATCAACTAGAGAAAGCCACGAGCGAGTATCTTCGCCGTAACAGGTTGCTAGGTCACTCGTCTTGGCATGATTGTTGTAACTGAAAAGAACTTCCTCAACCGATACTTCGTGCACGTCCCCATATTCTTTCTTAACCTTATGAGCTGAAAAGAAACATGAGGACAGTTGTGCTATCGGTTGATATATTGGCAACCCCGCTCTACCACTTTCAAGTAGACTTCTTGCGGTCGCGTTGTCGGAAAGAATTGTCGTCAGATAAAAAGGAACCTGACGATCTCCTTCGTGGAGCTCTTTGAACTTTTTGTAGCCATCAAAGAGAATACGTCCTCCTCGATATTTTGGGAGTAGACGAAGCTGACTGATGTAGCCAAGCTCAATCCTTTGCCCCTGATACCAAAAAAGTCTCCCAGACCGAACTCCAAAGCCAACAATGTCGGCAACCTCATCATCTTCTAGAACAACAAGCTCTGACCACAGATTGGCTATTTTTTCTGCTGGAAAAAAAGAAGGCTCCCGTCGAAACGAGAGCCCGATGTTTTCTCCCATCGAATTTTTGCGAAGAATGGCACGGCACGCCGCATCATGCGCTTCTGATCCGAATAGGAAACGCTTCATGTCTTACTTTCCTTTCTTGTAGTGGTTTCGGTACGGTTGGGAGATTCCCAAGAGGAAGGCCATCTTTTTCAGCAACTTCTCGCCGAAGCAGATAGTTTATCCAAGCATAAGCCCCAATTTTTTTTATTGACCCACAGTTACCCGTGATGTTCCCCAAGCCCCGACGAATAATTGACGGAACACCGTAGAAACGTTCACGAGCCCGCAAACATTCCTCATGGAGTACTTCGCGTGACATTGATTTTGGATAGAATGGTACATCCCCGAACCGAAATTCAGGAGAGAGCCACCATTTATCGTAGACCAATCGCTTTTCTTTCTCAAGGCGACTGTAGAGGGGCGTACCCGGGAACGGAAGCAGGTGATTGAACGCAGCCATAAAAATGCCGTAGTCAATCGCTTTCTCCACTGTATCCCGAATGTCCTGCACATCTTCAGTGTCATACCCGAAAATAAAGGTACCATAAAGAGCAATACCATACTTGTGCAGTCGATTGATGGAGTTTTCATAACCTCCAAATCGAGTGTTAATCGGCTTATTCATCGCAAGTAAAGTTTCCTTTTTCAGCGACTCAAAACCAATCAGCACACCTGCACAGCCGCTTTCCTTCATGAGCTCAAGCAGTTCTTCATCGTGAGCCATATTAAGAGTTCCTTGTCCAACCCAGTTGATGCCAAGCTTCGCAACTTCACGAAGCAAATTCTTGGCGTGTCTCTTGTTTCCAACAAAGTTGTCTTCAACAAAAAACACATTCTTTCCTTTTAGGGATTGAATATCAGAAATGACTCCTTCCACAGGTCTTGCAAGGTACGTTGCTTTTGTTGCCGCTGTAATGGAGCAGAACTCACACGTAAGCGGACAACCACGACCAGTCTCAACACAATGAAGGTTGAAATAGTCTCTTTGCCCGAAGATATCACGCCGTGGGGTGACAAAGGGGTACGAGACGATACGGTCCTGCGTGTACCTGGATTGCAACTTTCCGGCTTTTGCATCCGATATTATTTGCAACCAGAGTGGTTCGACAAACCCCACCATGATCGAATCTGCGTAGAGCTGTGCTTCTTCTGGTGCAAGCATGACATGGTATCCACCAATTAAAGTGGTCAAGCCATGCTTACGTGATTCAGCACAGATTTCGTACGCTCGTTTCGCCGTATAAGTTTCGACAGTGACAACCATTAAGTCTATCTCTTTTGAATAGTCGATGTGTTCGCCTAAACGTTCATCGACATATTCAATTTCGACATCTTCCGGCGTCAATGCTGCGAGGGTGGCAATGGTTAACGGCTCCATCTGCCACGTCCGCACGTACCGCATATCGTCCTTTCGGCCAACATGCGGAGTGACAAAGAGTATACGCATAAACCCTCCTAGGTTCTATTGAGAATGATTGGTGACTGTCTCACCATTTCAGGCAACCACATATCCTCTTCACCACACGACATCGAGATGTATGGTGGAAGGAATTTTGAATATGCAGCGTAGCCCAAGTTTGCAGGGATGGACACTTTAAGTAAATCCCAGTCTCTGCTCGCGTCAGAAGAAAAAATTCTCTTCCAAACCGAACTCAACCTGTAGACCTCTTTCCATGTCCTACGAATACCTTGATGTAGCTCTTCTGCACTCATTTGCTTAGGCTGAAACAAGACGTGTTGACCACTATACAAGTTCCAATCGTAGCTCTGTATCCTTTTCTCAGATTGCAGCTGTTTAAAGAACGGCGTTCCAGGGAAAGGCGTAGCCACGGCAAACCTTGGCAAATCAATTGCGGTTTCGATTGCAAATTCAGCCGTCAAGTCGAAGACATCCTTGTTGTCTTCGTCCATACCGAAGACAAAGCAACCGTTTACCGCAACACCATGATCATGAAGCACTTTGATCTGCTCACGATAGGAGTCAGGCTTATTAAAGCCTTTCTTCATCATGTGTAGTGTTGATGGGTTCACTGATTCAATTCCAATCAAAAGCCCTCGGCAACCACTCTTTGAAGCAAGCTCGAGCATTTCACGATCTTTGCAAATCGTGAACGTGGACAAGCCTCCCCATTTTTTCTTGAGTGGTATCAAAGCTCGGTAAAGATCTTTGATGTACTTTCGGTCTTCTGTTGGACTTAAATCAAGAAATAAGAACGTGTCTCCCTCCAGCGCTTCAATTTCTGCAACGACTTCTTTGATTGGTCGATGCATGTACTGAGGCCAAGCAGACGGAACAACACAGAATGTACATTTGTACGGACAGCCTCGCACAGCTTGCACAGTGTTCATGGTCACGTAGGGTTTGCGGTTGAGCAGATCCCTTCGTGGCACAGGCACACTTTGAAACTGATAGGAGTGTCCTTGGTCATACCGCTTATGAGCTTGCTTTTTGGCAAAGTCGCGCAATAGCTTAGGCCACGATTCTTCGGCATAACCAGTAACTATGGCATCGGCATGTCTCTGAGCCTCTTCGGGAACAAGAGTGACGTGAACGCCACCGAGAACCACGAAAACTCCTCGAGCGCGCAACTTCCTTGCGAAAGCATATGCACGTTTTGACGTTGGCGTGATCACCGTAATGCCGACGATGTCAGCATCACAGGTATCGGCATCAAAAACTTCAGATGCCTCGTCATGACACCTGATGTCTGCGCCCAGTTCTTCTGGAACTAGTGCAGCAAGTGTCGTAAGTGTAAGTGGTGCATACCGCAAAGCTTTTGGGAAAATCCCACCTTTGCGATACATGTCGCTCTGAGGCATGAGCAGAACGATTTTCATGGCTATTCCTTCCTTCTGCGAAAGCAGAAAACAGAGGTTTTAAAAGAGCAAACTATTGGTTATACTAGCATAATGTAGCGATTTCGTTATCGCAACTTTTTTAAACTACAGATCATGATGATGAGCAATATTAGTAATAATTTCCCACAGTCTTGGTACCCAATTTGTCTTTCTTCTGATATTAAAAAGAGAGATCTTAAACCGATAACGCTTTTTGAAACTGAATGGCTTCTTTTTAGGGGAAATGACGGAGGTCTTGGGATGGTAAGTAGATTCTGTCCTCATATGGGGACAGATTTAGCTAATGGTAAGGTGAAAGACAATTGCGTGACTTGTCCCCTACATGAGTGGCAATTCAACGCTGACGGAAAATGTACAAAAATGCCTCCGTCAAATATAAAACCTCATCAGGTTTCAGTGAATCGTCTTGTGATAAAAGAAAAGTACGGTCTTATATTTGTTTTCTGGGGAGAGAAAGTTTTGTTTGATATACCAAACTTTACCGGAATAGATACACCTGTGTATTCAACCCCCCACGTGCAATATTTAGAAAATACATACCTTGCAGTGAGTATGAATGGTTTTGATGTGTGGCATTTCTCTTTCGTGCATAACCGTGCCGTAGCGAACGACTACAAGATCTTTAGTAACAATGCATTACATATAGCAATTTCACTAAACACAGCAGTTATAGAGAAGACGTTATATGATCGTATTTTAAAATTAGTTGGATTCGGTAAGTCCAATATTCAGATTGATTACTACAGTGGCAATCTCATCATGGTTAATAGCACAAAAACGGGACACTGTGCATTACTAGCCTTACTTCCCGGAGATTCAGATAAAACATGCACCCTTTTTTTTATAATTGCCTATCCAAAAAAAGCTACAAATATCGTTACTAAACTTCTAGAAAGACTAAAAGTACAATTGATGAGACGTGCGACTTTTATATTCATAAAACCGGACATACCCGTACAAAAAAACATGCACCCAAAGAAAGGGATGCTGACAATAAATGATGTCGCCATGCTCGATTTTTGGAATTATTGGGAGAAGCTGCCACGGTATCCCACTAATACCAAATAAATTCATGTATAGAAAAGTTATACGAGATACATTTCTTACTGACGAAGTAGCGTTGTTTGAAGATGCTTCTCGGTTCATAGGTAGTGACCTCACTCAAAATAAGCTGGCGGAAATAACATCTTCACAGGGGGTTAGTTGTGCTACGGCAGTGTTGTACCAACATATAACTAATCTCAACAAGAAATTTATTGAGACAGTCAATAGTTACCCAAAAGCGTTTGCAACTCCTTTTCAACCAACAAAAATTATTGTGATACCGGGTATGTTTTACAAAGAACACCCTGACATCGGTGGTGACGGATCATTGGTGAGGAGCATCGCTGAAAAATTCGGATTCATAACTGAACTGGTTGAAATACACAGTCGAGGATCCATTTCTGAAAACAAGACTATCATTCTCAAGAAATTACTTGAAAATAAGCATAATAATGTCTGGTTAGTTTCATTGAGCAAGGGATCCACTGAGGTCAGATTGGCTCTTGAGGAGTTACGAGGAAGAAACGTAACTAAAAATATCAAAGGGTGGGTTAGCATCGTAGGTTTAACAAAAGGTACACCACATGCTGATAAAAAGCTTCGCAATCGTACTGCAAAAATAATTTGGTATCTAACGCTTAAAGTGTTGGGTGTTAACACTGCAGTAACAGAGGAAATTGCATGTAAGAATGAATCCCTGAAAAAAGACTTCTTGCTAGATTCACACATTAAAATTATACATATTGCAGGATTTCCCTTACCTTCTCATGTAGAACCATTATTAGTAAAGCGATATAAAATTCTTGCTCATATAGGCCCTAATGATGGTATGATATTTCTACGGGATTTATTGTTCGTACCAGGAAATGTCTATCCTATTTGGGGAATTGACCATTTTTTAAGGACAAGCAATATAAGTGAAATCATTTACAAGATCTGCCATTACATTAATAACTCAAAATAAATTTTCTATGAAGAAATTAGTTTTACTATTTTTAGGACTTGTCTTTGCGGGTAGCCTTAGTGCAACAGCCTTTGCGCAGACATCAGTGTCTGCGATAGACACTACCGACAGAGAGGCGGATCATGATGCACTACGCATCATGTTAATTGATGCAGAAAAAGCAATTAATGAGGGCAGATTTGACGATATGATCAAATACCTGGACCCGAACGTAAACATAATCTATCAAAATGCTGAAGTTGCTGACGGCATTTCTGAAGTCAAGGCTTTTCAGGAAAGAATTTTTAGTGAAAGTAACGGAGTTTTAAAAGGTATTAAGACGAAGGTAACTGCAGATATACTGACCGAATTTTATGGAGATACCGCAATTGCCTATGGAACAGCTGTCGATCACTACACTTTTGTCGGCGGATTAGAAATGGATCTAAAGTCAAAATGGTCAACAACACTTGTAAAAGAAGGTACTACTTGGAAAGTTGTTTCCCTTCAGTTTACGAGCAATCTCTTTGACAATCCACTTCTTGCAAAAGCACAAGCAATAGCAAAGTATTCAGCAATTGGCGGTCTTGCTGTTGGCTTGGTACTTGGATTCTTTACATTTCGTTATTTGCGCAGGAAAAAATCATAAAATCCTCAATGGATACTATGCTGATAAAAATTCCAAGTAAGCTCAATATCTTACTTGTTTTTTCTGTTCAAGTATCTGCGTTTGGACTACTCTGGCTTGCCTCAAGACTCGATCTACTCTGGTCGATTCCCATTGGGATAATTTTCTCTTTTGTCTTACTTACAAACTATGCACTCATGCATGAGTCGGTTCATCATGTCCTTCATAATTCTAAGATAATTAATTATATTCTTGGAGTTCTTACACATAGTCTATTTCCAAAATCGTTTACGATGTTTGAAATAGCGCACAAAATGCACCATCAGGGTAATAGAACTGATCATGAGTTATTTGACTACTACTACCCGAGTGATAATAAAATCACAAAGAATATTCAGTGGTATGGAATACTAAGTGGGGTCTACTACCCCCTTGTTCCATTAGCAACTCTCGTGATGTCAATTTCACCATGGTTATTCCACACAAAACCATTTAGAGAATCGGAGTTCTCGAGTATTCTTTTTACTGAATTTAAGGGAAGGGTTATTACAAAAATAAGACTGGAGGTATTATTTGGTGTTTTGTTTTTGGTTGTCATGTGGAATCTGTTAAGTCTTCACTGGCAGAGTGTCTTGATTCTCTATGGATGTTTTGGCTTTAATTGGGCGACTCGTCAATATGTAACACATGCGTGGACACCGAGAGATGTTATAGAGGGTGCCTCAAATCTAAGTGTCGGTAAATTGCACGGAATGATTCTCTTAAATGGACAATGGGACCATTCTCACCATAAGTTTCCTTTTCTTCCATGGACAGAGTTGTCTAGTCCTCAATACCACACCGTACAGCCAACGTCTTATTTTAGACGCTGGCTTAGCCTCTGGAAAGGAATGCGTCCAAACTTCGAAAAAGCTCCTTCGGTTATAAACGATGTTGAGGATTTTCCAGGCGTAACTTATAACTAACACTGAAATATATAACGTTCGCTAAAGTAATTCCTGAAATAATATCCAGCAGATGATGTTGGTGTGTGAAGAAAGTCGAAATAATAATTAGAAGTAACCAAGAGAAGAAAAATATCTTGTTGGTCATTCCTCTTATTGCTCCAATGCATCCTATAAAATATAAAATAGTGTATGTAACATGAAGCGATGGTATTAAATTTGTGTGCTTGTCTAAACTAAATAAACTAATATAAAAAATTGAAGTGAAGCCATCAGGAACAATCCTCACAAACCCACTCTCAGTAGGAAATATATAAAAGATAATTCCGGCTACTACAGTACTTAAAGCAAAAGCTATTCCAAGTAGCTTAATATTCTCTTTTTTAAGAAGAAAGAAAGGTACAAGAAAAAGTAAGTTGAACGACAAGTATGGAATAATCATCCAATCAATAAGCGGGGCGTAGAGTTCCCAAGAAAAGTATGGGTGATGGTACACACCATGTACACTACGATTAGTTATTGGGTATATAGCAAAAAAAAGGAGTAAATTAAGTAGCCCTATTTTTATGAAATAGATTTTATCTGACAGGGAGTTAATTTTAAACAAAAATAGAGGCACTGGGAGCCGATGTTATATCGTTAGTATAGCTCATGAATATTGACTTTTATCTCTAGTAATACCAACTAACTGCTTCGCACTAGTCAACAATCTCCTAACGCACTCCAATCCGTCAAGCAGGGCTTGATCGGCCAAGGTTGTCCGAGACGGCGCGCGTAGCTCTGGTTCTACATCCCTATCAAATTTCGAAAGAGCGAGGTTTTAAGCGTCACTTCTTCAGCGTTCTCGAGATCAGTTTTAAAGTGTGATTGGAGTTCGGTAGTAAAATCTCTATTAGTACTTATCACATTGAGTTCATAGTTCACCCAAATACTGAGCCAATCCAAATTACAGCTCCCTACCGTTGACCAGGTGCTGTCCACGGTCATTGTTTTTGCATGCAAAATTGCATCCGTGTATTGAAAGATGCGAATGCCTCGGCGAAGCAGTTTTCTGTAAAAGAATCTTCCTACAATGTCTGAAATGAGGTTGTCCGAGCGTTTTGGGAGAAGAATACGCACATCAGCTCCTCTCGATTTTGCAAAATACAGTGCTCGCCTCAAGTTTTTAGGCGGCGAAAAGTATGGGGTCGTTATATACACGGTTTGCTTTGCCTCAACGATTGCGTGCACCATTGCATGGTAGAGGATTTTATCCTTAAGACGAAATGAGTTTCCCGCAAGATAAAATTCGCCCTGCACTTTTTCCGAAAGCACTTGCCCCACAGGCTTCATGCGCTTCGCGCGATTATAGGTTTTTGTAAAGATTTCACAACAACTCGCAACCAGAGCGCCCCGCAACATGACGCTTGTATCTCGCCATTTTCGAGCACGTTCTTCAATAATTACTCCTCCAATGTGGATTTCTTTGCTGTCTATCACCAAAAGCTTCCGATGATCACGGAGCAAGAGTGGAAAAAACCGCTTGAACGAAGGAGAAAGGACCGCTCGGTGAAACACGACATCGATACCACTCTCACGAAGTTCTTCTGGAAGCTTTGATTTGAAGAAGCTGAAGCTCCCCACCGCGTCAAGGAGAAGTCGAATTTTTACCCCTTCCTTGGCCTTTCGTTTGAGAATACCTAGAAACTCCTGCACAATATCCTCACTTCCTGGTCCAAATACAAATTGTTCGAGATCGATAGTTTCCTCAGCTCCCTCACACGAAGCGAGCATATCTTTCCAGGCCTCCGCTGAGGTGGTTGAAAATTTCCAAGAGTTAGTGGTTTCCATGAATTGCGGAATCAAATAATGAGTTTAGGCGTCTTTATGCCGTTTAAGATTCTCAAGCATTTCAACCAGGGCTTCTTGCATCTCACACTCATCTGTAAGTTCCTCAATCTGTAATATGACCTCAGCAAGGAGTGCCTGCTGACTACCATTTTCCTCCGTGAGTGCATCAAACTCTTTGAACTGCTTAGACTCGCGAGCCAGACGTAACTTCCCTTTCAAAGTTCCGATAACTGTCTGAATTTTCTCCTTTTTTAATTTATAATTTGCAAATTCTGCTTTGAGGTATTTTAGTTTTTGTGTCTCTTCTGCAATTCGTTCCTCAAATGAACGTCCGGACACACCACTCATGGATGAGCCCCCCTCCCGTTCATTAAGAGGATCATTTGCAGCAACAGCCTTTTTCAGATCCTCCTGGATATTGTAATACTTGGGTTCTGAGTTGGTGTTGCCCGCCAAATTTTCATTTCCAAATTTTTTGGATCCTTCCATATATATTTCAGTATACTACTTTGTCTTGCCGCTTGGTTTACCCCTGTGAATCACGGGGCCCTGAACATGCGTGATACAATATGGTTATGCAAGAAACTGATGTTCTTCGCGCTATTACCTGGGAGGCACCTGAGCACCACCACGTGGAGCGGAGCGCTGATTGGTACTGGGCGCTCGGTATTCTCGCCATTGCGGGAGCGGTTGCAAGTATTCTCTTTAATGACACACTCTTTGCAGTAGTGATTTTACTTGCGGCGAGCACGGTAGTACTTCTTTCCCACCGACACCCTAAACTTATGGAATTTGGTGTCTCTTTGCGAGGGGTAAAGGTAGGGAGTAAGATCCACCCATACACCACACTCGAGTCTTTTTATATTGATGACGACCACCCTCGTGAACCGCAGATTCTCATTAAATCGAAACAAACGTTTATGCCGCTTATTATCTTCCCTATTCCTGAGGAGTACATTCGGGAGATTGAGGAACTCATGATTTCAAAGATTCCTGAGGAGCAACTTGAGGAACCCCTCGGCCATCGCATCCTCGAGTATTTTGGATTTTAGCCGTACAGTCTCCTTCGCATGTCGGTATATGTATGGTATTATCCGTGCCATTCGCTCTCATAGTTTAATGGATAGAATTTAGGTTTGCGGTACCTAAGATCCAGGTTCGATCCCTGGTGAGAGCACTCGACAAGGTAGAATCCTTTTTCAAAGCTCGAAACTCTGTTTTGAGTTGGTAACTAAGGCTTTTATCATTCAGACTTAGTTCTGAAAAAATACAACGCATAATTTCTTCCCTTTCTGACGAGGTGGCTTTTTCGTAGTACAGGGTAAGGTTATTGAGCAATTCTGAAAGACGCATCGCATCTTTGATTGTTTGATGTATAGCCTCTCGCGAAATTACTTCTTTTTCCTGAACCTGACTTAATGCAGACAAGAGCAATCGCTCCTCCTCAATATATGTATTGGGGATATAGACTCCAGATTTAAGGAGGTCAAGCCGATTAGCTCGCAGATAAGACAAGTCCTCATTCAGTTTCCTCTCCTTTCTTTCAGACTGTTCTTGGTCTTTTTTCATTTTCATCTCCAATACAGCAATACCCGTATCAGCTTTCTGATCTAACTCGTCCAGTTCATGAGGTTCAAGGAATAAATGAGGCATGTGTTTACCTATCTCACTTTCAATAAAGTTCAAGTTGCAGCTTTTCCTTGCATTCTGACACCCTTCCGAACAACGGGAACTGAAGTATTGAATACCCTTCTTCATATATGGGGTATAAACCCTGCCACAGTCAGCGCACCGAACAAAGCCTCGCAGGGCGTGACCAACCTTTTCCTTATACCAAATGCTCACCTGCTTCTTATTCCGCATCTTTTGAACTCTATCAAATAGCTCTTGATCAATAAGAGGTTCGTGACTAATGCTCGGAATCCATTGATTCCGGCTATTCCTCATTAAGCCAGTATAAAACTTGTTTCCTAGAATGTAATAAATATTATTTGAATTAATTGGCTTTTCTACCTTCTCAAGTGCAACAGGATTTTCCGCCAATATCTCAGATTTTGTTCGATTTCTTCTTTTTGCGAAGTTTCTTAAACCTTGTTCATTAGCCCATTTCGCTAAGTCTGGCATGGACCATTCGCCAGTCGCATACTTTTCAAAGATATCTTTAATGATTGGGGCACGTACAGGATCAAAGGGTTTGTGTTCAGTACTCCCAATGTCTTGATACTTTGCTCCTGTGTTCAGATACCCCATTGGAGCAATGTACACAACGATTCCATCATCTCGCATTCTATGCATTGCGTTTGTTACCTTTTCTCGTGTTACGCGTGAGTGATGCTGCGCGAACATACCATCAATATCCATATGTAGCGCACCTGCACTTGTGTCCTCATACGTTGCTGTAACAAACTTAATATCTACACCCCTTCGAATAAGCTTTGTGATGATTGCGTTATCTGTCTTATTGCGACTCAATCTGTCCCATGACATACAGATAATACCTGCAAAATATCCCTCATTTAAATATTGGGCGAGTTGATTGAATTTCGGGCGGTTTATCTTGTATTGGACAGAACCATTGTCAGTGAAGGTTAAATCTGAGTCTTCCTTAAAGCCGGAGTGCGATTCTGAAATAACACCATGAATACAGAAACCTTCCTGAGTTACTTGAGCTATGCGTAACCCATAGGTCTTTGCAAAGGCAATATTTTCTCGCTTTTGGTGACCTAAAGAATTCTTTTGATTTTCTGAATCGTCGGTACTTTTTCTATTGTAGATCAAATATTCATCTTGGTAAGCCTTCGCTTTTATTTTCTTGATTGGAGTTTCCATATTTAGTAATTTCAATTTGTTCTGTATTCATACGTTTATGAATACGTCTTAAGATGAGACCAAGTTCGGTATACGCTTTAATTTCTTTGACACCGAATGAGGACTGCCGTTGTTGAGAGTGACCATTTGAAAAACCCGTTTGACTCGTATTGTCAGCAAGTGAGTCTACATTTCGAGTTTTTTCAGGTAACTTTTTCATTGTATCGTTGAATGGTAGTTGGTGTAGCGGGCTTTTCTGTTGGTAGCTCTTATGAGCTTTTTTTATATTGGATTCCTTAGTTTTGGTTTAAATGCCTACTATGGTCACTGCATTTAAAAGTCATTCGGGTTGATATCAGAAAACAAACCGTCTTTAAGCCTGACGTTTTGCCATACTGATATTTGTATTCCCCTTCCTCCTTGTCTTCCCCCGTCTATGTAAGTTGCGTACTGAGGTAACTTTCGGCCCAACTTTTCTTTCGACATGGACGGCAAGGCATGGTCTTTTGCATATGCTCTAAAATATTGGACCATGTCGTCTTTAGCGATGCTCCCACCTCCATATTCCTCCAAGCAGTCGTATGCGAACTGCGCAACAGGTGAACCGGACTTTTGCATCTGTTCCTTGATTTCGTCCTCACTCTTTTCGTATGAGAACTTGCCATTCTTAAGAAGCCTTGTTAGTCCTTCCAGGGAGAAGTTAAGTAGTCCCGAAAGCTCTTCATCTGTAGAGATTTTGTTAAAGAGAGCTGGGTCAGGTTTCTCTATCTGTCGATTGAATTCGATAATGATCCAGCGGTTAAAGTATGCTTCGTCATACGCATCCTTAACATTTGGTATCTTATTGCAGGAAAAAGTCAGCTTTGCGAAGTTTCGAAACTGAAATTGGTGACCATATTTGAATTCGCCGGTAATGGTTCCGTTTCCTGTAACCATCTTGAACATCCCGTTATCGTTTACGTCTTTGTACGAGAGATCATCATAAATATTGATGAACTTGTCTCGCAAGTGTGCGAGGGCAAATGTAGTTGAAGTTAACTGCTCCAGACTAACGCCCGATATGTTTTCTACACCTACAAAAGAAATAAACAATGAGAGGAGAGTTGTCTTACCCGTATTCTGCTCACCAACGAAAATGACTGATTTTTTCAACGCATAATCCCGATACAAACAATAGCCGAACCATTCTTGGATCACTTTAATGTCGTCAGCACTCAGAATTGTATTTAGTGCCCCCATGACTGCGGGACATGTCGCTCCAGCGACGTAGTTAAGTGGTAGTTGCCAAGTGAAAAAGTATTTTGGTGAGTGTTCAGTAAGTTGTTTATCAACAATGGAATAAATACCATTTTTTAGATTTATTAAATCCTTGCTGACTTCTAATTTTTTTTCGTCTACAAGTGTAAGGTTTTTAATGTGTTCTATAATTTCACTCAGTAGCGAACGGGTGAGTCTGTTAGTTAAAATTCTTTGCACTTCTTGTTTTAGGAAATTATCAGATTCACGATAACAACCAGCTCTATACGCAAAGATTTCGCGGTTTTTGTTGTCTGGTGTTTTTAGGTAGTACTTACGACTCAAATATTGAGCGACTGCATACGCCACCTCCTTAGGATCCTTACTTGCCACGATAAGTTTTTCGTATTGGTCGTCATCTAAGCTAACTTTCTGTGTCTCAAGATTTGACCCACTTTGTAGTGTAGATATACTATCCCAAACAAGATGAAGCTCTCGGTCGTTGAGTGGCGGGTCATTATTGTTGTTCCAAGCAACAAACTGACCCCACCCAATAGTACTCAATAGTTCTGGACTACAATTACTCATAATCTTCCCAGCCATGGAAGCTGCCGTCTCATTCCTTAGTCCCTCACCAACACCTCCGATACCTTTTTGCCATAGTTTTTGTTTACTTTTGCTCTGCTCTCCAAATGCTTTCAGTAACCATACGGGGGCATCGGAAATTTCAGCATCTTCTGGACTGACTAACCATTCATAAGAACCATTGTTGTTTTCGCCTGGTGGCAGAACCACATAACCGCCATCTGCTTTCATGTCTACACCTAAACCAAAAAGCTGACTGTTGGTACTTTTTACTCGTCGCTTCGGGTGCTTAAAAAAAACATGTTCGCCACCACTGCCCGTTTTACTACAAACAGTTAGTGGGATATCAAATTCTTTTGACGAACGATTGTGTTTTATGTCTATATCAAGAACTACTAACCCAGATATCTCTCCTGTTACTACTGCGGGATTAGCGCCCGGCCACTTACTCCACCAACTACGTAGTTCTTGTTCTGTTGGTTTTCTTTTCTGAAACTCCCTCCACGTCTTAAGATACGGAATCTTATTCTTATTGACTGGGATAATAGACCAGCCAATTGCCTGGTAGTGTAGTGCAGAGGTGAGCCTACTTGTAGTTTCCATAGTTTTTTAAGTCACCGGGATTTATTATTCGGTGATAGAACTATCATCTCGAATTTTGATCAATAGCGTCACATAACCTCGTAACTTAAAAGACACTAAAAAAGCCCATATATAAATGGGTTTTTAAAACTAATGCACAGGTTATCTAGAGGTTACGAGAAGGTTACTTTAATGAAATGCTGTAACGAGAATTTATTTCATAACCACCTGTATTTTGATGGCTTATTAGATCGTCAAACAAACCCGCCTTTTCACGACAACCGTTATTAATTTTCTTTATCTCCTGGCCCACCAGAGAGATTGTTTCATAACCCAACTCCCCCCGGAGCTTGGGACCACTAACGATCCTTTTTGCTTTGATCAATTTCTCAATCAACCGATATCTTTTTGTTACTACATTTTTAGTTTTGTGCTGAAGTTCATACGATCTATCTGGATGCGATTTCATATAAAGACCATGCTTTTTGTCGATGATGATTTCAATTTTATTGCTAACCAAACTCTTATATTCTGATTCAACAAGAGATCGAAGTTTGCCAACTGGTCCTTTGATACGCAATTCTGCAACAGGACGATGCTCAGGGTATCCACGCATAGGAGGATTCAACCAATGCTCCTCATTTATGGAATCATAAATATTTACTATTTCAATCTCATCTTTAAAAAAGGTTTGCAAATCACGGACAACTGCGTCAAATGTATCAAAATCCAGATCGAAATCTTGAGTTCCAGAAATAGTTGTAACACCCTCTGTGGTGTTACGCTTCTGGTAGTGCTCAATCATGTCGAGTACTAGATGAGCGTCTTTTTTATTCTTCTGACCAGGTTTCATAGTAAAATCATACATTTTTCAATCTTAAACAACAACCTAGCTTTACTTAGCTTAATCTACGTACTCCGGGAGTCCAAAACCAAGCCGTATCGCATTTATATGCCTAAAGTAGCCAAATATATAAGCCTTTACTCAATAAGGTGACATGACTTGTTTCTGAGCTGAATTGGTAGCCGATCAAACCTTAAAGCCCTAAAAAACCTGAGATGGTTGAAAAACAAGACTGATATGAACCTCCAAAATTGCAGGTTATTGTAGGTATGATCCCTATGAAGAACCTCGTAAAACCTTGTCATAACCTGTTATTTGGTCACAAAACAAACATTGAGAACTTGTTTTTGAGTCGTCGCCCCATGCTTACAGTGCATGCGAGTATAGTTGGAAAGATAGGCTTTAATAGGCAGATTTCACAGTCCCCGGGCCTTCAGTTACCTTCACTCGACACCACTATCGCACAATGTTTTGAGAAATTAGCCGATTTCAAATATCCTTTTGTTCTAGTTTAGTGTCCTCCTCTTCCTTTATTTTCTTATCAAGAAATTCATTAAAATTTTTATCGTCTGGATTTTCACGGTTGTTGTAACCGTCTCCATATAATAGATTCCAAAGATGCAGATATGATCCTTTCATGTCATTTTCTAACAAGCTTAGGTATGTAGTATTCTCTCCATATTCATAGCCATCATTAATGCCATCCGATGAACCTTCCTCATAAGCTAGATTCTTAGCTGTTTGTGAAAAAGAGTAAGTTCCCATAACAAAAGCTATTATCGACAAAAAAATAGAATTAAAAAAGACAGAAAAAATAATTAAAGCCAAAGAAACATACTTGATTAACGTCAAAGTTTTCATGGAGAAAATACTCCCAGAGCCGTGATCGTGGTCACTGTAGATTTTATGGAGCTCTTCTAAAGAATACCTACTTCGTATATTCTGAACCACTTTTTCATTGAGTATCACATTAGAAACGCTTTCATTTTTATTATCATCTTTTTCTAAGGTCTTCAATTGCCTCTGCCAAGCCTCTTGAATAAGGGGTCCAAGTTTCGCATAGACATTATATAGATCACTGTGTGGTGCTTGTTTGTTTTTGTATGGATACACAAATTTACTGGCCTTTTTTGAAAGGAATGACTTGGCATCTGCTCTTTCCGCTGAATAAGGTACTAACTCATACCCAATCTTACTCATTTCATTTTTGATGCTATTGCAAAGAACCTCATTTTCATCTTCTACGAGCAGGAGATGTTCAAAATACCCCAAAATATTAGAAGGAGACCTTTTTTTGAGTGGGTAAATATTTTCCATATAATTTCATTTATTTATGAAACCTTGGTGCGTTGATCTACCCGCCACACTGCCTAAGGGAAGAGTACGTGCCATTTTTGTTACGCTCTTGATAACACGACCCGCTTACCCATCTCACACAGCTACTACCATCAACATTACATTCAATGTAGAATCCATTTTTCTGAATGGCATCTAGTTTCTTTTGTTGTGCTGCTTTGGTTTTCTCCGTTTCTTCCAAGTTCGCTTTTTCTTCCGCCTTAAAGGAACCAACAAGAAGTTTGTATGCAACATCAAGAATTCTTTTATCCTCGTTCAACTGATTATTTTGTTCTTCCAAAGCGACCCATTTCTTGCAAGCTTCTCTTTCTGCTGAGGTTGCTTTTCCAACTTCTGGATACCAAGAACACCCTCTACCTTTTGTTGAGAGAAGAACCATAGCCTTCATATTAGAAGTAATTTGAGTTTCAATTTCCTTCTGCTGTGATTGGTATGCGCGTTGCACACTTGTCTCAGTAAACATCGTTTGTGCACCAAAAGTGGCTAAGGGTAGTAGAACAATAAATGCCACCATGAGGGGGGTTCTTGTGAGGTGTTTCATATAAAAAATAAAAGCCCTGTTGCTAATGCGCTAGTAGGGGCTTATGTTAAAACACAAAGCCCGCCACTAGGAGACCTTACGGTCCTATAGAAGTTTCCCTCTATAACGCATTCAACGCCCTAATGACGGGTTCTCTATGTTGAATGCGTTTTTCGACCATACCTACGGCTTATGAGCTGTAGGGTTAGGTCATTTATATTCAGTTGTATTTCTACAATAACATATTTTTAAAGTAAAAAGACCGCGTAGCTAACGTGCTGACGCTGTGAAAGACTTTAAATTTGAAGCAAATGACACCTGCAAAACCTGCAGACCATTACTCCCAGTGAGAGAACTTGGGAAGTTTGAGCTCATCTATAGATTTCTGAAGATGAAAGGAATATTATGGAATGCAATGAAACTACTAATAGCTGATGAAAGTAGTCTTGCTTGGGACACTAAAATTGGTTTTTTTATGTATGGTGGAATTGTGGTTGATGAAACTGAGGCAAAGCCTTTAGCAGAAGGAATTTTAAATATTAAAGTGAAGTACGGACTACCTAAGATTAGACCAATTAAATGGAATAACGAACGCTGGGAAGGAAGTACTTTAGACGGAGACACGCATCGTAATGTTAAAGACGAAGTACTTACATTGTTTTCTGAATCAGGAGCTAAACTAATTGTGTGTTTGAGTCCACACCAGTTCTATCATAGTCGAACCATAAAAGAAGATGGTAAAATTAAGATGACATTAGACCCCAAGACACAGATACGATCCCATAAGTACGGTATAAACGATTTGCTGTATCAATTTGACCAGTACCTAGGCAGAGAGAATTACGGCATAGTCATGGCAGATCGCTTTGGGGATGCTGTAAAGTCTGATATGGATTTGCATTGCATTGACCTGTTCCCCAATGGAGGTACTAGAGATACTAGTCGATATATTTTAAAAAAAATTGCGTTGCCTATAATACAGGTTGAAAACGAAGATAGTTATTTGCATCAAATTAACGATGTGGTATTAGGAGCAATTTTCGTAAGTTTTAGAGAAATGGGACACAATTTTTTACCCCAAATAAAGAATAACTTCTGGGCTGTCGATAGGGGTGTAGGTATGAAAATAACTGGTAGTGGCTTCAATATCTATCCCATAAGAACTTCACAAGAATGGTGTCGAACAGCTAAAAATAATCTACAAGCAAAGTTTAATCGACTGATTAGTCAGGTATAATGTATAGACATGCAAACTATTACAGGTAAGTTGTATAGAGATTTCTCGACTGATAGTTTCTGGACTAAAGTGGAGTTTATTTCAGATCAATCTAATCGTAAAACAGAAGTATTACTATGTGCCTCTTATGAGTATCTGAGTCAAGGTTTAAACAGAATAGAAGTTAACGAAAGAGCCGTAAACGAATGGGTGGCGAGAACAGTTGCTGATCTCCAAAAAAAAGGTGACGTCCTTTTTAAAAAGCCCACTCACTTTGAAATGAAAGCTATTACAGAAGATGGATACAAGAATGGCATCTCTTTTCTTAAAGAGAAAGCTGAATCAAAAGAAGAACCCTACAAAACCTAGCATTTTCAGCATAAAAGACCTGGTATAACCTCACTTTCTACTACCCTTCCGATAGTCTGCTGTACAAGAAAAATACCAATTATCTAGAAATGCAATGGATTTGGAATGGAATTTCGTGATCAATTTGTTCACACTATAAAAAGCTTGGTGTAGTAACGCTATAAAAGGGTGAGCGTGACTAAGGACAAACTGGGTGAAACGCTCTGCTATACTATTTACGATGGAAACTATAGATGAAATTGTTGCAAAAAAGCAGGCAATTGCCTTTTTAAATATAGACGCTAAAACCTTTGATAATTACTTTAAGAATGCTCGGGAATTCAATGCGCTACTAAGACCCAGCAATAGAGGATTCTTTAAGTTTAAGATAAGTGACTTAGAAGCTTGGAAACAAAGTTTTAATTGGAGGTCAGGGGTGCTTAGTTTTGAGGACTATACTCGTTGTTTAGATTTTGCATTAGCAATGCATTATAAAAATTACGTTAACTCTGATTTTGGAACCGGGCGGAAAAGGGAGTTTGGGCAAAAAGTTAGTAACTGGATGAAAGGGCAATTAGGTGAATTAGCATTTCAGAAGTTTCTTAAAGAAAAATTTAACATCGATATAGAATTAGATTTTGAAATCAGAGACGAGTTTGTGGCACAGGATGTTTCTTTTATCACAGACGAAGGTGTTAGAAGAACACCTAGAATTGGTGTCGGCATCAAAACCTCAAAGCCTAAGAGTAGTTACCTCGTTTTAAGTGAGGGTGATGTTAGAGAAGGAAGAAAATCTGATGTATATATATTTTGTAGAGTAGACATACCAGACGATCATCTGCTTAGGATTTCTAAGGATAAAGTAAAGGAACTTATGGAAGGACATCAACACTTTGATAGATATAAAGATCTAATCCCGGGCTTTGAAGAAATTCCGTATGAAATTGCAGGATGGTGTGAAGAAAAGGATCTGAAAGAAGTAACTAGTATTCCCGGACAGGAGTTTACTGGTGTCAGGTATGTAATACCTTCAGGCCTAATGCATAAAGAGGAAACCTCTTGGAAACAACTAATAGCTCGATTATAAGATTTCTCTCAAGATTTCTTCAAGTTTGAATTTTTGTTCAATAGATGAATAGCTCTTTCGGGCAAAAGTCTTCAAAATAGCTTCTACTATCACTTGCGCACCCTTCGGCGGAACAGCCATACCTATTTGCTTGCGAACGCTTTCTTTAGAACCCATAAAGAAGAAACTGTCAGGGAACGTTTGGATTCTTGCTCGCTCTCTATTGGTAAGGGCTCGGTTTTCCTTCCAATGATAACCATGCGTTCCACCACCACCACTCCCTGTGAGAGTGTAGGAGGGTTTATTAGGATGTAGCTTTCGATAAATCTGACTCATTCGAGCCCCTTTTACATTCAAACGTAGGTGTAAAGGTATGCCTTCGTACCAAGCATTTTGACCTGGCGGTATGTGACTCAACCTTTCCACTACAATTGCAGATTGTTTGGTAAGTTCATGATTTCTTGCATTCAGAGGAATTGGGTCATCT
The DNA here is from genome assembly GCA_046598345.1 of Minisyncoccia bacterium. Taxonomy (GTDB): domain Bacteria; phylum Patescibacteriota; class Minisyncoccia; order Phycocordibacterales; family UBA918; genus Damh-18. Next base: position 1,032 of record JBKJIT010000001.1, on the reverse strand, counting down.
TCTAAGATTTCCTGCATAGTAAGGTACTTATCTTTTGTTGTAGGAGCGGGTACTCTAAACTTCAATCCAAGATCTTTCCTAATGCCAATAATGACAACACGATGTCTCAATTGAGGAACTCCATATTCTTCAAATTTATAAAGATGGGGAGTAATCTCATAACCCTTACCAGCGCTTTCTAAATCACGAAGAATTTGTTTAAATGCTTCACCGCCGTTAGCGCTCTGTAGACCCCCTACATTTTCAGCAAAAAACCACTTTGGGCTGTGGGCTTCAATGGCTCGCACACCGTAGGAATATAAGGGTCCGAATTTTCCATCAAAACCTTTCTGCTCACCTACGAGAGAAAAATCATTACAAGGAAAACCAAAAGCTAGGGCATCAAAACGGGGGACTTTTTTAAAGTCGATTGTTTCCACAGGAGCACATATGACATTTTCCCGATTTCCATCGTGAAGATTGCTTGCGTAGGTATTACAAGTGTCCTCATCAATGTCATTTGCCCAAATAGGCGTCACCTCATAGATGTTGTCCTGGTGTTTAAGTTTTGCCCGGGTAGCTCCCAGTGACAGACCTCCGGGTCCGCAAAACAATTCAGCTAATTTGAAGATCACTTTCTTAGACATTGTGACGATATACTAACATTAAGGGGTATTTTTTGCAGCTGCAGAGAGTCCATCCAGCCAGCATTGTAGGTAATTGTAGGTCATTTTAAACAAACATCGCGTCCAACCTCTGTATTGCAGTCCTAATATCGTATCTGCTTTGGAACAGTTCTGAAAGCCATAAGTCGCCTGCACAATAAGACAAAACGACTTGAACTGCTTCAAGTCGTTTTGCGTTTGTGAGTCGGAGCGATGTTGTGGCTATTCCTCATGCCACAAACGCGAGACCGGGCAGGAGCCACTTATGAACGAAGTGAATTAGTGAGCTGACGCCAAGATATACTATTTTCAATGAGCCTAAGGGATCGAAGAGGCTGAATACATCGCGCGGACGTAAGGAGCACGATATGAAGCCTGTACCGTCCTC
>JBKJIT010000002.1:0-20386 GCA_046598345.1 Minisyncoccia bacterium | reverse complement strand
TGAGGGGCCGCGCGGTTTTTTTATTAACATGCTCTTTACCGGACTGTATTCACAACCCATGAGAATGAATTGTTTGATTCTTTCGAATCTTCCTTTGTGTAGACTGTACTTTTTACGGTAACCTTACTATCGTCGTCACCTGCATCAAAGTTGAAGCCAAGAGTGAATTCAACGCGCTCGTTTGGCTTAAGTGCCACCTGAGGTGAAGACTCATATTCCTGTCCAGAAGGAAGGGTCGTCTTGAAGGTCCACGTACCAGATGTCTTCGTACCAATATTCTTCACTTCGAACTTGAGCCCATTTCGCTCGCTACGATCAAATGAAGACTTTGGAATAAATGTGTTGCCATTCATTTCACCTACGCCGAGGTATGAGACTTTGAGATCTACAAATCCATTAGGATCAGAAACAGGGTAATACGATACAAATGTTTGCTGCACAGTAGGTTTTGCAGTTACTGCTGCAGCTCCTTGTGAGCCAGTTCCACTCGTTGTTGGCTTAGGCATTACCACAGGCTTCACTACTACGACAGGAGTTTCTGGTTCTGCATCGGTAGATGTTGCAGTTCCTGTTCCAGTATTTACTGCAAGTGGAATGGTTGCATTTACAACCGTAACCTTTGCGTGGCTTTCACGCGCAGTCTCGTCTGTCGCATCTTTGAATGTCACCATAAATGGCACATCCACAAATCGTTGTGTTGCTGAAGTAACCGTAACAAATAAACCATTTACATCCTCTGGGAGCGAGAGCTTTTCAGTACAGGGAATAGTGATGAGCTCGTTTTCAACACCACGTACCTGGAGCGTAATGCCGTCAGTACAGGTATAAGTAAATTCGTAAGTACCTTTCTTTTCAAGATCCGTCCACGAGATTCGGAATGATTCACCAGCCACAACCACACTTTTCTCTGTTGCAAGCGTGAGCTCCTTAGTTGGGCGATAGTTTTGAATACTCTCCGCAATGTTCGCGAGGGAAGAAAATGCGCCAGGCACCATTCGAAGCCCCTGAATGAGGAACCAGATGAGAAGTGCGATAAGCACAAAAAAGCCAATAATGGCAAGGGTTTTTATTGCTGCGGTTCGAGAATTCTGTGTTTCATTCATAATACTTCTATATTACCATATAATCTACCAGATGTCAACTACACTGGAATATAAGTGCAAGAGCATGTATAAAAGTTCTGCAGACGATGCACGCAAAATGAGGAAATGCGAGACGTATGTAAGATACGATGAGCGTTTCTGAATGCGGTGCAACGAAGTATGAGGGACTTTTAGATATGCTATTGGGCATTCTAGACCTGTACCGGAAATAAGACCAGTTGACAAAACTGTAAAATAAGGTATTATATATACACCGATTCTCTCAATTTCATGGAGCATTTAGAACATAATCACACAGCACTCTTTCAAAGTAGGCGCGAGCAAATCGCGGTATTCTTTCTCGTGTTTATCGGTGTGCTTTCGCTCACGTATGGATTCTTTTTTGCAATTGATTTTCTTCCTGAAAAGCCTGGAACCAATGCTGAGGTAATTGTTGAAACTCCTACGACAACCGTGGCAGAAACAATCGCTGAAGTTGAACCTGAAGAGCAAAAATATGTGGATCCATTCCCACTCACCATTATCTTTGATTCGCTCGAGAAGCGTGAGGTTGAGGTACTGAACCCCGATTCAACGAGCGTGGCAGCTCTTGATGCGGCGCTCCTTGAGGGTGTGGTGCGTCACCCTGATTCAGCTGATTTCGAAAATACAGGAACCATCTTTCTTCTAGGTCACTCAAGCTACCTACCGAAAGTGTTTAATAAAAACTTTCAGGCATTTAACGGTATTCAGGACCTTAAGTGGGGGGACACGATCCGACTTCGTTCGAGCGACACGGAGTACGTGTATCGTGTAGATCGCATGTATAAAGCTCTTGCGTCAGATGCAGAAGTGAAAATAGAGCAGGGAGTAGCAAAACTTACTCTTGCGACCTGTAATTCCTTCGGAAGTAAGGATGATCGTTTTGTTGTGGAATCCACACTTATTGAATCGTATCCAATTGTGGTTGCGGATGCGTAAAAGCACAAAAAGCGAGCTTATTGACAAAAATAGATATATAAGGTAAAATGTCAGGTAATAGTTCCTTTGTCCCCACGTCTTTGATATAACGAGGTCTGGTGTAAACGGCTCCCAGAAATAATATTGATCATTGATGGCTTCTTGTATGGAAGTCGCTTTTTGCGACTTACTTCTAAGAAATCGTCTGTGATTTTAGCTTTCATAAGCTAAAGAGACGGATGTAGTTCTTTGCAATTTTACAATCTAAAGAAAGGGGTAAACATGAGTCGTGATCTCGGTCGCGAAGAACTGCGTAACGGAGGCTACCTCGATGGTAATGAGGATGAAAAGCGTCGCTGGCCATGGGTTTTGGCAGGCCTCATTGGAGCTGGCTTCCTCGTGTGGCTAGTGATGTGGGTTTTCGACGTCAGCGTCGGAGCTCTCCTGTTTTGGTTCGCTGTAGGCCTCGTCGTCCTCGCATTTATTTACGGCATGGTACGAGTGCCCGGAAGAAGAGTTCACAGTGGACTCGGACTTCTCGTACTTGTTACCGTTTTGCTCCTCTACTTATTCACGCCGGACTGGTTGAGAATCTCATGGCATTGCAGCGTAAAGCCGCTCTTCACTGAGTTCAACACGTACAGCGGAAAAGCTTGTCAGGAGAAGATCACCGCATTCGACGCCAAGAAGGATGCTCGATCAACCGAAAAAGCAGCAGACAAGGCGACTGCTAATTCGGACAAGGCTGATGATGCGAAGGCGAAAGCCATCGCGGAAGCTGCCAAGCAGAATGTCTTGTCGGACGCAGCGAAAGCCACTGCTGAAAAAGCTGCCGCGAAAGCAAAAGCTGACGAAGCCCTTGCAAATCAAGCTTCTCAGTTTGCGCCAAAGGCAGCTGATTCTCAGGCGAAAGGCATAATGACGACTGCAGAAATGGTAGCAGCACTCAAGCCGCAAACTCCTGCAGTTGTTACTACTCCGATCGTGAACTCAACGGTGCTGCCAACATCGCCTCCAACCGTTGTAGCACCTCCTTCGAAACCAGCTCTCGCACATGCGAAAAAGTCGGCGACGAAGAAGGTAAGTGTGACATCGCAAGGACTTCCGATGGTGAAGAAGGGAAAAAACCTTACACCAACGGAATTGGCCGCACGCATTGAAGAGTCCTTGAAAAAGGATCCTTCCGGCAATGGAAGCGTTCGGGATGCTTACGCAACCCCGAATGATTTCTTCGCCGCGATCAAGAGAGCGGATGGCAGTGTGGCAAGTGTACAGGATCTACCGCGATACCTGCCGACCCTAAAGGCTGGAAAAATGCCGGAAGGGACGACGGTGATGTCGCGGATGGAGAAGCAAGGAAAGGGGTATCGACTCGATCTCACTGGCGGATATGGCCGCAAGGCGTACGCGGGTGAAGTTGGGTGGTATGAAGGGACGAAATTCATTCTTGCAGGTGGCTGTGGAAACAGCCCGCTTGCACGGTTTGAAATTCCTCTGCCTGCACCTGCTCTACCAAAACCGATCGACGGAGCATGTGGCGAAGGCCCGAATGTCTGTCGAATAGGCAGATTTACGTGGTATCGCGAGTCCGCCGAAAAGTACGAGTGGCAATGTGCTGGTGAGCATGGCGGTATGAGGGCAATGTGTGAACATCCCAAAGCACCCCTTGCACCAACGCTGCAGCCGGCTCCCGCACCTCAGTCGAAGCCTGAACCGGTAAAACCTGCGCCCCAAAGGCGCGTGATGCCGGTCGACGATCCCCCAGAAGTAACGGGGTGTTGTCAAAAACGCAACTAGATCGCAACCACGTCGGTGGACAGCTCCGCTGTCCACCGACACAACTTGAAGGAGCATCTAATGAATTTCAGGAAAATCGTGTTGGTCCTGCTCGCCAGTATTCTGGCGGCAGGCTGTGGAACGCTGAAGCAAACGATCCACGAAGCTACTGCACCGGCGGCTGCTTCATCTCAAAAGGGTGATGCAAAACAACCGGTGCAAGCGAAGCAAGAGGTACCGCGCCTCGAATTTCGCACCATAAGCTTCGCGTGGAAGGATGGTAACACGTTCACCACGCAGATCGATGAGTTCCAGCGTCTCCTCAATGATCCGAGGATCACGCCGGAACAGCGAAAGGATCTGAATCGGAAAGTCCATGCGGAACTCGCCCGGAACCTCGGCAGTGACCTCTGGAGGGATGGTTGGATGTATCCAAAGACGCAGAAGGACAAGCTGGATGCGGGGAAACCGAAAAAGGTGACCTACATTCTTTGGAACATCAACGAAGCGGTGGTCGGAGAAACCACTGGAATTCAGGTGAACGGTAGGAACTTGGTGAAGTCGACGAAAGTCTTGGACGTCACTCGGAACTATCCAGCCCCGAAGACGATGCGGCCCGATGGTTCAACTCTCGGAGCACCCTCAAAGGTGTTTCAAGTTGAAACCGCAGGTGACGATGCAGTCGGCGTGGGGATCGTTGTTTCATACGATCTCATCACCAAGGACACGTGGATTCTCATCTGTCCCGAAAACACGGATGGCTATCCGTTTCCGACGGGCAATCCGGAAATTCAACCGGGTCTATGGATTGGTCCGAACAATCTCCAGTATTACAAGGAGATCAAGGAAAAGCGGGTTATCATCCCGACTATCTCCCGGAAGTAGTTCTTTCAAGCAGCGAGAAGAGCTGTATACCACTGATCGCGTGATGGTCGTACTTTGTACGGCCATCACAACATCTTTTTCTTTCTTTCGATACTCACGCGTACATAGGGTGTAGGTGCGAGTATTTAGAAGCATGAAAATTAATATGAAAACAATAATTACCAAGACCGACGCATTCAAATATGCGATTTTTGCGATTGTAATCGCAGCCATCGCGTTTTTTGCTGTACTTCCTTTTATTAGTGACGTTAACGAGCACACAAGTGGACCATCACTCATGGCGCTTTTTGTAAAGGCGGACGATGGTAGCGGTTCATCTGGTGGAGATACATCTGGAGGAGATTCAGGTTCAGGCACTTCAGGAGGAAGCTCAACTGGGGGTGATGACGGAAGCGGAACAAGTGGTGGAACTTCCGGGTCTGGTTGCTGTACTGACGGAGGCTCTACAGGCGGCAGTACGACAGGTGGTTCGACTACTGGTGGTACTGGTGAATCACCAAGTGGTACTTCACCAGTTTCTGGAATGTGTGGAACTGCAAAGAATACCTGTGCATCAGGAGACCTCGGATCTAATACTGAGCAACCAGATGGATCATTCCATTGGATTTGTGACGGACGTGATGGCGGATCAGGTAGCGCACTCTGTGTCTACGTACCACCAACGGCTGGTTCGTGCGACCTACGTAACCCAAATGAATGTCTTTCGGGAACTCTTGGTGTAAATAACATCCAACCTGATGGCAGTTACCATTGGTATTGCAACAGTGCAAACGGTGGAGCATCAAGCAACCTGTGTACCTACACCCCAGCAGTAACTGCACCTACTCCGACTGCGGGTGTGTGTGGAACTACTGCGAACTCATGTGCTTCAGGAAACCTTGGTGTAAACAACCGACAGTCTGACGGAAGTTATCACTGGTACTGTAATGGAACAAATAATGGAGCAACAAGTAATCTTTGTACCTACACTCCAGCAACAGTGACTGCAACTCCTGCTCCAGTAAATGGTGTGTGTAGTACAGTAATTGATTCATGTGTTTCAGGATCACCTACAACAGCAGTGATTCAGCCAAATGGTGACCATCACTGGTATTGTGACGGATCTAATGGAGGAACTCGTAGCGCGCTCTGTTACTACGTGCCACTCCGATGTGAAATAACATTCAGTAAGCCCTCTGTTGCTTCGGGTGAGCCAGTAACGCTGACATGGACGACGAACCGATACGACAATAATGTCTCAACCTTTACGGTTGGTGGACTTGGAAATCTTTCAGTGCTCGGCGGTTCAATGACTATTAACCCAACAGTATCAAAGACGTACTACGGAACACTCTTCGATAATCTCGATTTCTCTCCGCGTCTTCAGGATGACTGTTCAGCAACTATTAACGTAACAAATGCACCTGCGTGTATTCCAGTGTGGCAGGGTAACAATATCTGGTACCAGGGACAGGGAATGAACTCATGTCCAACGGGGACGCATATGGTTAGCACGACTGGTCCTAATGACAATCAATTCTGTGGACTTCAGTACAATACCTGTGCACCGAATACGGTCACTCCAGTTGTTCCGGTGTGTACACTTCAGGCTAATACCGAGCAGGTAACTGCAGGCGGAGCAGTTGTACTTTCATGGACAAGTAATAATGTGAGTGGTGGTTCACTTAGTCAAAACAATCAAAGTATTGGTTCTGTCACAATTCCTAATGGAACGAAGACAGTTAACCCAACGCAGACAACTACCTATACATTTACGGGTCAGAGCTCGAGTGGTCAGACAGTTACATGTAGCGATACAGTTACTGTTATCACTACACAAAACCCTGCACCAATTTGTGAGTTGAACGCAAGTCAAGGCTCTATTGTTAAAGGCGGATCATCAACTCTTACGTGGGACACAACCTATGCCAGCACAGTAACCCTCGATAATGGGAGTGTGGTTGTTGATGGTTCGCGTGTTGTTTCACCAACGCAGAACACAACCTATACACTAACCGCTATCGGAAATGGTCAGACAGTTACGTGTATCAAGACAATTGTGGTTGAAGAACCAGAACCCGCGCTTAATTGTGATGCATTCTCAGCATCACCGAGCACGCTTACTGCAGCGGGTCAGACTACTCTTAATTGGATGACAACAGGTGCTGATACCATCGTCATTAATAATGGCATCGGACCAGTTACAGAAGATGGATCACGATTGGTGAACGTTACAGCCGATACCAATTTCATTCTTACGCTTACAAAGGGAACACAAACTAAAACTTGTGAAGCACCAGTTACTATTCGGCCAAATGCAATCGTACCGAAGTGTGATGCATTCACTGTAAGTGATTCTTCTGTACGACGTGGAGATAACGTAACGCTTAACTGGCAGACCACGAATGCTGATACTGTTGTAATTAACAATGGTGTTGGAACGGTAGCTCAGGATGGAAACGCGTCTGTCCGTATAGACAATGACACTACCTATACTCTTACTGCAACGAAAAATGGAGCTTCTGATACATGTCAGGTAACCGTTAATACTGAAAGCGATGGTGGCGGAGGGGGCGGTGGAGGAGGTTCAAGTGCTCCACGCTGTGTATTTACTGCTTCAGATAAGAAGATCAGTGCAGGAGATAAGGTAACCCTCTCATGGAAGAATACTCGAACGAACGATATACGTATCAAGGATAACCGTGGGAATGAAATAGTTGATACTCGTGATAACGATGACGATGATATTAATCCTGATAAGGATTCTGTCACCGTGCGACCAACACGTTCAACCTCATATACACTTACGGCGTACCGCGGTAGCCGAACACGAGATTGTACCGTTGACATCAACGTAGATGGCGTAAGTGTTTCAAGCACTCGCTCACAGACTCCGCTCGTTGCTGGTATTTCACTTTCGAGCGTTCCATATACTGGATTCGATGCTGGTCCATTCCTAACGACGGTGTTCTACACACTTCTCGCGCTTTGGGGACTCGGTATTGCCTACGTTCTCGTGCTTAAGGATGGAACCGTATTTGGTTTCAGTATGCGGCGTCAGGAACTTGCACATGCAGGTCCAGCGCTCGGTACTATCGTGACTGACGAACCTGCAGAATATGCAGCGTACGGAGTTGCGACTGTGCCTTCAAATCTTCCAGTTGCATCGATTGGTGCTGCTCAAGGTTATGCAGCGCAGGGTGTAGACGAGGATGAAGCAAAGGAAGTTGGGGAGGATGATACCTTCTCCTTCCTTGAGAACCGCGCACATGCTGCACGTGTTCTCCTCTCGAGCGATGCGATTCGATTTATCTCGGGACAAAAGACGGATATCGCTGAGCAAGCGGAAATTCTCGACCGAGTTGTTGAACTTGCAAAAGCAACGTATCCTTCTGAGAACGGATGGGTTGTTGTGAACAAGGAAAAACTCATGTCACTTTTGAAGTAATTAGATTTTATTAACATTCAAAAAACCCGCGGCCCTATGGGCCGCGGGTTTTTGTATGTTCAGCTCTAAATTTATTTAGGGGTTAAACCCTAAATATTTAAATAACAAGCAACGATGCAAAAAATCCCGCCGTGAGGCGGGATTTTTTGGTATTCACGCTATATCTTCTTTGTGTCGATCTCAACAAGGAGATGGTTCGCAAGAGAACTAAGTGACATCTGAACTGAGGTTCCATCCCTCGATTCGAGAGTTACATTCTTCGCTTCAACTTCCTTGTCACCAACTACGACGAAGTAGGGAAGCCGGTCAGTCTTTGCGTTCCTGATTCGTTTACCAAGAGAATCATTGCTATCGTCGAGCGACGCACGAATCCCAATAGCTTTGAGTTCCTCGTGGACCTGTCTTGCGTATTCTGCATGCGCTTCTGAGACCGGAAGGATGCGAATATGTTCCGGTGAAAGCCAGAGTGGGAAGTTGCCATTATAATGTTCAATTAGAAATGCCATCACACGTTCAATTGCACCGATTGAAGAGCGATGTACCACGAATGCCCGTTTCTTTGTGCCGTCTTGTGCAATGTAGGAGAGATCAAAACGTTCCGTCATACAGAAGTCGTACTGCACGGTGAAAGCGGTATCTTCCTTTCCGTTCACGTTTTTCATCTGCACATCAATCTTTGGTCCGTAAAACGCAGCCTCGTCTTTTGCCTCTTCAAATTCTGAACCACGCGAGACGAGGTGTTTTCTAAGTAGGTCTTCTGCTTTTTCCCAAGCCTCATCGTTTTTGTAATATTTCTCAGTATTTGCTCTGTCGCCGAGTGAGAGGCGGAAACGGTATTGATTACCAAGCGTAAGGCCAAGGACTTCTCCCACGTACTGAATAAGATCAAGTGCCTTTCCTACTTCAACTATGGCCTCCTCCTCATTTTTACAGATGATATGTGCATCAGAGAGACAGAATGTACGTACTCGTTGGAGTCCCATGAGCTCTCCGGATTGCTCGTAGCGGTAGAGTTTTGCAAGTTCAGCAATTCGCATTGGAAGCTCACGATAACTGCGCGGCTTTGAGAGATAGAGTTCAAAATGATGCGGGCAGGTCATGGGACGAAGCATGAACTGCTCATCATCAATTACAATAGGCGCATACATTGAATCCTTGTAATGCGGATAATGTCCAGATTTTTCGTAGAGATCAATCTTTGCTATATCAGGTGTGTAGACATGCAAATAGCCTCGTTTTATTTCCTCGTCGACAATAAACCGTTCAAGTTCACGTCGTATGAGAGCACCGCGAGGTGTAAAGAGTGGTAGACCTTTTCCGACTGCATCGGAGAACGTAAAAAGGTCAAGTTCACGCCCAAGTCGCTTATGATCGCGTTCCGCAAGATTGTCTGCTGGTTTTTCGTCCATAGAATTTTATAAGTAGATAGATTAGTAATAGGCCTCTACACTTCCTTCGTCCAGCAATTTGCTCTGGGTAGAACAAATTGGGACATAAATTCGCAATAGTCGCTTGCGCTCGTTTGCTCATTTAAAAAACGTCCGAGCAAAAATACGACAGGAGTCGTATTTTTGCTCGGACGATCTTTGCTTCTCGCAAATCCGCGGTTCCACCGAGTTTCCGAGCCAGATACTGGCTCGACACTTTGTGCGCTAGATTGGGCTGTGGGCGCCTGAGTGTCCCAGGCTGACGGATGGTAGCCGTCACGTTTTCTAGTGGTTCTTATCCTAACGCGGAGTAGGAGATTGTCAATCAGTTTATAGAATGGTGCCCCAAATTAGAGTTAGTCTACGGAGGTCAGTTTACGGAGGTCCGGCCTCCGTAAAGACGGGCTGTCAATTGTTCACTTCAACTACCTCCGGAAGTGGGATTTTTTGGAACTAGCTCTAGAGGCTTGAGTTTTTCAAGGACGATAGTCGCTTCATCATTTCGTATCGAAAGTTTTCCTTTCACCGCTACGCACGTACCACTTCGAATGAACTCTATATTGCTTCGGTATATCTCTGGAAAAGCGACAACTTCAATGGTGTGGGTGTGGTTGCCGAGCTCAATAAATGCCATACGCTCGCCCTTCTTGGTGAGGAGCTCACGGATTGGGCCAACCATGCCAGCGGTGACGACCGGAATACCATTTCTGCTATCCTGTTTAATCTTTTCAATACTTGGTCGTGATTCGAGTTCACTCTTGTAATCATCAAGTGGATGGCCTGAAACGTACACGCCGAGGAGTTCCTTTTCCCAAAGGAGCTTTTCCATTTTGCCTGCTACATGTGTGCCCTCAAGCACTAGCTCGTGAAATGCAGGTGTGCTGATTGCTCCAAACAGCGAATCTTGAGCCGAGTGTTTGCTCGCTGTGTGCTCTTTGTTGTACGCAAGAAGACGCTCAAGGTTTGCGAGCATGAGTCCTCTGTCATGAAAACGATCAAACGCCCCCACCATAATGAGTGCCTCGAGAGATTTTTTGTTGAGATTTTTGTTCGTGATACGACTGAGGAATTGGCTTAGCGACGTAAAGAGACCATTCTCCTTACGCTCTTCAATAATGGCGTCAGCAATTCCTTCGCCAAAGTTCTTGATTGTTGTCAGTCCAAATCGGATTTTTGCTTCATTTGAACGAAAATCGTCGAGCTGCTTTGTTGCTTCAGGATTTTTCTCAGTCACCGTATTGCTATACGTCTCCTTCGAAAAATCCTTCGCGCCTTGCATCTCTAGATTTTGGTTCGAATGAGTTTCGAGGGATTTCCTAGCAGGAACAACCGAGAAGGGTGAAAAGCTTTCGTTAATGTCTGGCGGAAGCACTTCAATTCCCATGTGCTCACACTCATGAATCGTTTCTGCGATTTTTTCGGTATCGCCCGCATCAGCAGTAAGAACAGCTGACATGTATTCAACGGGAAAGTTTGCCTTCATGTAGGCCGTTTGGTATGCGACACGGCCATAGCTTGCTGCGTGGGCTTTATTGAACCCGTACGCCGCAAAAGGCTCAATGAGTTTCCAGAGTTTCTCTGCGAGACTTCGGGAGAGCTTTCCGTATGACTGAAATCCGTTGAGGAGTTTTTCTTTCTCAGCTTCCATCACTGCAGGAATTTTCTTTCCCATGGCTTTACGAAGCATGTCGGCATCAAGCCAGGAGTATCCCGCTAGTTCACGAGCGATCATCATGACGTCATCTTGATAGGTGATGACACCATAGGAGCGATCAAGCACTTTTTCGAGACGGGGATCGAGGTACGCCACGAGCTGGGGGTTGTTCTTACGCTCAATGTATTGAGGGATAGATTCCATTGGTCCAGGACGATAGAGCGCGACCATGGCGTTGATATCATGGATATTTGTTGGGCGGAGTTGTTTGAGGAAGGTTGTCATGCCGCTTCCGTTTAACTGGAAAAGTCCCATCGTTTCGCCGCGTGCAAGCATCTCATATGTTTTCACGTCGTCGATTGGTACGTTTTCAATATCGACTTCAATCTTATGAATGACGCGCACGCGGCGAACTGCCTCCGCAAGAATGGAGAGGTTTTTGATACCGAGAAAGTCGAACTTAAGCAGTCCAACGCCGTCTTCTCCCACGCTATGCATTTCGTATTGGGTGATTAGTTTTCCGGTCTTGGGGTCGGGCTGAAGAGGGACATAATCAGTAAGGGCAGTCGGCGCAATCACGACGCCTGCAGCATGCACACCAACGTGTCGCACGCGTCCTTCAATCTGAACAGCGAGATCAATAACTTCTTTTGTTTCAGGATCTTTTTTGTATAGTTCTCTAAGGTCCGGCTCTATTTCAAGTGCATGCTCAATCGTCATCGGAAATCCCTGACTTCCCATCGGAATAAGCTTTGCGATTCTGTCGCCTGTGGAATAGGGGTGACCTAAGGCGCGCGCGACATCACGAACTGCAGCACGAGCCATCATGGTTCCAAAGGTGCCGATTTGAGCAACCTTGTCAGCACCATACTTCGCGCGCGCATAATCAATAATTTCGTCCCGCCTATTGTCCGCGTAGTCCATATCGATATCAGGAGCAGACGGTCGCTCTGGGTTCAGGAATCGCTCAAACGGAAGTCGGTACTCAAGTGGGTTTACATTAGTAATTCCAAGAACGTACGTCGTTAAGGATCCTGCAACCGAACCTCGAATGGTCGTGAGAATCTTTCGCTCGCGCGCCTCTCGTATGAGGTCGCCCACGACAAGAAAATACTTTGCGTACCCCTTCATCTTGATAACCTTGAGCTCGTGCTCGAGTCGGTCACGCACGGTAGCGTCGTCAAGCGAAAGACCGCGCCAGGACACCCCAGCTGTCGCAAGCGTTTCAAGTTCATCGTCAGGTTCCTTGCCGCTCTCGATTTTGTAATCAGGGAAGTACCAGGTCTTTCCAAGATTCATTTCGACGTTACATGCATCGGCGATTTTGAGAGTATTCGCGAGCGCTTCAGGGGTGTCTTTAAAAAGCTTTACAGCAGTCTCGGAATCAATGAACGAAAAATCTGGAGCCAGGTCACCATGGCTGTCAGCGGTGTCTACCACACCCCCATGCTGAATTTTGAGCATTGTCTCGCGAGCCAAGTGGTCACTCTTCTTCAGGTAATAGACATCATGCGCCGCGACGAGTGGCGTTTGGGACCTTTTCCCAAGAGCAATAATTTTCTCCTGGAGCACCTCGTGTCCAGCAATTTCATGATGATGCGTTACTTCGAGGTAGCAGTTGTCTCCAAATACATTTTTATACCAATCGAGGGATGCTCCTGCTTTTTCGAGATTGTCTTCTTTAAGCGCTAGAACCGGCTCGCCGCTAAAAGAAGGAATGATGCAAATTAAATTCTGTGCGTACTCCGCTATAAGGTTGTGATCAATCCGAGGACGATAGTAAAAACCCGTGACGTACGACTCCGTCACAATCTTAATAAGATTCTTGTACCCAATATTATTTTTCGCCAAAAGAACGAGGCGGCCATGCGGTCTGTCTTGACCGCCATCCTTTTCAAAGCGTGTCCTTGGTGCGAGGTACGCATCAATACCGATGATGGGCTTAATATCTTCTTTAGCGCAGGCACCGTAAAAATCAATTGCACCGTAAAGCGCTCCATTATCGGTGAGTGCGAGGGAAGGCATGCCACATGCTTTTGCCGCCCTAACGAGCTCTTTTGTGGTCGGAAGCGCACCAAGTAGGGAATAGTGCGAATGGGTGTGGAGGTGGACGAATGCGGCTTTCGGTCCCTGAGGTGAGTCCATAGGTAAGTCATTGTATAGTAGATGGATGGAAAAGAGAATCACGCATTTTATTGGCGTAGATGAGGCAGGACGAGGACCACTTGCCGGCCCTGTAGCAGTAGGAGCTGCCATGGTTCCGGTTGATTTTGATTGGAATTTACTTCCTGGAGTGAATGACTCGAAGCAGGTGAGCCCGAAAAATCGCGAAGCGATTTTTTGGGCCGCTCATGTACTCAAACCTAAGAAACTCATTGATTTTTCTGTCGTGCTCATTTCGCATCGCACAATCGATCGCATCAATGTGAGCCAGAGTGTTTTTCTCGGTATCGAACGCACGCTTAAAAAGCTCGACCTCGATCCGATGTCTGTCTATGTAAAGCTCGATGGACTCCTCCTTGCACCCAAAGAGTATCTATATCAAGAAACGATCATAAAAGGAGATGCAAAAGAAAAGGTCATTGGCTTGGCCTCGATCTTGGCAAAAGTAACGCGCGATAATCATATGCAAAAGATTGCAAGGAAGTATCCGCACTACGGTTTTGAAGCTCATAAAGGTTATGGAACCATTGCGCACAGGCAAGCGATTCACCTCCACGGTCTCAGCCCAGTGCATCGTCGTTCCTTCTCTGTCTCTCCTGTTTCTGGTGTGAAATAAGGCAAAAATATGGCCTAACAGAGGCCTAAAGCGGGAGGAGGGTGAGTTAATTGCTTTTCCCGGAATATCTGATATAGTTCTCGCACTATGGTTATACGAATGCGACATACGCGGTCTCACACAGGGAACCGCCGTTCACATCACGCGCTCACTGCGCCTACGCTTTCAAAGTGTACTCACTGCGGAGCGAATCACCGACCACACCACATGTGCCTCGAATGTGGATATTACAATGGCCGTCAGGTTATGGATCTTGCTGCACAGAAGGCAAAGCGAGAATCACGCATGAAGGATAAGAAAGAGCGCATCAAAGTTGAATCAGGCGCAACAACCCCAGCTCCGGCTGAGGAAAAGGCAGAAGAGACTAAGGCCGAAGAAAAGGAGGTGAAGCCAGCGAAGGCTAAGAAGACAAAGAAGGACGAAGCGTAATATTTGAAACTCAAAAATAACTGACCACCGGACTTGTGTCCGGCGGTCAGTTATTTTTACACAGGGCGGTTGCAGTCTTATGAAAAGGGTTTTGTCGTATGCTACAATAACGCCAGGTTCATTAGTTCATTATTTTATGGCAAATAGACATCTTTCGAGATCAATCGTTCTTCAATCACTCTTTGAGTGGGATTTAAATGGAGTAGAAAAAAATGCGGTGGGTACTGTACTCGAGCGCAACATCGCTGAATTTGCGCCGAACAAAGCAGACACACCATTTATGATGAAGCTTCTCGACGGTATTTTGGGGAAGCAACCAGAACTAGATTTAATAATAGGGAAGGCAGCCCCGGAGTGGCCAATTGATCGCATTTCACCCGTTGATCGGAATATTTTACGATTGGGGCTTTTTGAACTTCTTTTTTCTAATCGAAATGAGGTGCCAGCTAAAGTAGCAATAAACGAAGCCATTGAACTCGCGAAGCAATTCGGCGGGGAGAACTCGAGCAAGTTTATTAACGGCGTACTCGGAGCGGTATATAAAGAGATCGGTGAGCCAGGCAAGGATGAGAGTTCAAAGCGCAAAAAGAAGGAAGTGCCGTATGAGCAAATGCCGATTGAACGACTCGCCGGAGCTGTCGTCTATGCAGAACATGAGAACGATATTTACCTTGCACTTGTGCACGATATTTTTGGCCATTGGACGCTCTCGAAAGGAAAGATTGAGCCAAACGAGGATGTGAAGACCGGAGCAATTCGAGAGATTAAAGAGGAAATGGGACTTGATATTGAGATCGAAGCAGAGCTTGGAGACAATGAGTACATTGCGTCCCAACCTGAAGTAGGAAAAGTTCGAAAGCAAGTGCACTATTTCCTTGCCCGTTCTCCATTCACTGAAACGACACTTGAGAAGAAGGGTGGGCTCGATGGGGCGCAGTGGTTTAGGGTTGCTGAGATTTTGGAGTTGAATTTTTACGAGGATATTCTCCCGATCGTCACTAAAGCTGTCACCATGTTAGTTTCAAGGAAATAGGATAATTACTTTGTTGAACTTCACAAAATGACATTCACCGTACGTTATGTACGGCTCATGTCAGTTTGTTTGTTCCTTACAGGAACGGTATACCTTTCGCAAAGACTGCTCAAGGTCTTGCGAAGCTCCAAGTATTCGCTTCTCACGCCGCGCACTTATCTCAATTATTTTCGACTGAAAAAGGCTTCACGTAGCTTTCTAGATTTTTCTTGTTTCCTCGTACT
This sequence comes from Minisyncoccia bacterium, assembly GCA_046598345.1. Classification (GTDB taxonomy): domain Bacteria; phylum Patescibacteriota; class Minisyncoccia; order Phycocordibacterales; family UBA918; genus Damh-18. Next base: position 4,710 of record JBKJIT010000002.1, on the reverse strand, counting down.
CATCTTAATTTTACTTATTTTCTTGTTTTGCAATATAAATTCTTCTTGTTATTCTTACACCCTATGAACCCAACAATACCAAATTGCTTTTACAGAATTAGTATCAAAGCACTCATTCTCGACGAAACTCGTACAAAATTTCTCGTAGTGCAAGAAGATAGTGGTAAATGGGAATTGCCCGGTGGCGGGCTCGATTGGGGAGAGTCTGCACCAGAATGCATGCGGCGCGAACTTATGGAAGAAATGGGTCTTGAGGCAGTAACCATTGCTTCCCAGCCAAGTTATTTTCTAACACAGCAGAAAAAGGATGCGGACATATGGATTGCAAATGTACTTTTTGAAGTTGTTGTTGAAAATCTAAACTTCACACCTTCTGATGAGTGTGTCGCATTTCTGTTTGTGAACTCTGAAGAAGCAAAAAATCTTGGTGTGTTTCCAAATGTACAAATGCTTGCGGACATGTTCGATCCCAAGAATCACGTTGCAGAGTAGTGTTTCTAATTTCCTAAACTCTGTGATAGGCTAGCCCCATGACGGACACCTCACATATTGGAGTGGCACTTGAATCCCTTGAGAAGCGTCTCGGGGTGGTTTTTGTTGATAAGACGCATCTTCTCACGGCGGTGACACACCGTTCCTATTTGAACGAGCACAGGGAAGCAACGCATGAGCACAACGAACGGTATGAGTTTCTCGGAGATGCTGTCCTTGAACTTGTTGTTACAGATTTCCTCTTTGGTAAGTATCCAGCAAAGCCGGAAGGAGAACTGACCGCAATACGTGCAGCACTCGTAAACACAATCTCGATTGCTGAGGCAGCGATTAAGCTTCACATCAACGACTACCTCCTCCTCTCAAAAGGTGAGGAGCGAGACACTGGGCGTGCACGCCATTACATTCTCGCAAATGCCTTCGAAGCGATTATTGGAGCACTCTACTTGGATCAAGGCTACGAGTGTGCAAAAGAATTTATTGCGGCACAGCTTTTTGATCAAACAGACATGATTGTTGCAAAGCGACTGTGGCAGGATGCGAAAAGTCGATTCCAGGAACTTGCACAGGAGCACACGAGCATCACTCCGAGCTATGAGACGCTAAGCCAAGTAGGGCCAGATCATAATCGCATTTTCACCGTTGGAGTATTTCTTGGAAAGGAAAAAATTGCTGAAGGAAAAGGGCAGGCAAAGCAGGAGGCTGAGCAGGAGGCAGCAGAGAAAGCTATTGAAGCAAAGAATTGGAGCTACTAGGAGTTATTCTGCGGCCTCATCTACTTTGTGGCCTAGAAGGTAATGAGCGCAGCGATTATACCTTCTGGTCTGTCAATTTTTCTTCTACAAAGAAGCAAAATTGACCATCTTCGTCTTGATTTCAAGTGGAATTAGTGAGTTTTCCATAAGATCCCCGTGATACCATAGTGGAATGGAATATTCTTTTAAAAGGAGAGGTTTTACGCTCGTAGAGATTCTCGTTGCCGTTGGTATCATTGCTGTGCTTGCTGCGATTGCAATGCCACAGATTCAGGAAGTACGGAAGAAATCTCGAGATACCGCACGTATCAATGATATTGGAAATATTCAACTTGCGTTACGACTGTATAAAGATGCGAATAGTGTGGTGTATCCAAGTGGTGCTTCCTATAGTAGCGGGGTAACTGTAGGTGAGGGCGGGCCGCTGGATACATTGATTCTTCCGTATTTGCCATCTGTACCAAAAGATCCACGAGGTCCAGGAAATGCCACCTATAAATACGTCTATAATTCTAATTACTCATGTCCACTAGGGGGAGGGACGGTAAAAGTCCTTTATGCAACATTTGAGCGTACTGGAACTGGGAATTGGAAAACCGTCTGTGATTCTTCGGGATCTGCAGATATTTACGGTGTGGTCCTTCGATAATTATGTACCTTAAGGCTCTCACGATAAACGGATTCAAATCATTCGCAAAAAAAGGCGAGCTTGAATTTTCTACATCCATTACTGCAATCGTGGGGCCAAATGGTTCAGGGAAATCGAATGTTGCAGAGGCATTTCGTTTTGTACTCGGTGAGCAGTCCATTAAATCAATGCGAGGGAAGCGTGGAGAAGACCTCATCTTTAACGGCTCGGAAAGTGTGTCACGCTCGAATCGTGCATCAGTTGCCATAACGCTTGAAAACAAAGAGCGAAATGGGAAGAAAGTATTTCCTATAGATTTCGATGAAATTACGGTTGAACGTGTCGTGAACCGCGATGGTTCGAATGAGTATTCAATAAATGGAAGTGTCACGCGTCTTCGCGATATCCAGGAGCTACTCTCTGCGGCGAATATCGGTCCGACAGGACACCATATTATTTCACAGGGAGAAGCAGACCGAATTCTTTCAGCAAGTCCGAAGGAACGTCGTGAAATGATTGAAGACGCCCTTGGTCTTAAAGTCTATCAATTCAAAAAGGCTGAAAGTGAACGAAAGCTTGCAAAGACGCGTGAAAATATTGCACAGGTAGAATCACTTCGAAGAGAAGTTGCACCACATCTTAAGTTCCTTGAGCGACAGGTAAAAAAAATTGAACGATCGATCCAGCTACAAGGAGAACTCACCACGTTTTATGCTGAGTATCTAAGACGCGAAGATTCATACATTGCATTTCATACGGATAGACTTACGGCTTTAAGGCATGGTCCAGAGAACCGCCGCACCGAGCTTCTTTCACTCCTCGAGACGGCAAAAGAGAAACTTGCGCGTAAGGAGAAAGACGAGAAGCGTGAGGAGCTCGTGGTACTTGAGCAAAATATTTCTAAGGTACGGACACTTAGGCAGGACGCACTCCGCGCGGTGGGGCAACATGAGGGGCAAATATTGTTTCTCGAGCGTAGAATTACTGATCGCCTGAAGCGTGAAAGTGAAGTTCAAGAACACCCCATTCCGTACAGTGAATTCAAGAAAGCGAACGATGGAATTACCAAGATGGTGGAAACGGCACTCCAGGGTGAGGACGTTCAGTATCTGAAGCGGATGCTTCGCGATATTGTGAATGCACTCGGCTCGCTCCTTAATTCCGCACATAAGCAGGGAAGTACGAATCAGGGCGCGGAAGAAGAAAAAGAGCTTCTCATTCTTAAGAAAGAAAAATCTGAATTTGATACAGAGCTCACGCATTTTGAAGCAGAGGAACGAAAGCTCCAGGATGAATACGAGGTCCTGAAGGCATCAATTGAAGCAGAACACTCAGTCAATCGCGAAGCAGAGCGGGAGGTGTTTAGCATCATGAATGAGCAACGGGAGGTTGCAGCACTCCTTGGAGACATTGATCGAGAACTCGCAGGGCTCACGCGGGACCGCGAAGAATTTAAACGTGAGCTCCAAGAAGCGGTGTCGCTTCTTGGTCGCGCTGCATCCCAGTATTTTGAATACGAAGTGAAGGATGAAAATGGAGTAGCTCTTCCTCACGAGGCGATTGTGAGTGAAGCACGTACGCAGCAGATTGAACGCCGAAGAAATCTTGAGAAGATGAAAATTCGTCTCGAAGAATTGGGTGCAGGCTCTAATGAAGACATTCTCAAAGAGTTTAAGGACGTGAAAGAACGGGATGAATTTCTCGTGCGTGAAGTTACCGATCTCAATGAGTCTGTCATAAAGCTCGAGGCTCTCATTCTTGAGCTCACGCGTGAACTCAATGAGCAGTTTGTGGTTGGTATTGAAAAAATAAGCAATGAATTCAATCGCTTCTTTGGACTCATGTTTGGTGGTGGTTCGGCACTCCTTGTGCGTACGAAGCCTAAGGTTGCAAAGAAAAAAGAGGATGAGGACACAGAACTCACAAGCGTAGAAGCGGAGCTTGAAGAGGTGGAAGAAGAAATTGAAGAGGGAATTGATATCGATGTGAAGCTTCCGAACAAGCGAGTGCGCGGGCTCGAAATGCTTTCGGGAGGCGAGCGTGCCCTTACTTCGATCGCGCTTATTTTTGCGATGAGTCAGGTTAATCCGCCACTTTTTGTAATTCTAGATGAGACCGATGCTGCACTCGACGAAGCAAACTCAAGGCGCTATGGCGACATGATCACTGCACTCTCAGAAAAGAGCCAACTCATTTTAATAACACACAACAGAGAAACGATGGGACGCGCTGGCGTTCTCTACGGCGTCACTATGGCAGGGGATGGCGTCTCCAAACTCCTTTCAGTTAAATTTGATGAGGCTGTGACCGTCGCAAAATAGCTATTGACAAATATGCTATTTAAATATATAATTAACACTGGTTAAACTTACCTGAGGAGGCAAAATGAAAGGCAGATTTCGTACGCAAGCACTTGAGCGACTGTATCAAAGAGTGCTCGAACTGCAGAAACAAGGATTGGCAGACTATCGCCAAAACAACGATGTTAACCCGGAAGAACGCGCCGAGGAATTCTGCGCCAAAATGTCAGGGAGTACGAAGGTGCTACTCCAGCAACATGTGATTGATCGGCATGGACAGGATGCCTTTGAGGAGCTCATGTGGGTCTTCCCGGCCTTTGAGGGGCTTCTTTTCTCCTTCGCAGTTCAGGCCGAAAAAGTTGCCCGTTACTGAACACTATCCGTCGCAACGAGAAAACTCGTTCCGGCGGGTTTTCTTTATTATCTATACTTACTTCTCTACTAAATTTTATTCAGATACGCGGCGTCTAGGAGTGAGAACAGGAAACGAATACTTATACGGTGACTGTATAAAACACGAAGGCAACAAACAATG